>CBESWV010000155.1:0-9414 GCA_965533305.1 uncultured bacterium | reverse complement strand
TACAATGGATCTCAGCCCTTTGTAGTGCTGGCGTCTCGCCGGCACAGAGACCACGGACCATCGGGAAACAGGGCTTTTGCAAGAGGCTCAGGTATTAGCTCCATCGCAGACCATTTACCTGGGACGTACAGGAGTTCGTCAATCCGAGCGCGATGGAAGCCACGGTGCGTGATCGATTACCATTCGTTCATGGGCAAGCTCTATCGGATTCACGTTGCCACGCCGGTGGTCGTACTCTCAGTCGCGTTCTTTGCCGCGCTGATCTCGGCCACGAGCGCGTTCGCCGATGCCATCGTTGTGACCAAGGCCATGACCGCGACGACGGTGATGGAGATCTTCGTCGGCTCCGACGAGGTTCGCGTCGAACTCGAGGCTTCGGTGCCGGACCTCGTGGCCTTCGATAGCATTTTCCCGGACAGGTTCAGGGTCAAAATGGGCCAGCAGTCAGAGCCCGAAGAGGTTCTTCTCGAGCGGTTCTTTACCGAGGAGTTCGTGATTCGTGCGGATGGTGGTGCGCCGTTGCGCGGCCGATTGGTCTCCTTCGAGACCCGGCGAAGGGTGCCGCGCGATGAGCTCACAGGTGAACCGCTGCCGGTGGCCGAGGATGTCGGCACGCCGGTGGTCTTCGTGGTTTTCTCCTGTCCCCTCGACGGTCGACCGAAGACCCTCACCTTCAGTCCGCCTAAAACGGAGAGTGGTGTTCCGACGGCCACCATCGGTTTCGTTACCTACCACCAGGGACTGCCGGTCATGGATTTCCGCTATCTCGGCAGTGAAGAGACCCTCGATCTCGACTGGACCGACCCCTGGTTCTCCAAGTTCCGAAATCGCAATCTGTGGCGGCAGTACGACTCGCCCCTCAACGTGTTTCTCTATGTCGAACCATTCGAAGTCCGGGTCGAGATCATCGCTCGACCGGTCGACATTCAGGCATGGACCGATCTCGGCATCGAGGGTCTGAGGTCCTTTCCCGTGGAGATCCAGGACGAACTCAAGCAGCGCGTTGGAGGGTTCCTCGGTGAGCACCTCGATCTCACCATCGATGGTGAGCCGGTGGTGCCGGTTCTCGAACGGATCAATTTTCTCAATCGAACTCTGCGAACCTCGACGGTCATCACACCGCCGCGCGAACTCGATGCGAGTTCCGCGACCCTCGGCGTGATCTTTATTCAGCCCCGGACCGGCTACCCCCAGGAAGCCGCGGTGACGTGGACGCTCTTCCCGGACCGGGTCGAACGGATTCCGGGTGCGGCCACCGATGAGGCGGGACCGCTCCGATTCTTCCTCCAGCGTGATGACAACGTACTGTGGTGGAAAAATTTCTTGAAGAATCCCAAGCTGCCGACCTTGATGGATGTCCGGACTCCGCCATCCGCCTGGACTCGCCTCGCCATGTGGCTGTGCCGCCTCGGTTTGGCAGTGGCGGCGGTCCTGCTCATCCGCGCAGGTGCGAGAGCGGCCGGTGGGAGCGAGTCCTGGGCCGCAGTCGGGGTACTGGTGGTGATGGTCGTGGCGTTTGCCGCGGGCGGCTGGGTTTCTGCCCGATCGGTCAACATCGATACCGAACGCGCGTCCGAGATCGTCTCCGCCCTGCTCCACAATATCTATCGGGCGTTTGACTACCGCGATGAAGAGATGATCTACGACACGCTCGAACACAGCGTCACCGGCGACCTGCTCACCGAGACCTATCTCGAGACCCGCCGAGGCCTCGAGCTCGCAAGCCAGGGAGGAGCGAGGGCCAAGGTCCAGGAGATCGAATTGACCGGTCTGGAGATGATGGACTCTGATGTTGGGCTCAGGTTGTGCTGCCAATGGAATGTCGCGGCTGCGGTCGGGCACTGGGGTCACATCCACCAGAGGATGAACCGGTACGTCGCTGATCTTCATCTCGAGTCCGTCGATGGCGTGTGGAAGATCACGGGGATGGAGCTCATCGAGGAGCAACGACTCTGAAATCGGGTCTGTGAGGTATGATTCGCGGCCATGACTGACTGGACTCCTCCTTCGTGGCGTCGACACCCGGCGAGGCAACAGCCGACCTACCCGGATCCAGAGCGCCTCGACCAGGCCATCGGCGAGCTTTCGTCCCTGCCGCCGTTGGTGACCTCATGGGAGATCGAGCGCCTCAAGTCGCAGCTCGCAGAGGCCGCCGAGGGCCGTCGTTTCCTCCTCCAGGGCGGCGCCTGTGCCGAGCGCTTCGACCAGTGTTCGGCAGCCATCATCACCAACAAACTCAAGGTCCTCCTGCAGATGAGCCTGGTGCTGACCTATGGCCTCAAGCGCAAGATCATCCGGGTCGGTCGCTTTGCCGGCCAGTACGCCAAACCGAGATCATCGGACACCGAAACCCGCGATGGGGTCAGCCTGCCGTCCTATCGGGGCGATCTCATCAACGGGCCGGACTTCACCGAGGCGGACCGCATCCCCGACCCGGATCGCCTGCTGCGCGGTTACGAGACCTCGGCGCTGACCATCAACTTCATCAGGTCGCTGGTCGAGGGTGGTTTTGCCGATCTCCGCCACCCTGAATACTGGGATCTCGAATTTGTCGAGCACTCACCACGAGCCCTCGAGTACCAGGCGATGGTCGAGTCCATTTCGGACTCCATCAGATTCATGGAGCTCCTTGCCGATTCAACAGCCGGGGAGATCAGCAGGGTCGACTTCTTCACCAGTCACGAAGGCTTGCACCTGCCCTACGAAGAGGCCGTGACCCGCCAGGTGCCTCGCCGCGATGGGTGGTACAACCTGGGCACGCACCTTCCCTGGCTGGGGATGCGGACCTGTGAGATCGACGGCGCCCACGTCGAGTATTACCGGGGCATCCGCAACCCCATCGGAGTCAAGATCGGGCCGGGCATGACCCCGGAATGGCTCACTGAACTGATTGAGATCCTCGATCCCGATGACGAGCCTGGCCGTCTCACCCTCATCCACCGATTCGGCTACGGCAAGGTCGTCGACGGATTGCCGCCGTTGATCCGGGCGGCGCAGGCGAGCGGTCGTCGTGTCGTGTGGTGTTGTGATCCCATGCACGGCAACACCGAAACTACCTCCGAGGGGATCAAGACCAGGCGGTTCGACAACATCATCGGCGAGGTGGAGCAGAGCTTCGATGTTCACAACCAGATGGGCTCGTATCTCGGTGGCATTCACTTCGAGCTCTCGGGCGACAACGTCACCGAGTGTGTCGGCGGCGCGCGAGGACTCGCCGAGGCTGATCTTCGTCGCGCCTACGAGTCGCGCGTCGATCCACGGCTCAACTATGAGCAGTCGCTGGAGATGGCGCTGTTGATTGCGAGGAAGATGGCTTCGATGAATGGCAAAGGGGCGTAGACGTTTCGGCCGGTGTTTTCAGGCGCAGGTCCTTCGCGCCGGTGCATGCTCTCCTGACATACAAATCCCGCTGGGAGAAACCCATGCTGTCTTGTCGCCTTCTGATTGCATCCCTCATTGCTTCGTCCCTGATTGTGGGATGTGGCGGAACCGGCGATGACACCGGTCTGAGTCCGGTGTCGGACTTTCGTCGGTTGCAGTTCGACCGGGCCCTCGAGGGAGTGACGGTGGTGGACGGACTGATCGTGGCGGAGCCCGCGCCGATGTTGTCGGCGCCGGCGGTCCAGGCGCTGACGGACGAGATCGATGATCTGCTCTACCGCGGACTCCGAGCTCCGGCCGTCGAACGCGCGGTGGCCGGTGTCCGGGGCGCTCCCGGCCATGTCGGATTACTGACGGCCCTGGGACGCGCCCTGCTCACCACCCGCCGGACCGAGATAGCCCTGGCCGCGTTTTCGACGGCCGTGAGTGTCGATCCCTCCGATGTCGACGCGCAGTTCCACCGGGGTGTGGCTCTGCAACGGCTCGGGGAGCGTGTTCAAGCGATAGCCGCGTGGCGGGCGGTCCTCGAGCTCGATCCGGACCACGGTGATGCACACGGTCGGCTCGCCGCGGCCTACTGGTTGGAATCCAGTCCGGCCGAGGCCCGCGTACACCTGCTCTCGGCCGAGGCTCTCGGCGCGTCGGTGCCGACCCAGCTTGCGGAGATGATTGCCACCTCAGAGGTGCCGACGGCGAGCTTCAACCTCCCGGACGGCTCGTTGGTGGATCCGGTAGTCGGCCCACAGGTGCAGCTCAACCCGACCCTCGGTTCGACGCGGGCCAACGAAACCTCGGCGGCGGCCGGAGCTCAGACAGAGGTCGTGGCCGGGTGGAACGACTACGGTTCGGGAGCCATCCGTACCGGGGTCGCCGTGAGTCTCGACGGCGATCTCTGGACGGACCAGGTGGTGCGCGCCCCGGCCGCCAACCAGGCGGACGTGGAAGGCGACCCGATGACGGCGAGTGATCCCCGCACCGGAACGGTGTGGATCGGAGCTATCGCCTTCGGAACCGACGGGGGCGCGTTTGTCGCGCGCAAGCAACCGGGGATGGACGCTTTCGAGCCGTCGGTCACCACGCTTGTCAGCAGTTCGGCGGACAAGGGTTGGATGGCTGCGGGGCCGCGGCCGGGCATGCCCGACACCACCCGTCTCCACCTCGTCTACAATCTTGGTCTCCAGTATTCGGACGATTTCGGCGATAGTTGGTCGTCCCCCTTGCCTCTGGGATCAGGGATCGGTTTTCTGCCGAGGACGGGACCGGATGGCACTGTCTATGTCTCATACTGGAACTACGGCAACCGCCACATGATGAAAAGGTCCACCGATGGCGGTCAGACGATTACCACGGTTGGAACCGTGACGACCCTTCTGGATTCTTGGGATGTCAGTTCTTCTCCCCAGATTCCGGGCGACTTCCGGGTGCCTCAGCTGGCGACCTTCGCGGTGGACCCCGTGGATGGGACCTTGTTCTGCGTCTACTTCGATACCAGCTCATTGATCGGCGGCGAGTCCGATGTCGATCTCTGGCTCACCCGTTCCGACGACGGAGGCGTCAACTGGACTCCTCCGATGGTGATCAGTGAAGACCCCGAACCGGCGGGAGATCAGTTCTTCCCCTGGCTCGAGATCGACGACGAAGGCCGCCTTCACCTGCTCTATCTCGACACGAGCCTGACGGTGCAGAGCGACGCTGCGCCCAACGCCTGGATCGACGCCTTCTATGCCTGGAGCGATGATCGCGGTGCAAGCTGGTCCAGGCATCGGCTGACCGCGTCGAGCTTCGACTCGGCCGTGACCGATCTCGGCAGCGGTCAGTTCATCGGCGACTATCTCGGTATGGCGATGACCGGCAATCGGGTCTGGCCGGTCTATCTCTCCACCGAGTTCGGCACGGCGGGTCTTTTCTCGCACGAGATCTCGTCCGCCTGGCCGATCTTCGCCGATGGTTTCGAGACCGGAGATACCTCACAGTGGTCGGCGACGGGTCAGTAGACCCTGCTCTCAGTTCTCGATCACCTTCACACTTCCCGACGAGGTGCTCACCCGAACATCCACCGCTCCCGAGCCACCACTGAACGTTGCGCTGCGTTTCTCGAAGGTGCCGGGGTAGTCGCTGCGGATCCCGCCCGAACTGGTGCGTGCTTTTCCCGAAACCTCGGTGCCGGGCGGAAGCTCGAGAGTGACGCTGCCCGAACTCGCTCCCGCGTCGATCGATGCTCCGGGAGGAATTGAATCCCACTGAGCCGAAATACTTCCGGATGAAGCACTTAGATCGGCGTCGCCGCGGAGACCCGCGAGGGTGATGCTGCCCGATGAGGTGTCCACCGAGGCCGAGTGGGCGCCGCCGCGCAGCCGGACGCTGCCCGAAGAGGCGTCGGCGTTGAAGCTCTCGAGCGGACGGCTCACCTCGGCCTTGATCGAACCGGACGAGGTGTCCACATTCAGATGCTGCATCGCGCCTCTCACGGTGACCGATCCCGATGACGCGTCGCAGTCGACTTCGGCGTCGCCGAGGTCGCCCTCGATGGTGACGGAACCTGACGAGCTGTCGACCGTCAGGTTGAGATCGGGCGGCATGGTAACCGTGACCTCACCCTTGATCTTGCCTGACCACCAGTTCCATCCACCCTTGCGGACGGATCGGATGATGATGGTGTCGCCCTTCTCCTGAAAGACTGGAGTGAGCTCTTCGATGGCCCTTTCGGCCTTGCCGCTGGAACCGCTCGCGGAGATGTCGACCACCGCGTGGACCTCTGCTCCCGGTTGGATCTTGACTTCGACCCGGTGGAAGGACACGTCGATGGAGACGGTCTGCCCGGGTCGAGCATCAAACGTGTGTTCCTGGTGGAGTTCGATCTGGGCTTGTGCCACGGCGGCGGTTAAGATGAGGGCGGCAATCAGGATCAGCGATCGGGTTTTCTGCATGGCTTCCTCCCACGGTTGGATGCAATAGATGTTCTGTTGGTTTGAACGAACGAGCTCGGGAAAAGTTCCAATATTTTCCAGAACGCACTCGGGAGCACCGCGATTCTGAAAGGTCGACCAACGCTCAAAGGAGGTGCCACGGCTCTGTCGGGGGATTGGTTATCTTGCCTGCCCGTGCGAAGTACCCGGGCTTTTCGAACGAGCTCCAACCGGTGCAGGTGAAATCGGTGTCGATCCCGGCCCCGCCATTCGAGACTGAGTCCCTTGACCGATATCAAGGCGGCAGGACGATGTCGAGACCACAATATCGACTGCGAGAAATGATCAAGGAGACGTTATGACGGCAACCAAAGCTCTGCGCTCTGAACACGAGACCATCCTAAGTGTGATCGCTTGTCTGCGAGCGGCGTGCACCGCTGCCCGCAGCGAGGACCGATTCGATATGGATACCTTCCGGCAGGGGGTGGACTTCATCCGCAACTACGCCGATGCCTGGCACCACGCCAAGGAAGAGGTCCACCTTTTCCCCGCGCTTCAGACGGCCGGAATGCCGAGCGATGGCGGCCCCATCGGAGTGATGCTGAGCGAGCATGAGGTAGGTCGGCTGCATGTCAAGGCGATCTCGGACAGCCTCGACGCCGTGGCGTCGGGGGATGCCTCCGCTCGCGGAACCGCGGTCGAGAATGCGCTCGCCTACGCCGCCCTGCTCGAGGCGCACATCGCCAAGGAGGACGGCATCCTCTTCGAAATGGCCGACCGGATGCTTCCCGAGGATGAGCACCGACGGCTCGAGAGCGTCTACGAGACGGCGATTCCAGAGGGCGCGAACGCCGAAACCGGTGTCGAGTACGAACGCCTCGCGGTAAGCCTGTGCGACAAGTGGAATCTCGATCCCGGCGAAATCCGGTCGAGGCCGATTGGTGGTGGCTGCCACGGCGGTTGAACTGTCGAGCCACCACTCTTCTACCTTGTTGTTCCTTGGAGACCTGCGCCGTTGTGGTGCGGGCGTCCCGCCCGCAAGGAGCCGAAGAGGGTATGTCGGTGGAAGCGACGGGGACAGGTATGATGGGGGCACATATGAGAATCAAGACGCTATTCGTCGTGTCGCTGTATCTGTTGTGTTCCATCGGTTTTGCCGGGGCGGGAGAGACCCCCGACGATCAGATCGTGGTGGGTCTGCCCCTCACGGGTCAGGAAGCGGTGGATTTCCTCCTCAACGCGGAGGTAACCAGTAAACCCGAAGATTTCGATGACCTTGCCATCACCTCGCCTCGCCGGATGGAACTCAGCGATGGCACCAAGACCCTCCGGGCGATCTTCAAGGATGAGAACACCTTGCATCGGGGAATCTTTCGCTATGGCGACGGGCGCGAGGTGCCGATGGTCAAGGATTCCTACCTGCACGAAATCGCGGCCTTCGACCTGGCACAGATGCTCGGGTTTGAAATGGTGCCGGCCTGCGTCGAACGAAAGCTCTTCTCCCGCAAAGGCTCGCTCTGCCTGTGGGTCGAAGAAGCCGTCACCGAGGCCGAACGTAAGGAGAGGGGGATCGAACCCCCCGATCGCAAGCTCTTCAACGAGCAGATGTACGACCTTCGACTCTTCCAGCAGCTCATTGCGGACCAGGATTTCTCGAACATCCGAAACATCCTCGTCGATCGTGACTTTCGAATCTACAAGGTGGACTCGTCCATGGCGTTTCATCCCGAGAACAAGCTCATCGATCAGCTCAACCCACCGGTGTACTCGCGCCGGTTGCTGACCGCGATCAAGTCCCTTGATCGGGCGCAACTCGATGAACGTCTCAAACCGAGCCTCATCAAGGCGGAGATCAGGAGCTTGTGGGACCGCCGTGAGCGAATCCTCGAGCAAGCCCGGGAACTCGTCGCCGAACACGGCGAGGACAAGATCCTGTACTGACGATGTGAACCTCCGACAGACGGGACGCACAATGGAACTTGGCCCTTTGTGGCGCGGGCATCCTGCCTGCGAAAAGACCACGGACCACGAGATCCCCAAGATTGTGGTTTTTGCAAGACGTTCAATTGACATCAATCGTTTCTACATATAAATTTGTATATATGAGCACCAAGACCATCGCCGTCGACACTGGTGTCTACGAAAAGCTCTCGGGGGTCAAGAGGGAAGGCGAGTCCTTTTCCAGGGCAATCGATCGGCTCATAGACCAGGTTGGCGCGGCGCACACCGGGCGGGATATCCTGCAGGGCCTCTCCGACGTGAAGCAGCTCTCCTACGACGATGCCGAAGTCATGCTCTCAGTCGTTGCTGAGAATCGAGAAAACGAGACCTGGGACGACCATGATTTGCGTTGACACGACGTTTCTGGTCGATCTCTGGCGGACGAGAGATCAGTCAGACTCGGCCCCCGAGGATCTGCTCAATGCCAACCCCGGGACTGAGTTCGTGGTGCCGGCTCACGCAGCGGGGGAGTTCCTGGAGGGCGGCGCCGCTGTCTCGCCCGAAAGGCTGGCGGAGTCGCTCGCCTTTCTCCGTCTGTTTCGCGTCGGTGATGTGGATGTCGAAACCGCCTTTCGATACGCAACCATCGTGGCCGGTCTCAGACATGGCTCCGGCCTCGCCGGGCGTTCGAAGCCCGACCTGTGGATCGCTGCCTGGGCGATTCAGCACGCCGCCCCCCTCGTCACCCGAAACACCAAGCACTTCCGAAACATCCCCGACCTCAAACTCATCGAATACTCAGGGAGCTGAGCGCCATTGTGGTGCGGGCGTCCCGCCTGCGAGAAACCCACAGACATCGAAACCGAAAAGAGTGAACCCACCAACAATCAATGCAACCGCTGACAGAACCCCTGCGATGAATAATTCAAAATTGAGAACTCAAAATTAAGAATTCGCGATGTTCACCATGTCGGCACCGTCTCCCACCCCGGGAAGGAATCGTTTGTGGGCGTGCGTCAGACGGACGTTTGCACTATCGTTGAAGTAGGACCCCACAATGGAGGTGAACCATGCCGCGCTTTGTATTGATGACCCGTCTCGCTCCGGAGAGTCTGCATGATGCCGAGGTGCGCCGCGCCATGGGCCGCGCTTGGCTCAAGAAGGTCAAGACCGCGTGCCCGGAGGT
>CBESWV010000154.1:0-9445 GCA_965533305.1 uncultured bacterium | reverse complement strand
CTTTGCGTTTCAACCTGCGATGTCTTCGTGGTTCATACCTAAGTAAACCGAGAAACCCGGCCCTCCCTGCTGGTCAGGATCGAGCACATCGCGGGGACGACGAAAAGGGTTAGCAGGGTCCCGATGACCATCCCGCCGATGACCGCGACTCCCATGGGGATCCGGCTCTCGGCGCCGGCGCCGAGACCGAGTGCGATGGGCAGGATTCCGAGGACCGTCGAGAGGCTGGTCATGAGTACGGGCCTGAACCGCGAGGTCGCTCCCTCGATGATCGATTCGGTCACCGACGCGCCCGCGGCCTTGCGCTGGTTGGCGAACTCAACGATGAGGATGCCGTTCTTGGTCACCAGGCCGATGAGCATGATCATCCCGATTTGGCTGAAGATGTTGAGGGTCTGATTGAAGTACCACAGCGCGAGGAGCGCGCCGGCCAGAGCCAGCGGCACGGTGAACATGATGATGAAAGGATCGCGGAAGCTCTCGAACTGGGCGGCGAGTACGAGGTAGACGAGGACCAGCGCCAAGAGGAAGACAAAGACGAGGCTGGTCGCGCTTTCGGCGAAGTCGCGCGACTCGCCGGCGAGAGTGGTGGAGAAACTGTCGTCCAGAACTTTCTCGGCGATGAGGTCCATGGCGGCGATGCCGTCGCCGATGGTTTTTCCGGGGACCAACGCCGCCGAGACGGTGGCCGAGGCATAGCGGTCAAAGCGGAAGATCTGCGGTGGGCTCGAGGTCTCGGTGATCGTGACGAGTTTGTCGAGCAGCACCGGCGGCCGGCCCGGAGCGGTGACATAGAGGTTGCGGAGATCGACGGTCTCATTCCGCGATCCACGCTCGACCTGGCCGATGACCTCGTACTGCTTGCCGTCCATGACAAAGTAGCCGAGTCGCTGTTCGCTCAGGGCCAGCTGCATGGTCTGCGCGATCCGCAGGGCAGAGATTCCCTGATCCCGGGCCCGCTCACGGTCGATGGCGACCCGGAGTTCAGGCTTGTCGAACTTGAGGTTGACATCGACAAAAGAGAAGGTCGGGTCGGCCTCGGCAGCGGCGAGGAAAGGCGGCAGGATCTCCTCGAGCTTCTCCATGTTGGGCGCCTGGATGACGTATTGAACCGGGAGCCCGCGACGGCGGCCGACGGCGATGGTGGGCGACTGCGATAGAAAGGTGAGGGCCTCGGTGAGAAGACTGACCTTTGGTGAGAGGGCCGCGACGATCTCGGCCTGGCTCCGCTCGCGGTCCTCCGGGTCGAGGAGGGTGATGCGGCCGAAGCCAGAGTTCACCGACGATGCCGCGCCGAACCCGGGCGCAGTCACCGTCACAACATTGTCGGTCTCGGGGACCTCATCGAGGATGAGGGCGTTGAGCCGATCCATGAAGTGATCCATATAGGCGAAGGTCGCGCCTTCGGGCCCGCGGGCGTTGATGCTGATGGAACCCCTGTCTTCGAGCGGCGCCAGCTCGCGCGGCAGGATCTGGAGGAAGAGAGCGACCAATCCCATGCACACGATGACGATGGGCAGCGCCAGCCAACGATGCCGCAGCATCGAGACCAGGGCCTCCCGGTAGCCCGAGTTGAGAGCGGCGAAGAAAGGCTCGGTCACCCGGTAGAGCCATGGCTGACGCGCTCGTTTCTTGAGCAGCCGGCTCGAGAGCATCGGGGTCAGCGTCAGAGCGACAAAGGACGAGATGACCACTGCCCCGGCGAGGGTCAGACCGAACTCCCGGAACAGCCTTCCAACCAGCCCGCTGAGGAAAAGGATGGGCATGAAGACCGAAACCAGCGCCACCGTGGTGGCCAGGACCGCGAAGAAAATCTCTTGTGTGCCCTCGACACCGGCCTTCATGGGATCGAGCCCGCCCTCGATCTTGGAGTAGATCACCTCGACGACGACGATGGCGTCGTCGACCACGAGCCCGATGGCCAGCACCATTGCGAGCAGGGTGAGCACGTTGAGGGTGAAGCCCGCGAGATACATGACAAAGAACGACCCGATGAGCGAAACCGGGATCACCAGCAACGGAATGAGGGTCGTACGCCAGTCGCGAAGAAAAGAGAAGATGACGAGCATGACAAGGCAGAAGGCGATGAAGATGGTCTGCTGGACTTCGGCGATCGATTTGCGGACATAGCGGCTGGCGTCGAAGGCCCATGCGACTTCGATGTCCGCGGGCAGCCCCTCCTTGATGAGTTCAACCCGGCGGTAGAACTCCTCGGTGATGGCGATGTAGTTTGCGCCGGGCTGAGGCCTCGCGACCACCAGGACCATGGGGATGCCGTTGCGTTTGAGCACCGTCCGTTCGTTCCGGGGGCCGAGCTCGGCCGTGCCGACATCCCGGAAACGGATGATCCGGTCGCCCTCACTGGCGAGGATGAGATCGTTGAACTCTTCCGGGGTGTCGAGGCGGCTCATGGTTCGCACCGGGAGCTCGACATCGGTGCCCTCGATGCGGCCCGATGGGAGCTCGACATTTTCGCGAGCGACGGCGTCGCGGACATCCATGGGCGACAGCCGGTAGGCGGCGAGCTTGTGCGGGTCGATCCACAGCCGCATGGCGTAGGTCTTCTCACCCCAGATATCGACGCTGGCGACGCTGGGGATGGTCTGCAGGCGCTCCACGAACATCTCCTGGGCGATGCGGCTGAGCTCGAGCAGATTGCGGCCGTCGCTCCGCACCGAAACCCCCACGATGGGCCGCGCATCTGCATCCGCCTTGGAGACAATTGGTGGATCCACATCGGGCGGGAGGTTGTACATGGCCCTGGATACGTGGTCGCGAACATCGTTGGCGGCCCGTTCGAGATCGGTGCCGAGGGCGAACTCGGCCTGGATGGTGCTGCGGCCGTCACGACTGGTGGAGGTGAGGGTTCGGATCCCATCCACGCCGTTGATGGACGCTTCCAGCGGCTCGGTCACCTGCGACTCGATGACATCGGCGGAGGCGCCCCGGTAGTTGGTTGAAACGCTGATGTTGGGTGGGTCGAGGGAGGGGAACTCGCGGATACCGAGGAACGAGAATCCGAGCAGGCCGAAGAGCACGATGGTGATGGACAGGACGATGGCCAGCACCGGCCGCCGGATGCTGAGGGTGTAGAGGGTCATGGTGTCTCTGCACCTTGGGTGGCGGGTTCGTCGAGCTCGACTTCGAGCCCCGGCTGGAGCTGGAGGATACCGCTGATGATGACGAGATCGCCCTCGGTGAGGCCGTCGGTGATCTGGACCTCGCGCTCGTTGCGAATGCCGGTTGTGACCGATATCGGCTCGGCCAGACCCTCACGATAGACAAAGACCTTCTTGCCCCCGAGTTCGGGGATGACCGCGATCGCGGGAACCGTCAGCGCGTCGGACACCGAGCGAACGGCGAGCTCGACATTGGCGAAGGTGCCGGGGAGGAGGGCGCCATCGCTGTTGGGGCATCGCGCCCTCATCCGCAGCGATCTGGAGGCGGCGTCAACGTTTGGTTCGATGGCGTAGATCGTTCCTGGAAAGGCGCGTTCGATGCCTTCTACGGTGAAGGAGATCTCCTCGCCGATCCGCATCAGGGTCGAGTACCGTTCCGGCACCGAGAAATCCAACTTCACCGGATCGAGATCGTGAAGAGAGGCGATTCGGGTCTGGGACGAAAGGTAGCTTCCCGGGCTCACCCAACGCAGACCGATGACGCCGCCGAACGGCGCTCGGATCTCGGTCTTGAGCAGCTGGGCCTCGATGAGCTGGAGCTCCGCGTGGAGGACATTGAGTTCGCCGAGGGCCACATCATAGGTTTCGGATGAGATGACACCGTCATCGAGGAGTTGTTGCTGCCGCGCCTCGGCCCTTTTGGCGAGCTCGACTCGGTGGACGGCCCGTTGCCGCTCGGCCATCAGCTCCGAGTCGTCGATCTTGAGCAGGAGTGCCCCCTTGGCCACGCGAGCACCTTCTTCAAATTGAATGGCGGCGATCTTGCCCGAGATCTCTGAGACGATCTCGACGGATTCGTTGGCCCTGACGGTTCCGATGGTCGCCAGACGCTCGGCAAGCTGTACTGGAGTGATCTGGTGGACCCTGACCCGGAGTGTCTTCTCCGCTCCCTGGTCCGTCTTCTGATCGTCCTTGTCTCGAAATTGAAGGATCTTCGGCACTGCAAGAGCTGCGACGAGCGTGAGAGTGATGGTGAGGGCGAGACCCCATCGTTGGAATGTGAGCATGTGTTCTCCGGTCCGTCGGGCCGTGCAGAAGGTGCGGCCCGACCGGCCCATGGTTATATCATGGGGGACATCGGATCATCGCAACGTCGCAAACACAAAGACGCGAAGACACGAAGCGGTCACGAAGACATCGCATTGTTGAGGTGGCGCTGCCTGCGTGAGAGGTGTTCCGGTGCAAGATGGGGTTTCGGCACTCGAGAGCACGATTTGTTGAAACGCAAAGATCGCCAAGACCGCGAAGAACATCGCAAAGACATCGCAGTTGAGAGTCGGCCACGCCTACGTGGGCGAACTTCCGGTGCCAGGTGCGGACTCGGTCCTCAAACGTCTTTTTTTAACACAAAGGACACGAAGGTCGTCCATCGCAAAGGACACAAAGCCATCGCACTTTTTGGGTCGGGGCCACGTGGATTCAGTAGAGTCTCTGTGGTTTCAGGTCCGACGTAGGGTGGGCCTTGGCCCACCTTCAGAGTCACTCTCGTGGGAATCATCTCGCGGTGGTCCACCGACCTTCACGGATACGGGACCCACTTTCAATTGCAATGTCATTGCGATGTCCAGCTTGGCGCTCTTTGCGTTTCAAAAAATGGCCCTCAGGAACGAATCGTGCTCGTGGCACCGGAAGAACTTCCACGCAGGAGGCGCCACTTTCAACTGTGATGTCTTTGTGTCCTTTGCGATGGAACGGCCTTCGTGTTCTTTGTGTTTCAAAATTGATTGCGTTCGAGGGCCTCATCTGCCTCTGGCACCGGAACAACCTTTACGCGGGAGGCGCCAACAAAAAAATGCGATGGCTGCGATGCCTTCGTGAATTCTTCGTGTCTTGGCGCCTTCGTGGTTGCGACGGTGCGATGTCGATCAGCCGCCGGTCGGCACGAGGGTCAAAGTGGTCTTGGTCTCTCCGGGCAGAAACGGCGTCGGTTCGCCGTTGACCCACGCCTCGTGGCCTGCGCGATAGTGCGGCGACAGCGGGTGGCCGCTCTGACCGCCGGGCATGTGGAAGTAAGCGTCTTCCTCGCGACCGGGCGACACCGCAAAACGCTCCGAGGCACCGAACGCTGGACTCTGGACCCGCGGCATATTGCTGTCGCCGGGCAACTCCACCGGCGCCATGTTGAGCCAGGAAGAAAGCTGGGGCACCGCGAGGCTGATGGGGTGTTGAATGGCCAGGGTGTTGCGCCGGCCCCAGGTCCAGAACTCGGGCTCGGGGCCGATCTCGGTTGAGAAATACTCCATGGCGTTGTCCACGGCAGTCAGCAAGGTCTCCTCCCAGGTGGCGTGGTCGGGTCCCAAGAGATGGTTGGGGCGTTCGGTGACCATCCGCCACAGCGAGTCCTCCCATTGGCTGAAGCGACCGATGTTGAAGCGTTCGTCGGCCTCGGCGAGGGGTGCCATCAGACGGCCATAGACCAGTTCAAATGTCTCGATACGGAAGGCGCGCGCTAGACGGAACCCCTGAGAATCGACGCTCGCGCGGCCTGTCCATGTGTCCTCGACCAGCTGACGGAATGTCTCACGTCGGGGATGGCCGCCCACTGCCTCGTCGGTGAGGATGTCCAGGGCCAGCTGTCGCCAGCGCTCGATGAAGACGGCTCGATCGTCGAGCTGGATCGCGAGCATGGCCTCTTCGTCGGCCGTTGTCAGGGCGAGGAGATCATCACGGATCTGGCGCGCACGGGCTCCGAGAGCGAAGCCGCCGTCGCCAAGGATCTCCAGCATGTCTCCGGAGACCTGTCGGTTGTTGGCGGTCCAGAGGATGCCGTCTTCAGGGTCGAGAATCCGAGGGTAGTCCTCGGGCGAGAGCCAGCCGTCCCACGAGCGGGAGCCATCGGCCCAGGAGGTCGGCACCAGACCGGTGAAACCCTGCCGGTTCGGGATGCTGCCGATGATGGTCCAGCCGATCCGGCCGGTGTGATCGGCGCAGACAAAATTCTGCGGCGGGATCCCGGTGCGGTTGGCCGCCTCGACAGCCTCGTCGAGAGTCGAGACCTCCTCGAGACCGAGAAGGCCCAGGTTAGAGCCCTCGAGGTCGTGGGCGATCCAGCGCAACACACGCGGCCGACCCAGGTAGTCTTCGTCAATCACCGGTCCCCAAATGGTCCAGCGCACCTCGAGAATCGAAGGCTCAGCTCCGCGGATCACGATTTCTTCGTTGTGAACCTCGAGGCTACGAGGTCCGTCGGGAGTCAGATACTCCTCGCCATCCATCTCGAGGATCACCAGGTCGGTCCAATCTCCGTATGAATTGGTGAAGCCCCAGGCGACCCGGGTGTTGCTTCCGGCGACGACGGCAGGGGTGCCGGCAAGAGTCACGCCGATGATGCGGTTGGGTTCAGCCCGTCCGTCACCGGAGGGCCATTCCATGGCGGCCCGAAACCAGGTATTGGGCAGGCTCAGCCCCAGGTGCATGTCGTCGGCAAGGATGGCTCTGCCGTCCGCGGTCCGTGATCCGGCCACGGCCCAGTTGTTGCTGCCGACCATCGATGTCGTGGAATCGTCTTCGATGAGGTGTCGGGCGGCTACGGCAGCCGGTTCCTCGTCGTCGGTCGTGAGTTCGAAGAGCATTGGTGGAACCGCCATGGTCCCGCCGTCGAGGGCGGCATCCCAACTCGTTCCAGCCGGAACCAGAAATTCGGCGAGCTCGGGTTCAAGCAGATCCTCGAGTAGTCCGCGTGCGGACTCGCGATTCCCGGCTTCGTCATTGAGCTCGAAGTACATGCCGTCGAGCACGAGGGTGGTGTCCTCGTCGAGCCAGGGTTCCGGCTCGAGGCGAAGCAGTTGGTACTCGAACGGCGGTTGGTCGAGGGCCGCCAGTCCGGCGTTGACACCTTCGGTATAGGCCTGTTGGATTTGTCGGTGTTCCATCGGCATGTTCTCTACGATCCGCCTGGCAATGGTCCGGAACCGGTGCAGACGGGCTGCCCGGTCTGCCTCGAGAGTGGCCGGGCCGAAGAGTTCGGAGAGTTCACCGGCTCCTTTCCGTCGGAGCAGGTCCATCTGGAAAAAACGCTCCTGGGCGTGGACGAAACCGAGGCCGCGGGCGACGTCCGCACGGTTTTCACCACGGATGGTGGGAACTCCAAGGGCGTCGCGTTCGATGGCAACCGGGCCGGAGAGCCCGGCGATGGGGACCTCGCCATCGAGGATGGGGAGGCTCCCCGTGATCAGACTCCGTACCCACAGCCCGGTGAGGAGAGCCAGCAGCAGCACCGCAACCACGATGATCCCGAGAACCTTGACCCAACGACGCATGCCGGCCTCCTTTGGAACGCCAATACCCTAGCAAATGAAGGGCGATCGTGACATCGCACATCGCAGGTTTGTTGTCGGTCCGTTTGCTGCCTCTGTCGGCCAGAGGGAGCTGAAGAATTGTTGGTTCGACGAGTTGATCGACCAGCAGCTTTGCATCCGCGTCAAAGGACTGCCACTGGCTGGCGGCGACGTAGATGAGGTCATCACCGCCCTCCTCCCACTCCATACGAATCGACAGGAGAAAAGATGCGTTCAACTCATCGGTCGTAGCGGTCGACGTTCCACTTTTCGGCCGAAGCCTTCGTCACCCAGTCGCGCATGGCGGGCAGCGCCCACACGGCGTCAGTGTAGCGGATGACACCGAAAAGAAACCGCGGTTCCGACTGTAACTTTCCGGGCTCCGAGATCGTCTACCGACCAACCCGCGCGCCGGTGCGGGCAATCTCGTTGAAATCGGAGTTGCAATGAAAAGAATGTTCACCACCGGATGCCTCGTTCTTGCTGTCGTCCTCGGAGGGTTGGCAAAATCAAACGATGCCGGCGCCTGCTCGACGATCATGCTCAACAAAGGACCGCATCTGGTCTTCGGTCACAACCTCAATGAAAACGGGATCGACGTACCCGGAATGATCTTCGTCAACAAGAGAGGCGTCTTCAAGACTGGGCGGACCTGGAGCGAGATCGTCAACAGGGATCGGTCCAATCCGTCCGCCTTCACCTGGATCTCTCGCTATGGATCGGTGACCTTCAACGCCTTCGGTCGAGATTTCCCCGATGGGGGAATGAATGAAAATGGTCTGTATATATGGGAGATGAACGAAGATGCAGATTTCCCTGAAGATCAAAATTTACCTAAATTAAATCAAATGAATTGGATGCAATATAACCTGGATATGAACTCGGAGATCGATGAGGTTATCGAAAGCGCATATGAAATCGAAATCGATGGTTGGACATGGCACTTTTTTGTTGCCGACAGCCGCGGGAAAAGTGCGTCGATTACTTTCGTCGACGGTGATGTCGTCGTCCATCGGGACGAACGAATGCCGGTACCTGCGCTCTTCAACGAGCCCTACGATCGGGAGCTGGAGTCACTCAGGTATTTCGAAGGATTTGGGGGGTCGTATCCGGTCGAGCTCGACAACATGAACACTCCGAGATTCGCCAAGGCAGCGGTGATGTTGAGAGACTTTGATCCGAATGAAGATCCAGTCGAATACGGCTTTCTGATACTGAAGAATCTGACTGTTGCAGAGACGCCGAAATGGTCGGTTCTGTTTGATCTTCCAAGTCAAATGGTCTATTTCAAAACAAGATTGAACCCTGAAATCAAACGGTTTTCGATGAATGATCTGGATTTTTCGAATCTCACGCCGGCACAGATTCTCAATATGGACATCTCCTCCGGGGGAGATGTGAGGACGCAGTTTCACTCGTACGATGACGCGGAATTCTTCTCATTTCTCATGAATTTACCGCTGCCGGATGAGTTTTTTACCGTCGGTGGTCTGACCCGAGCAGAGTTCTGCGACCGGGCGGCTCGTCACTGGCGCGCAGCCGAACGACCGGAGAGACAGTTCTTTGCCGGAACCTGGCGGGAGATCGAGACCGGACCCGGCGAACCCGAGGTCGACCAGCGCTGGATCATCACCCTCACCGCCGAGGGCAGCTCTGTCAGGGGAGAGATTTCTCGGCAGTCCTCGGGCATCGAGGACGTTGGTGTGGATCATCTCCGGATGGTCGGGAATCGGCTGGTTTTCACTTTCAGGAAGTCGGCGCCGAGCGGGGAGATCTTCGAGATACGGGCCGATGTGCATGGGGATCGCATGATCGCTCGGTTGCTTGGAATGGAGGACGACTACGGTTCAATCACGTTGGAGCGGTCGGTTCCACTTTCCCAGTGACCGGCTGGCGGTCAGACTTCGACGGCAGCGCCGGTGGAGAAGGGGCGTAGGGTGTCACCCATGACCCCCGCCAGGACGCCGAAGGCTTTCTTGCCCGTGCAGT
>CBESWV010000153.1:0-9571 GCA_965533305.1 uncultured bacterium | reverse complement strand
GTCATCCGCAGCCCGATTCAAGGCCCACCTGAGATCCTGCATGCTGAGCGGTTGATCGCCGAACATCTCGGAAAAGGGATCCTCGGCGGTCACCTCGGCGATGGGGCCCGCGAGGTTGACGGCGAGCACGACCGTCGAGGGCAGACCGGGTTTCGAAAGCCCTCGAACCACCAACGCCACCAGCACAACACCGACCACGAGGACCAAACAACCGACACCAAGGATGACCGAACGCGCCTTTGCCATTTCCTACCTCCGCTGATGAGATCATCCTAACACCTAAGGACGATCGTCGACGAGTCCCCTGGTGATACGCCGGCCGACCCTCCGGGTTCCGACCCACCCTGCCTCGAGGCCATCCGCGGCACTTATCGGACATCGGGGAGATCGCGGGTCAGTGGTCTCTGCTCGATTCCTCCATCACAACAGTTGCGGTATCGACCGGCGGACGACGCATACTCGAGTAGGAGTGGGTGTCAAGACCAAACATTCACTGGTTGGTCGCGTACATTCAAGGAGAAGGCCCGGGCAACGGCCGCGGAGGTGAAGCTATGACGAGGGTGGAATTCCGGATTCGCGTTGCAGGTGCACTGGCAATGGGTTTCGTCGCGATCGTCGGCGCCGATCCTCCCAGGGTGCAGGAACCACCCGACGAGACCACCCGTGCCGCGATCCAACGACACGCCACCGAACGGCCGCGATCGAACGACGAACCCGATGCGGCCGCCGAACTCTCCTGGCGGAAGCGACAGGGCCCGACTCCGGACTTCGACACCCGTGCTGCCTATCGCCGCGCACGAGCACAGATGGAGGGGATGCCCCGCTACTCGTCACGTTTCGGTGTCGACCTCGAGCAAAGTCCTCGGCCGTCCGTTGCCGGCATGGCCTCCTTTGCCGCCAAACGCCTCCTCGGGGCATGGGAATCCATCGGCCCCGGCAACATCGGCGGCCGCACCCGGACCCTCGTGATCAACCCGACGAACTCCGAGATCATGTACATGGCCGGCGTTTCCGGTGGGGTCTGGAAGACCACGAACGGTGGTGATCACTGGACCCCCTTGGCTGACGAGATCGCCAACATCGCCGTCAACTCCATGGCCATGCACCCCACCGACCCCGAGACGATCTTCATCGGCACCGGCGAGGGTTACTTCCGCGAGGAGGTCCGGGGAACCTGGCTGCCGCTCCGAGGCGAGGGGATCTACGTGACCCGGGATGGCGGCGCCACATGGGTCCGGTTGGAGAGCACTTCGGGCGAGGATTTCTACTGGGTCAACGATCTCATCATCAGCACCAGGAACACCGATGTCATCTATGCCGCGACCCGGACCGGCGTCCACATCTCGTCCGACGGCGGCGCCACCTGGGAGCACGATCTCGTGGCGAGCCAAAAGGGCGGATGTCTCGATCTGGCGGTGCGAACCGACTTCGCCAAAGACTGGGTCTTCGCCTCCTGCGGCACTCTCGGCCAGGCGACGGTCTACCGCCGAAAGATCGCCAACGGAACAAACTGGGAACCTGTGCTCTCCGAGCCCGGGATGGGTCGAACCACCCTTGCCGTCGCACCCTCGAGCCAGAACGTCATCTACGCCCTGGCGGCGTCCAACGTGCCCGGTCCCAGCGGTCATTTCGAGCAGGGGCTCCACGCGGTCTATCGTTCGACCGGCGGCGGGGTGGCGGGCAGTTGGGTCGTCCAGGTCGACAACACCAATCCGAACAAGGTCAACACCCTGTTGCTGACCAACCCCATCACCTCTTCCTACACCGACTGCGGGTGGGGGTCGTACGACCCCTGGGTTCCCATGGGTTGGTACTGCAACGTCATCGCCGTCGATCCTGTGAACCCGAATGTCGTCTGGGCGGCTGGGGTCGATCTCCTCCGTTCCGACAACGCCGGTCAGGATTGGGGCATCGCCTCCTACTGGTGGGCAGCGGGCCAGGACCCGAGCTTTGTCCACGCCGATCAGCACGCCATCGTCTTTCACCCCGACTTCGACGGAACCAGCAACACCAGGATGTTCACCGCGACTGACGGCGGGCTCTTCTCCACCGACAACCCCAACTCTCAGATCTCGCAGGATCTCAACGGCATCTGCAACGCAAACACATCGAGGGTCTTCTTCCAGAGCTACAACAACAACATGGGGATCACCCAGTTCTACCACGGGACCCCGTTTCCCGGTGGTGAACGCTACATCGCGGGCACCCAGGACAACAACACGATCATCGGGTCGGACGCCGTCGGCCCCGACCGCTGGCACGCGGTCCTCGGTGGCGACGGCGGTTACACGGCGGTGGATCCGGGAGATCCCAGCTACGTTTACGCCGAGAGTCAGTGGTTCGGCTTCGCCAGGTCGACGAATGGCGGTTCGAACTTCTTCGACGCCACCCGCGGTGTCAACGACGACGGCTTCCTCTTCATCACACCCTTCACCATGGATCTCAACGAACCACGACGCCTGTGGACCGGCGGACATCGCCTGTGGCGGACCGACAACAGGGCGTCCCTCTGGGTCGATGCCAGCATCTATCCCATCGGGCCGGGTCAGGTGAGTGCGATAGCGGTCGCTCCGGGGAACTCACAGCGGGTCATGGTGGGAACATCAGAGGGCGATGTCTACCGTTCGGAGGAAGCCCTTTCCGCCGATGGCGACACTCAGTGGGAATCCACTCGTCCACGGCCCGGATTCGTGACTTCACTCGCGTTCGAGCCGGGTTCGCAACACGTCATCTATGCAACCTACGCGGAATTCGGCGGTCTCCATCTGTGGCGTTCCGAAGACTTCGGGCAAAGCTGGGAGGCCCTCGACGGCACGGGACCGAATTCGATTCCGGATATCCCTGTCCACTCTGTCGTGGTGGATCCCGAAAACGTCCGTAGGATTTACCTCGGCACCGATCTCGGCATCCTGACCTCGCAGGACCGAGGCCGCACATGGAAGGTCGAGAACACCGGATTTCCAAACGTCGTGACCGAGTGGCTGGCCATGGGCGACGGCCCCGAGGGACAGTCTCGGCTTTTCGCCTTCACCCACGGCCGCGGAGCATGGCGGGTGGATCTCGCGCCGGCGCAGGAAGCACCGAGGCAAGGAGGAGGACGCGTGACCCCTTAGGAGTCAGCGGAGGCGGACGCTGGCTACTGTTCCCGCTTGCTCACGTACCGGTACAAACCGGCGGAGTTCTCCAACATTGGGCAGAGGTGGCGGTAGCGCGCGATGATGTCGTCGGGAAGCGACTCGACGGCGAGTTCGCTCTCGTCGAGGGCCTGCAGCTTGCCGGCGAGATCCTCTCGGCTGCCGCCGTCCGCCACGGTCGCCTCGGCGATGGCGGTCCAAGCCAGCAGTCTTTCTTCGAGTTCGTCGAGGTGCCGCACCGGATCGGAAAACGCGCCATAGTGAGTCAGCAGCAACCGTTCGGGTTCGAGAGACCGCAGAAGATCAAGGCTCTCCCGCCAGAGCTCGACATCGATGTCCGGTGGCGGCATGGGCGGTGCGACGTGGTCCGCCCCCGGGAACCGGATCCCGCCGACATCACCGGTGACCACATCACCGTCGACCCGGTAGGCGATGTGATGCACCGCGTGACCCGGGGTGTGCCAGGCGATGATCTCGAGGTCGCCGACGACCACCTTCTCGCCGTGGCCCGCGACCTTCAGTTGTCGCGAGGGCACGCCCTTGGTCTCTCCCCACAGGGGCACGAGCCTGTCGCCGTAGAGCCGCTCGGCGCTCGGCAGGAGCTTGGCGTTGGGATCGATCAAGTGCGCCACCCCGGCCGGATGCGCGTAGACAGTACAGCCCGTGCGGCGCGCCAGCACGCCGGCGCCGCCCGAGTGGTCGAGGTGAACATGGGTT
This sequence comes from uncultured bacterium, assembly GCA_965533305.1. GTDB lineage: Bacteria > Acidobacteriota > Thermoanaerobaculia > Thermoanaerobaculales > Sulfomarinibacteraceae > JAHECW01. Next base: position 5,720 of record CBESWV010000153.1, on the reverse strand, counting down.
GCGAAAATCGCCGCAAGATCGTCAACCTCGAATCCCAGGTCGGCGACGGCGCGCTCCACCGCCTCGACCGAACTTGCCGGACCACTCTCGAAGAGGACGAATCGACCGTCCCCCGTCGGTGCGGCGAAGGCTGCAATCACCTGGTTGAATCCCTGGAACCCAAGGTCGATGGTCGTCAATCGCGGCATTTCACGCCTCCGTTCTTTCATAGCCCCAACGTTGATAACATGTCTCGTGGCAGCACAGTGTAGCGAACCACAAAACCGACACCGGAGGAACGATGCCCAGACCTCCATCACTCGACCGGGTCACCGCACCGCTGTGTGACGCCCAGGCCGCAGATGCCATCAAAGCGATCCTCGCCGGACGGCTCTTTCAGGTTCTGCTGCTCGGTCATCTCACCGGCAGGCCTGCCGCGGGCCCGCGGTCGTCGTGAATCGCCGTTCCGTTAGACTTGGACAGCCATGACCGAAGCGACCAACCATCGATTGACACTCAATGCTCTCGCGGGAAAGGCGGCATTTGCCCACGCAGCCGTCCTCTGTCTCTGCGTCGGCTACTCCATCATGGTCATGGTGCACCGACCGCCGCTGGCCGCCATGCTCGGCGGTACGCTCCTGCCCACTGGGTTGCGATCAGAGATGGTCCGGAGTCTCGGCGTGTGGTCGCTGGCGACTGCGATTCTCCTGGCCGCGGGGCTGAACTGGGCGCATCGCGGCGAAGGGTGGCCGAAGACCCTCGGCGAGCTCGTCGCCGGTCTCTGGCCCCTGACCCTGATACCCCTTGCCTTCTCGGTCTTCAGCATTTCGACATGGTCGGCATCACCGGTCCTGCTTTATTCGATCACGACCGCGGCCTGCGGATACTGCGTCCTGCGCACCGATCTTCCGGGTCGACATCGACGGTGGTCCCTCCCTGCGTCCGTGGAGAGCGCCGGCCCCTGGGTGCTCCTCGGCCTGGTGATCGCCGCATATGTAATCTATGTTTCCATCCACACCATCCAGCACCACTGGTCCCTCGGCACTTCCGCGTTTGATCTCGGAATCCAGGAGAACATCCTCTGGAACACCGTGCACGGGGACATCCTCTACTCTTCGCTCATGGGCGGAAACTACCTCGGCGTCCACACCTCCCTGGTGCTGCTCCTGATAGCGCCGATCTACGCCCTCGCCCCTTTCACCGAGACCCTCCTCGTGATCCAGGCGATGGCCCTCGGGATGGCGGCCCTGCCGCTTTTTCTTCTCTCCCGCAGAGTTCTGGAGAACACGTGGCAGGGTTTGCTGGTCGCCATTCTCTGGTTGACCCACCCGGCGGTGGCCGGCGCCAACTTCTACGATTTCCACCCCATTGCGTTCTCACCGTTGTTCCTTTTCACCGCCGTCTATTTCTGGTGGCTCAGGCGGTGGGCTCCGTTCTGGATCTCCATCGCGCTCCTGCTCTCGGTCAAAGAGGAGCTGTCGATCATCGTCATCCTGCTTGGGATCGTCACCCTGATGAGCGGAAACCGCCGCCAGGGCCTGCAAATCGTGGCCGTCGGCGCCGCCGCCTACGTTATTCTCCAGCACGTCGTGATCCCCCACTTCGCCGGTGGCGACCACTCCTACTCCTGGTACTACTCCGAGATCATCCCCACCGGCGAGGGCCCTCGCGGGCTCGTCACAACGGTGCTCCTCAACCCGATTTTCGCCCTCAAGTTCATCCTGACCCAACCCAAGGCGCTCTTTGTCTTCCAGCTCTTCGCGCCGCTCGCCTTGCTGCCGTTCTTCACCGCCCGGGGCGCGGTCCTCATCAGCTACGGCCTTGCGGCCACCCTCCTCGCGAGCCGGCCGCAGTTGCACCAGATCGGGTTTCAGTACGCCCTCACCCTCCTCGCACTCGGTTTCGTCGGCGCCCTCCTCGCTCTGCTTCATTTCTCCGACGACGGACGCCGGCGAGCTCTCACCGCGGCGGTCCTGCTTGCGGTGGTCACCAGCTTCCACTACGGCATGATCTGGCCCCGGCACAACTTCACCGGTGGTTTCTCAACCATCGATTTCGACTACTCGGAACGGGATCGCGAGCGCTACCGGAAACTCCACGAACTCATCGAGCAGATCCCACCCGACGCCGCTGTTCTAGCGAGCGAAAACCTCGCCCCCCACGTGGCACGGCGCCACATCGTCGAAACCACAAGGCATGTGCATGACCGCAAGTTCTCGCACTACGACTCCATCCTGGTGGTCAACGATGGCGAGGCACAGCGACTCCGGAGAGTGCCCGGTCTCGACGGACTTCGCGGCCACGAGATCGCGGCCCGGAGCGAGAAATTCATCCTCTTCAAGGCAATACCCGACGAGCATCAACCCTGAAGGATCATCGTCTGGATGTAATACACCCCTGCTCCGGCCAAATACCCAAGAATTGCGAGCCATGAGATCTTTCTCATGTACCAGATGAAGTCGATCTTTTCCATACCCATGGCGGCAACCCCGGCTGCAGAGCCGATGATCAGGATGCTTCCACCCGTTCCGGCACAGTAGGCCAGGAACTCCCAGAAGAGTCCGTCCTGAACGAAGTTGGAGGCGTAGGCGATGGCTGCGGGATCTGTCATTGCGGCCATACTCGCGGCGTCCTCGATGGGGTACATACCCATTGCGCCGGCCACGAGCGGAACGTTGTCCACTACCGCAGAAAGCGCGCCGATGGCCATATCAATCAGGAAAATACTGCCCAGGTTTGCATCCAGCCATGTCGCCATGATTCTCAAATGCCCTGCACTCTGAAGGGCGGCAACAGCGGAGAGGATTCCCAGAAAAAAGAGAATCGTCGGTGTGTCCACATGTTCAAGGATGTGGTTCACCCTGAGAACTCTTCTGTGTTCGGTGGGCTTGTTCTTATGCATGAGTTCCGACGTAAGCCAGATTGCCGCAAGGGCTAAAAGCATGCCCATGTAGGGAGGGAGGTGGGTGACTGTCTTGAAAACAGGAACAAAAAGAAGTCCTGCAACCCCCATGATCAGAAATACCTTGCGCTCTATAGGTGTGGCGTAGTTCCTCTCATCGAGACTCACCTCCGGACGCCGGATCGTTCCCTTCAGCGTAAAGCTGAGCAGAACCAGGGGAACGATCATGGTGAACAGACTGGGAATGATCACATGTGTGATGATGCTGGTGCTCGTCACCTGAGAGCCGATCCAGAGCATGATGGTTGTCACGTCTCCGATGGGCGACCATGCTCCACCGGCGTTGGCGGCAAGGACCACCATCGAGGCAAAGAACCACCTTGTCTCTATCTCCGAAATCAATTTTCTGAGAAGAGCAACCATGACGATGGTGGTTGTGAGGTTGTCCAGAACTGCCGACATGAAGAAGGTGAGGACACTGAGAATCCAGAGGAGTTTCACCTTGTTGGTTGTCGTGATCTTGTCGGTGATGATCTTAAACCCGTCGTGTTTGTCGATCACCTCGACGATGGTCATGGCGCCAAGCAGGAAGAATAGGATTTCCGAGATCTCACCCAGATGGTGGATGATCTGGTTGTCGACGATAAAGTGCCGCATGGCTGCGACGCCATGCTCACCACCAGCACCATGCCCGTCACGTAGATATGAATTCCATGCCTCGCTCAGACCGGCTGAAAAAATCTCAGGCGCCCCAAAAATGTACAGCACCCACAGAAGAGAACCGATCGCCAGGGCGGGAACAGCCTTGTCCACACGAAGCGGGTGTTCCAGGGCGATGGCCAGGTACCCAAGAACAAAAACCACAATCATCAAAATAAACATTATTCTTCTTTCAAATGTGGATTTAAGACGGCAAATACAGGATACATTCACTCATCCAATTCTGATTCATTCACAATTTGTGTTTTGACTGGAAATGCTCTCCATATCACTAACGAAGAGCTGATTAAGATTGTCGAATTCCTTCCGGTATGAGATTCCAATTTCTCTCTATTACCGGCCAATCTCAAAGAGCAATCGCAACCAACCAAAAATCAAAGACACTCATCTTGGCGGTTGTTCTGAATTCCACATCGAAATCTCCCTCGATGTCAGGGCTGCCGGCATCACCGACAGGTGGATTGGACCGAGTCCACTCACACCCACATCCCCGCAGAAGATGATAACCCATCCGATTCCGCATCCGCGGGTCGGCCGATTCGCCGTTCAGCTGTTGCAGTCCGGTGTTGTCAACGGTCGGCTCTCCGGGCCACCGGCATCCGGGTACAATGAGTCCGTGTGGATCATCATCACCCTGTGCCTGGTCGTCATTTCGGCGTGCAGTCCCCCACCGAACGCTTTCGCTGAGCCCAAGAACCTCGTCATCCTCAGCATCGACACGCTTCGGGCCGACCACCTCGGGCTCTACGGTTACAGCCGGCCGACCAGTCCGCACCTCGACCGGTTTGCGCTCTCGAGCGTCGTCTTCGATCAGGCGGTGACGGTTCACGTCGCCACAGCACCGGCGCACGGAACCATTCTCACCGGAGAGTATCCCGGCGGCCACGGCATCGAGCGCAACGGGATGGCCCTCAGACCGGGGATTCCAACCCTGGCCGGCATTTTTGCCGAGAGGGGCCTCGCCACCGGTGCTTTCGTCAGTGGTTGGACGCTCCAGCGTCACACCGGACTCGGCCGCGGATTCGAGATCTACGACGACGATCTCGGACCGCCCAGAAACGGCGCCCGGCGTGAAGGATCGGAGACCACCGCCGCCGCCGTGACCTGGATCCGGAAGCAGGTCGCGGCGGAGAAGGACTTTTTTCTCTTTGTCCACCTCTTCGAACCTCACTGGCCCTACGATCCTCCCGCCCGCGATGCCCTTCGTTTTCTGCCGGGGGTCTATGAACTCACCACGGTTTCCAAGCCGGTGCATCTCGACCGCCTGCTCTCGGTCAACCGGCTCGCCCTCGCGGAGCAGCAGGAATATGTTGCCCGTTACGACGGGGAGATCGTCGTGGCCGACCGCTTGGCCGATCGCCTCTTTGATGAACTCGAAAAACTCGGCGTCGCTCACAACACTGTCGTGATCGTACTTTCCGATCACGGGGAGACACTCTTCGAACGCGAGTGGACCATGGATCACGGCACTCGACCCTATGAAGAACAGGCTCGGGTTCCCCTGGTTCTTCACATCCCCGGTGATCCATATGCCGGCCACCGCGTGCCCGATCAGGTGAGTCTCGTGGACGTCGTCCCGACAGCCCTCGAGATCTTCGGCCTCGAATCCCCCCGGAGCCTACCGGGCCGCTCGCTACTGCCCCTGATTCGAGGAGAACGCACCGGCGAGAGACCGCGCCCGGCCTTCATCACCGCCCGGGCCGAGCCCCGGCGCGTACCGCACATCGACGCGCCATTGCTGAGCAGTGGGTTGGTGCGCGCGATCCGGTTGCCGGGGATCAAGCTCATCGAGTACCCGATGGCGGGTCAACTCCGGCAACCCGAACTCTTCAACCTGATCGATGACCCGGGTGAACGGAACAACCGCGCGAAAACCAGTTTTGACAGCGTCGTCGGCCTCCACAACGAACTCGAGGAATGGCAGTCGGCGACCGGCCAATCTCCCGAGTCGGGCAGTCGAGAACTCGACCCTGAGGTCGAAGAGGCGCTCCGGGAGCTGGGGTATATCGACGACTGACGGCATTGTCAGTTCACAGGGTTGAGTTCTCAGTTCTCAGTTTTTAGTTTTTGGTTTTTAGTTTTTGGTTTTTAGTTGAGCCTCTTGCAAAAATCAAGAATC
>CBESWV010000152.1:0-9581 GCA_965533305.1 uncultured bacterium | reverse complement strand
ACACCAGATGGGCGGAGTTTTCATCGGCGGCGGACGCGATCATGAAACCCGGATCTTGCCTTTCAAGAGATAGACCTGAAAGGCGAGACCCGCTTTGCCCGCCAGACGCTTGAGCTCGGAGAGGGGGACTCCCCCGACTCCAACGTCCTGGTTGTCGCCGTAGAGGAAACACACCACCCGGTCCCTGACCCTGACCGGCATGAGGTAGCAGTCCTTCGGGGGCGGCCCGCCGAGAGCCATGGTGAGATCGGCGTTATGAGGCATGGTCGGCAGCGGCCCGAGCCAGAAATCGACTCCCTGGAGGAGTCCGGAGAATACCGACGGCTCATCCACCGGAATGCTGATCGCGCGAACCGCCTGCTGGTCGACCCCCGCACCCTCGCCCCGCCAGCCCATGATGGTGGATCCGCGTTGGACAAGCATCATTCTGCGCCTGAAGATCGGGGCACAGAATCCGAGCATCGCGTCGGCGATGTCGTCCCGCATCTCGACATTCTGCATGGCGTGGGAGGCTGCGCCGAGCAGCGCCTCCAAACCGATCTCGGCCTCCGCGGGCGGGGCCGTCTGGGTGGGTGGGGCCGGCGCCGCAGGCTGATCTTCGCGAACGAGGGCCACCTCACCCGAGATGGCGCCCGCCTCGGCAGCCGACTCAGCCTCCTCGTCGCGCAACGACGGAAAGAGATCACGCTCTTCGGCGCTGAGTTCGAGAGCATCCGCCGGTTGAGGCGCCATCGATCGCCTCGTCTCGACCGCCGGGCGCGGTGCATCTGACACCGGGGAGGAAAGGGGGATGGCATCCACTTTGTCCATCGAGGGCCGGCGAGGTGTCTCTTTCGCCGCCTCTCTCACCCCCGAGAGCCGCCGGACGAGTCCGGCATACCGAGCTGTGATGGGCGCCTGGTAGTGACGGTTGAGGGCTTCGACAAACCTGATCTCGAGGGCCACAAAACACGCCACCATGCAACCGGTCTGCTGCGCGATTTCGTCCTCGACCAGAAGATCGCCCGGGCTGAGAGTCGCCACCGAAAGGGTCTTGCCCTCGAGCTTGAACGGCACCACGCCGAGCCGGCTGGCGATCCTCGGCGTGAGCAACCGGACCGCTGACGGACTGGCGTGCTCGAGTTCGGACCCGGACACGGTACGGGTTTGCCTGAATTTCCCGAGGGCGTCGAGGGTGGCGGACTCGCTCATCAGCTGGAGATCGATGATCTCGGTGTCGAGTCTCCCCATCCGACCCCGCTGGGCGTTCTCCGCCCGTCGCAGGTCATCCTTCGAGAGAAGGCGCCGGGTTACCAGCCATTTGCCGAATTCGTTGTCGTCGATCACAACTCCACCCCAGAAACCGGATCGAGCATACCAAAATATCGTGACTAACTGATCTCAGCGACCGGGAAAAACCGAGCACTCAGCCCGCGTCGAGCACCCTGGCTGCGTGCTCGAAATCTTCTTCTTTGACATACAGGACATACGCGAAGCGGCCGCAGTCGGCCACCACCCCGCCCGAAGCGAAGACGTTGACATTGGCGTCGTAGAGCTTGCGATGGGTTTCCGCCAGCGCTCCGAGCTTGTCGTCGCCGCGTACGATGAGCGCGTGCTGCGGGCCCGTGAGACTGATCCCCGCCTCCTCGGCGGCCTTGGCCAACCGGCTTGGCGATCTCGGGAAGAGCACCAACTGGGTGCAATCGGCCCCCATCGGGATGGCATTGAAGGCCATCAGGCTGACCCCCGTCTGAGCAAGCTGGGCGAGGAGTTCGTAGGCCGCACCGGGACGATCCTTGACCATTGCGTGGTAATAGTCTGCGCACACGATGCTGACTGACATGGGGGCCTCCGGCAGTTTCACCTCTGAAGGATGCGTGGAGCGGGTGGGGGATGTCAAGCGGGCCATCTGGGATCACCTTCCGCGGCCGATGAGCGTTCGCTATCGCTATCGCAATCGAATGCGATTGATGACAGCGACCGTTTCCATATCAGTGTCCGAATCGGTAGCCGATCCCGTTCCCGAGTCCGAGTCCGAGGCCGAGTCCGAGGCCGATCCCGATCCCGATCCCGTTCCCGAGTCCGAGTCCGAGGCCGAGACCGGGACAGTGACCGGGACAGTGACCGGGACAGCATGATCACTCCTGGGTGTTCTTGACGTTTTTCTCGGAAGCGCGCTCACACAACTCATCGTTCCACGAGCAGGCTGGAAGCCTGCTCCACAACCGCTCGACGGCGGCTTTGTGGGGCAGGCATCCTGCCTGCCCTTCAGACCCGTCTCGGTCGGAAACGCGCCACCACGAAGTCTGACAACCCTCAAGCTACGCCTCGCCCACTCTCAGTTGCGATGACTCAGCGTCCTTTGCGACGCAACCCTGCGCCGGTGCGATGGCGCGGGACCCGCCCCTAGAACCCATCGTGCGCGGTGCGCTCGATGATCTCGTCCTGGAGCTCGCGCGAGATGTCACAGAAGTAATCGCTGTAGCCGGCCACCCGGACGATGAGGCTGCGGTGGGATTCGGGGTCGGTCTGGGCCTCACGCAAGGTCTCGGCGGAGACCACGTTGAACTGGACATGGTGGGTGTCCATCCCGAAATAGCCGCGGACGAGACCGGCGAGGAGATCGATCCCCGGTTTGCCCTCGAGGATCTGCGGCGTGAATTTCTGGTTGAGCAGGGTGCCGCCGGTTCGCAGGTGGTCCATCTTGGCCGCCGACTTGAAGACCGCGGTGGGCCCTTTTCGGTCGGCTCCCTGAACCGGTGAGATCCCCTCCGAGAGCGGCTGACCGGCGCGGCGGCCATCGGGCATGGCGCCGATCACCGACCCGAAGTAGACGTGACAGGTGGTGGGAAGCATGTCGATGTGGTACTTCCCCCCCCTGCCGTTGGGCCGGCCGTCCACCGCCTCGAAAAAGGCCTCGAAGCAACTCACCATGATCTCGTCCGCTCGATCGTCGTCATTGCCATAGCGCGGAGTGCGGTTGACCAGCTGTTGCCTGAGCGGTTCTTGGCCTGCAAAATCATCGGCGAGCGCTTCGCGAATGGCTTCGAGCGAGACGGTTCCGTCGTCGAAGACGTGGTGCTTGATGGCCGACAGACTGTCGGTGATGGAACCGATCCCGACGCCTTGGATATAGCTGGTGTTGTAGCGCGCGCCGCCGGCGTTGTAGTCACGACCGGTGGCGATGCAGTCATCGATGATGAGCGACAGAAACGGCGCCGGCGCGTCTTCGGCATAGGCGCGTTCCCAAATGGCGTTGCCGCGGTGCTTGATCTCCACGAAGTGATCAACCTGCGCGCGCCATGCCGTGAAGAGCTGATCGAAGGTGGTGAAGGCGGCAGGGTCGCCCGTCTCCGGACCAAGCTGTTTCCCGGTGCGGGGATCGATCCCGTTGTTGAGGGCGAGTTCGAGCAGCTTCGGGAGATTGAAATAGCCGGTCAGAATATAGGCCTCTTTGCCGAATGCGCCGGCCTCGACGCAGCCGCTGGTGCCTCCCTCACGAGCGTCTTCCACCGATTTCCCCTGGCGCACGAGCTCCTTGACCACAGCATCGGCATTGAAAACCGAGGGGAATCCATAGCCCTTGCGAATGACCTCGAGTCCGGCACGGAGGAACCGATCGGGGTTCTTCGCCGAGAGCTGGAGGTTGTTTGACGGCTGCAGAAGGTGCATCTCGTCGATGACCTCGAGCAGGAGGTACGAGACATCGTTGACCGCGTCGTTCCCCTCACGGGTGAGGCCCCCCACATTGATGTTGGCGAAGTCGGTGTAGGTGCCGCTCTCGGCGGCGGTCACGCCCACTTTGGGCGGTGCGGGGTGGTTGTTGAACTTGACGAAGAAGCAGCCCAGCAGTTCTTTGGCCTCGTCGCGGGTCAGACTGCCGTCGGCCAGAGCCTGTTCGTAGAACGGGCCCAGGTGCTGGTCGAGGTGGCCGGGGTTGAAGGCATCCCAGCCGTTGAGCTCGGTGATCACGCCCAGGTGATAGAACCAATATGCCTGGAGGGCTTCGTGGAAGTCGCGCGGCGCCTGGGCGGGAACCCGATCACAGACCTCGGCGATCCGTTCGAGTTCGGCGCGACGGTCCGGATCCGCTTCGACCCCGGCCCTCCTGCGAGCGAGATCGGCGTGGCGTCGAGCAAAGACGATGGCCGCGTCGGCGGCCACATCCATGGCCTCGAGCTGATGACGCTTGGCCTCGGTTTCGGGGTCGGTCGCGCTTCCCAGCTTTTCCAACGAGGCGGCAATCTCACGTCGGAAATCCGACAACCCCTTGCGATAGATCTTGCCGTCGGCCACGGTGTGACCCGGCGCCCGCTGCTCCATGAACTCGGTGAAAACGCCTGCCGAATAGGCGTCGTGCCACTCTTCGGGCAGCCTTTCGAGGACCCTGTCGCGAAGGGGACGTCCCTGCCAGTACGGAATCACCTCGTCGGCGAACCGTTGAATATCCCCGGCCTCGACCTCGTAACTCGTCAGCTTGCGCGTTCGAAGGATTTCGAGATCCTCGACGCTGTGGCAGGTGATTTCGGGGTAGGTCGGTGTCGCCTTCGGCGCCGGTCCCCTCTCGCCGACGATGAGTTCGTCATCGCCCAGGTAGAGGCGCTTGTGGGTGCAGAGATGGTGGAACGCGTGGGCGCGCATGAGCGGCACCGGCCAGCGGCCCTCGTTTCCCCGGTAGAACTCAGTCAGCAGCACCGCCCTCTCGATGGAGACCGAAGGGACGGCTTCCAGGCTTTCGCGACGTAGACGGTTCACTCGATCATTCATGCGCTCCTCCGGTGTGGACCTCGAGACCGCGCGAGCGCAATCGCTCGACCACGGCCTCGATCTCGTCCTCGCTCGGCGATCGGTAGTTGACCTCGGGGCCGGTCTTCCCCAGGCGTCGGGCTTTGTCGACGCCGATGGAGTGATAGGGCAGGACAAAAAGCGGGTGGGGGTTGGGTAGCGCGTTGATGAACGCGGCCATGGCCTCGAGATTCTCATCGTCATCGTTGAATCCGGGGATCAACGGAAACCGGATCCAGATGGCCGTGCCCTCCTCGCTCAGGGTTCTCAGGTTCTCGAGGATGCGTTGATTCTCGACCCCTGTGTGGCGCTTGTGCGCCTCGGATTCCATGTGTTTGAGATCGTAGAGCAGCACATCGGTCAGCCCCGCGATGTCTCGGATGACTTTCTTCGATGCGAAACCGCTGGTGTCCACCGCGGTGTGGAGGCCCTTATCCCTGCACGCCTCAAGACAGGCTGTAAGGAACGTCGGATAGCACAGGGGCTCGCCACCGGAAAAGGTCACTCCCCCACCCGACGCTTCGAAAAACGGCCGATCGCGCTCGATCTCGGCCACCAGATCTGCGACCGCCCGGGGCTCACCGATGAGCTCGCGAGCCTCGCCCGGGCACGCCTCGGCACAGGCGCCGCATCGCTGACAGGTGCCGTCGTTCCAGTCCGCCCCGCGCGCCGGGCGTTCACCGTTCGACTCCGGGCACGCCTCGATACACGCCCCGCACGAGGTGCACTTCCCTCCGTTGATCGCGACCTCTGGTGCACCATCGAAGCTCTCGGGGTTGTGGCACCAATCGCAGCGCAGGGGACAGCCCTTGATGAAGACTGTGGTGCGAATCCCCGGCCCGTCGTGGATCGAACAGCGCTGGATGTTGAAGACCGACACCCCGTGGGCGCGATCCTCGGTTTCGGCAGAAGAAGAGACGCTGTTTGTCATCCTGCATAAAATCTACTCCGCCGTTGTTTTATTTTCTTGTATGATTGGAAAGGTCCGACTGCGAATTCGGCACAATGGATAGGTATTAGGTATTAGGTTTTAGGTATTAGGTTTTAGGTCATCGCATGGTCAACACGGAAGGTCTTGCGTCAATCGTCGCCTCATCTGCGTACGTCGAACAGCTCTTCGACCGGGTGCCCGACGTGGTCTTCTTCGTCAAAGATCTCTCCAGCCGTTACCAGATCGTCAACACCACCCTGGTCGAGCGCTGCGGATTGGTCGCCAAACCCGAGCTCATCGGCCGCACCACGGCAGAGGTCTTCCCCTCCCCCCTCGGTGAACGCTACCTGGAACAGGATCAGGCCGTAACTCGGTCGGGCGAACCCATCAGCCAGCGTCTCGAGCTCCACCTCTACCCAAACCGGCACGAGGGCTGGTGTCTCACCGACAAGGTCCCGTTGACGGACGCCGACGGCACGGTGGTCGGCGTCGCCGGGATCTCCCGCGACCTCGAAACACCGGCGCACGCGGCCGATGCCGACGACCTGTTCCGCGCCGTGGAGCTCATCCGCTCCGACCCGGCCGAGGCGCGAACCGTCGAGATCATCGCACGACAGGTCGGTCTCTCGGCATATCAGCTCAACCGCAGGCTCAAGGATCTGCTGGGCATCACCGCCCGCCAGCTCCTGACCAAGAGCCGGATCGACACCGCGTCACGTCTGCTGCGAACCACCAACCTGCCCATCGGCGATGTCGCCCAACAGAGCGGCTACTGCGACCAGAGCGCCTTCACCCGGCAGTTCCGGAAGTCCACTGGGCTAACGCCGAGGCAGTATCGGGATCGGCATCAAGCCTCGATGTAGCTTGACAGCCCATCCCTCCTGCGCAGGTCCGCGCGATGGCCTCCAAGATCCAAAAACCAGCCGAAAAGAAAGCCCCGAGCGGCCGCGCCGCTCGGAGCCTTGTCATCGAATGTGAGAACTCCGAACCTCAGCTGCCCACGGTTTGTGTCGGGAGTCGAGGTCCAGATGCGTACTCAAGAGCTACGGAACTGACGATGACCACATCAAAACGTTGCCGGACTCAAAACCGTCCGCGAAGATCAGGTCGCTGAAACCGCCCAGCGTGGCGCTGTCGAACAATGCGTTGTAGCTCGGCACATACGTCGTCCACGCGAGTGCCGCTTCGTCTACCGGCGCCTGTGAGAGATCGACGCAGATCGATGGACGGGGATAGAAATTAGCGCCGCTGGCAACAGACCCTTCGTCAACGTCCAGAGCCGAGGACCAACTACTCGGTGTCGCGACATCCGCCCAGGAGTACCAAATGTCACTACTAGAATCACCCTGCCGATAGGCGGCATGGAATCTCCCCGATGCTGACTGACTGACCGTGAGATCGACGCTGTCCTCGTCTTCAAAGGTCCAACTCGGCATGGTGCCGACGGATGACCAAACCGCCCCACCATCATCGGAATACGAATAGAGCACATCATTGTCGGTAGACAAGGTCCTCGTCCACGCGACCATCACCGTGTCGGAATCCCAGGCCGCCGCCACAGAGGGATTGAAATCGTCGTTAGACGAAGCCGAAACCTGCACCGGTGCTTCCCAATAGGTGGGACCACCAGACACGGTGTTGTTGGTCACCCACACCTGCTGAGCCCACTCACTCCCCGACCACCCCGGTTTGGTGAACGCAACGTAGACGTCATTTCGGTGCGCAGAATACGCGATCTCCGGCCTGGTCTCGGCCGAAGTGTTTTCCGATCCTCCGGTGATGTTCAGGGGCGTGTCCCACGTCCCTGCTTGATCGGTGCTGCGCGAAAAGAAGACCGGATAGTAATCGATCGACGGTATGGCGTAGGTCACATAGAAATAGACGAGAGAGCTATAATCGGGGAAATCACAGGTAATCTGGGGATGGAGTTGGGTCGATGCGTTAAGCCAAGTAATCGAAGAATCGATATCAGTGAACAGGTAGTCCGAAGGGTCATCGGCATTGAACCGAGCCGCATGCAGTCCCCGCTCCGCATCGGAGCCCACGCGTTCGTAAACGACAACCAGCCACCTGTCGGCGCCGTTCTCAGCGTAGGCCAAAGCCGGATTCCGGGTTTCTGTCCCGTGATTCAATCCCGCCAACCACGACCAGTTCTGGCCACCATCGGTTGAGTGGTAAATCCGAATGCCACTGGCATCCAGGATGTTGACCGCCATGAAAAGCTCCCCGCTGGGCGCCGCGGCAACCGAGGGCGACCCCTGGTCGCTGGACCCATCCGTGGCGACGATATCCGGAGTCGTCCACTTGAGATCCGGATCGGTCACCGGCGGACTTAATTCAATCACCACATCTGGAAAATCGGTCCTTAGCAACTGACTGGCAGCCGGCGCCAAAGATGCGGCCATGCTCTCTTCCGTCTCGGCTGCGTCCGCAACGCCACCAAGCGAAACGACCGCCATCAACCCAAAAACAATCATGAAACAATTTCTCATCCCTGACCTCCTGTTAGTGTCGCGCGCCTTGACTCGCTCTTTTCTGAACTCTACTCATCAAGATAGGTTTCTGAACGCACGGATGCCATGGACGAACGCGACACAAACATGACGAAACGCGACAAATCCGCTCTTGCCCCCTTCAGGAGGAAGTTTTTCGTTCGCAGCTGGTTAGGACAGCGAGACCAGGGATGGAATCGGTAAACAGGTCACCACGGCAGATTGTCGAGGTTGGTGTTGCCGCCGGTCAGCATGAGCCCGACCCTCCGGCCTTCGAAGCTTTCGGAAGGAGCGAGAATCGCCGCGAGCGGCACCGCCGAACGACCTGACCCGTCCTTCTACCCTTCGGGATGCAGCAACGCCTGATAGTCGTCCATCGCTTCCAGCGGTTCGAAGAGCACCCGGTGGCTGTCGTGGAACGACGAGAACGACGACCACCCCTCGGCTCGGCTCTGACTCAGCAACTCCATGGCCCGGTCGCGATGTCCCATCCACGCGGCGATGGCGGCTCGGTAGTGGGTCGGCCAACCGTAGGTGTCTCCAGCCATTGCCTCGAGGGTGTCTTCGGCCGCACGGACGGTTTCGAGATCGCCTCGTCGCGCCGCCACCACCCCGAGCCATCCAACCACGTCGATCGAGGGAACCTCTGACGTTGAGGACAGGACTTCGAGCACGCCCTGCGCCCCATCGAGATCGTCGGCGTAGACGAGAGCCTGCACCCGGAACCAGGGTCCGAGCCGGTCGTCGTTCGGTTCCGACCGATCATCGAGGATGACGAGCGCCCGGCGAGCGAGCGAGCGGGACAGGTCGGCGCGGCCATGAGCCCGCGCCGTTGCCGCAGCCTCGATCAGCAGATCGGCCGGTTGAGGACCCGTGGAAGCGGACAAGGCACGACTCAGGGCCAGATCGAGACCATCCTCATCTCCCAGGGCAGTCAACGCCCGCGCCTCAGCCGACAACAGGAGGTGGTCAGCAGGAAAGATCTCTATTCCTGCCCTCGCGATTCGAAGTTCGTCCTCGTGATTGCCGAGGATGTGATGCGAAGACGCGCACCTCAGGAAAGTCGGGATGACAATGGGATTGGTCAAGAATCCCTCAACAATCCTCGAATCAACCACCGCCGAGGTGGCGGCGATGGTCTCTCTCGGACGGTTGAGGGCGAGGGTTCGAAACCCGACAGTTTCGCCAGTCGACGGGGTTGACGCCGCGGCAGTATCGCCGACGGCATCAGCCGTTCGAGTGATCACCTCCGAAATTCCTGTGTGTGGCTGAGGCGAAAAAGCGGCGCACCGACCGGGTGGCCGGTGCGCCTTGGTTTCAGTCCCACGCCGAGAGATCTCCCGATTCGAAGCCGTCGACAAAGAGGGCGATGTTGGTGTCGACGGTGGCCGTGT
>CBESWV010000151.1:0-9746 GCA_965533305.1 uncultured bacterium | reverse complement strand
GGTGGGAGGCCTGCCCTTCGGTCGAGGCTTCGGTAGGCGATGGCCTCGGCGACATGAGGCGCTTTGACCTGATCGTCGTCGGCGAGATCGGCGATGGTCCTCGCCACCCTGAGGATGCGGTGCCACGCCCTCGCCGACAGCCCCAGGGCCCTGCTGGCGTGCTCGAGCAACCGCCGACCGTCGTCATCGGGCGCGGCCCACTCCCGGATCGCCTCCGAGCCCATATCGCCGTTGGACAGCGGTCCGCCGGAACCGAACCGTTCCCGGGCCCGCCGCCTCGCCGCAGCGACCCGCGCCGCCACCGCTGCCGATGCCTCTCCCCGGCGATCCCGGGACAGCTCCCGCCACGGAACCGACGCAACCGAAACCTGAAGATCGAGCCGATCGAGCAGCGGCCCCGAGAGCCGCGATCGGTAACGGTCCACCGCCGGCGGGGTACAGACACACTCCCTCCGCTCGTCGCCCAGGTACCCGCAGGGGCAGGGATTCGCCGCCGCCACCATCTGAAAGGCGGACGGAAACGTCAGGGTCGCCTGCGCCCGGGCGACCGTCACCGTCCGATCCTCCAGGGGCTGGCGCAGACCCTCGAGGACATCGCGGCGGAACTCGGTGAGTTCGTCGAGGAAGAGCACCCCATGGTGCGCAAGAGAAACCTCGCCCGGCTGAGGACTGGACCCGCCGCCGATGAGCGCCGCATTGGAGATCGTGTGGTGGGGCGCCCGAAACGGCCTCCTCGAAAGCAGGCCGCGCGGTCGCGGCACCCGAGTCGAGACCGAGTAGACACTTGTCACTTCAAGCGCCTCCTCGGACTCCAACGGCGGCAAGATGCCCGGCAGACGACGCGCGAGCATGGACTTGCCGCACCCAGGGGGACCCATGAAGAGCAGATGGTGGCCGCCCGCGGCCGCGACCTCGAGGGCGCGGCGAGCCTGTTCCTGGCCGACCACATCGGAGAGATCGGGCGCGGCTGCGACCAAAGGGTCCTCACCGCCTTCGGCTTCGGTGATCTCCGGAAACTCGCCGTCCCTGACATATCGCATCACCTCACCCAGGGTCGCGGCGCCGATCACGCGGATGCCGGAGACCACCGAACCCTCGGCGAGATTCGACTGCGGCAGGATCACCTCCCCCACACCCTCCCGGCGCGCTGCGAGGACAATGGGCAGAACCCCCCGCACCGGCTGCAGTCGCCCTTCGAGCGACAGCTCGCCGACGAGCAGCCGGTCCTCGAGACGCTCCTTGGCCAGGTGTCCGGCCGCCGCGAGAAAGGCCATGGCCATCGGAAGATCGAGGGCCGCCCCTTCCTTCCTCTCATCGGCAGGCGCCAGATTGAAGACGGTGTTGGCCGCCTCGGATCGGTGACCGAGATGTCGAATGGCCGAGAAGATCCGCTCCTTGGCCTCGCGGACCGCGGGATCCGGCAGCCCGACCACCGTAGTCGATGGGTTCTGCGCTCGAATCCGGTCCACTTCCACGGTCACGAACAACACATTCACGCCGCGCAGCGTGGCAGAATACGCCTTCGCCAACATAGACTTTCCCTTCAGTTGTACAGCGTGGAACGACTTAAGTATGGGTCGGGGCGACCACGGCGTCAAGGGAGTTTCCCGCACCCGAGTCCGCGTCCGCCCGGGAACCAAGTCCTCCCATCAAGATCGGGAACTCCGTCCTCGCCCATGACTCCAACTGGACAGGAACCACGTGAGGGATCACTCCCCACCCTGAAACGGCCGGCGATCACCGTCGCCGTCCTCGGAAAGGAGCTCTGAGATGAAGGCTGTGCAAGGTGTGTCCGAACGAAGCGCATGGATCGGTGGGTTGGTGCTGGCCACAATCCTCGCTACCGCCGGCTCCGTCGTAGGCGATGACTCGCCCACCCAGGGATGTCTTTTCTACACCGACCCCGAAAGCGGAATAGAGCGCCGGTTCCCGCTCGAACACACCGATGTCGACATTTCGATCTCGGGCACGGTAGCCGAGGTCACGCTTCTGCAGCGGTTCTCCAACCCCCTCGAGACCCGTATCGAGGCCGTCTACGTCTTTCCGCTGCCCGACCGCGCGGCGGTGGACGCCATGACCATCGTCATGGGCGATCGGCGCATCGTCGGCGAGATCCACCGACGCGAAGAGGCGCGCCGGATCTACGACGAGGCGCGTCAGTCGGGCCATCTGACCGGGCTTCTCGATCAGGAACGCCCCAACATCTTCACCCAGCGCCTGGCGAACATCCTCCCGGGTGAGGAGGTGGAGGTGGAAATTCACTATGTCGAAGACCTCACCTTCGACCACGGAACGTGGCGTCTCGTCTTTCCCGCCGTTGTCGGACCGCGCTATATCCCGGGCGCTGCAACCGGTCGATCCGGGTCCGGCTGGTCGCCCGATACCGATCAGGTGTCCGACGCTTCGCGGATCACGCCCCCGGTGCTCAGACCCGGCGAGCGCAGCGGCCACGACATCGACATCACCGTCTCCCTCGAGCCGGGATTCGCGATCCACGATCTCTCCTCGTCATCGCATGAGATCCGCACGATTCGTCATGACCGAAAGCGAGCCACGGTTCGCGTGGCTCCCCTCGACACCATCCCCAACAAGGACTTCGTCCTCGGTTGGACCACCGGCGGCGCGGCCATCCAGTCGACAACGGTGGCCCACAAAGAGGCCGACGACGGCTACCTCACGCTGATTCTTCAGCCTCCCGCCCAACCGAGTTCCGACCAGGTGGTCCCGCGCGAAGTGGTCTTTGTCCTCGACACCTCCGGCTCCATGCGGGGTGAGCCCATGGCGGCGTGCAAACAGCTCGTCCGCAAGGCGCTCATGAAGCTGCGAGCCGATGACACCTTCCGACTCATCCACTTCGCTGGCCGTGCCGATCAACTCGATCCCAACGCCCTGCCGGTCAGTCGCGCCAACATCCAGCGCGCCCTGTCCTTCCTCGACGGGATGCGCGGCAGCGGTGGCACCGAGATGCTGGCCGGGGTGCGCGCCGCCCTCGACGCGCCCAAGGACCCCTACCGTCTGCGGATGGTGCTCTTCCTCACCGACGGCTACATCGGCAATGAAGAGGCGATCATCAAGAGCGTCAGCGAGCGGATCGGCGACGCCCGAGTTTTCTCCCTCGGTATCGGAACCTCAGTGAACCGCTATCTTCTCGACCGTCTGGCCGAGGTCGGACGCGGACGGGCCGAGTACCTTCGTCCCGGCGAATCCCCGGACACTCTCGTCCAACGATATTACGACCGCATCACCGACCCGGTCTTCACCCAGCTTGAGCTCGACTGGGGCGGGCTCGAGGTCGTCGATGTCGAACCGGCGCAACTGCCCGATCTCTTCGCCGCCCAGCCCCTCCTCGTCCACGCCCGCTATCGAACGGGCGGCCGCGGCACGGTCACGCTTCGCGGCTGGGCGGGCCGAGAGCGGGTCGAGGTGTCAAGCAGGGTCAGATTGCCCGAGCGCGAACCTGAGAATGCCTCACAGGCCCAACTGTGGGCCCGAGGGCGCATCGCCCGACTCGAGATGGAAAAGATCCGATCGGAGCAGCAACAGGCCATCACAGAGCAGATCACGGCGTTGGCTCTCGAGCACCGGTTGATGACCGCCTACACCTCGTTCGTCGCAGTCGACAAGTCGGAAGTTCGCGATCAGGGTGAGCTCACGACCGTCGACCAACCGCTGCCCATGCCCGAAGGCGTGTCGTATGAAGGGGTCTTCGGCAAGGCCGGCGGCGACCGGAATGTTCGGGCCATGATGTCGGTCCCCGGAAAAACCAAATCGACGCTGAGGCATCCCCAGACCTCCGTGCAGGGTTTAGTGCCCGACAACAACTTGGTCATGGGAATGCCCGACGCTCCCCCGCCTCGCAATCCCGAAGGACCCATGAGGTTCGTTGTCGGGGGAGCCATGACCGAACCGGTGAAGCTCACCGGCGCCGGCCCCGTCTACCCCGAAGCCGCTCGCCGCGCGCGGATTCAGGGCGTCGTGGTCCTCGAGCTGACCATCGACACCGAGGGTCGAGTCACCCAGATCCACACCCTGAGACCACTGCCCCTCGGCCTCACCGAGGCTGCGGTCGCGGCAATCCGAACATGGCAATTTCAACCCTCGATCCTCAACGGACAACCGGTTGCCTTGAACTACATCATGACCGTGAGGTTTCATCTCGACAGCACACCAGCGGTTGCGGCGGAATCGGCGAAGGCAGTCACCAAACCCGACCCGATCGAGATCGCCGACAGCGCCCCTGAAACACACCGCGATCACCAGCCGGCAGAATCCAACCCCCGAGCATCCGCTGCAGTCTCGACAACGATGCAACCCGATGAGCCCTCCCGCACGCCGGGATCATTGACGCGCTTCAACGTCCCCGTCCTTACCCTGAGCCTCGTTCTCCTCGTTTTCGCCACCGGCGCGTGGCTTTTTGAAAGGAGGGTCGTGGCCCACTGATGACCGCGCCCCTGGGCCGCAGGCCCGGGGGCTATTTCACTCCGCGGGAACTTTTTCACCCGGAAAACGTTGTTATACTCAGAGACAGAGTTGAATCTTGGGGGTGTCCTGGGTTTGACGGGGAACGTTTCCGGTTGTTGGCAGCGTGTCGAGGTCCTCACCTCCTCGTTAAAAAGGTGGGGGCAAAACTTAACTGCCAATAACGACTACGCACTGGCTGCTTAGGTAGCCACGTCAGCCTCGAGATCTCGCCTATCGATCTGAGGTCTGGCGCTGTTTGATGGGCTGGGTCACCACGGCGCCCGAACGCGGTGATCGAGATTTTTCGGGCTGGCCCCTCAGAAGGTCGCCGGACGACCGACCGCGGGGTGAGATTTAATCGCCGGCTGCACACGGAGAAACCGGCGACCGGAGTTCCTCGGACGTGGGTTCGATTCCCACCGCCTCCACCAACTTTTCTCGATAAGTCTATCCCGGTCAATCAATTAAGATTGCCCGGGTTTGGCTTGTCCCCTCGCCTGTCCCCAACTCTGCAAGAGCGTAAGCTTTGTTTTCATCAGGGACCACCCGGCACACCGGCAGCGGTCCATTCCCCCTGAGCGCCCTCGATTATGGAGGGTGCCAGTTGTCAAGACGGGGTAGGGCGAGGACGTACGGAGAAACTTTCTTAGCCTTCTTGCTCTGCAGTTCGGAACTCTGCCCATGGGCGCCAGGTACGTAGTTACGGAGCTATCAAATTTAACTGCGTACCTTCTGGCACCGATGCTGAGCAACGCCTATCGTGACCATAGTCACAACTCAGAGTTCGCCGGCATTGTCGGCCAGCATTTGGGGCACTACATTGTTATACAGCGTAGATTTCACAGAAAGCAGAAACCTGGGGGGATTTGTCATGAAAACCCGAACATTTTTCGCCATCGCCTCACTCACGCTCTTGCTGGTATCGTCGTCACTGGCCGGGGTCGACGAAGGCAACTTCGAGCAGCTCACCGTGCTTGGTCACGTCGTAGACCCGGAATTGAAAACCCAGAACCAGCCGGTCGCAGCGGCTAAAACTGCCGGGACCTCACAGCTCCTTGTGGATTTTTCTGATGGTGTCGAAGTCATCTTCTGCATTCCTTCGGGTGGCGATGCGTCTTTCGAGAATACGCGTCGCGACCCGACCGAAACGGTCGTCTTCTCTGTTCCTCCAGGCAGCTATGATGTAGTCGCCTACTGGGGCGTGCAGCTCGCTACTGTCGTGGTCGAAGAAGACATTGTGGTCGATGGCGACGATGTGAACATCACCATGGACAGAAGGTCAGCGGTTCACCAATTCTCTGTGCAACCCTATGACATCGACGACGCCGTGTTGAGATCCGATAGCGTGTTCGCACAATTTCTATTCACTCGCGATGGAGTGAGTCGACCGATCATTGACTTCAGTCGCGGCGCTTCTTTTTTTGGTGGCGATGCTCTTGCATTTGTGAAATCTGCAGCGTTTTCTTCAATGAGCGAAGATTATCAGATCGACATTCAAATGATCTGCGGAGCACCGAATGTCGGGCGAGGTCATGCCTATTATTTCTTTGGTGATTATTCCAGAGGGATTGAAGACCACCATCGTGTGGAATTCTCTTCCGAGGACTGGAAGCCCATTGTTATTGATCACAATCCAGGACTCAGATTTAGGTCTCTGATGTTCAGTACGTCCTCATCGAACACACCGATCGGCGATCCTCATGACGAATTTGTGGGCGCGGGAGCGATCCACTGTTCCGCTCCAAAGGTGCCGTTCGACAAACCCTTCCAGCAAAAGGTCTATATGCAATCGATGCAGGGCGCAGACCGCAATCTCGGGTTTATGCGCCTATTGGCATACCCGTACTCATCGTCCTGCCCGATGTTTTATCGTTCGGCGCTTTATGAATCCGGCTATTTGAAGTTCGATGACGGACTCAAAGCGTATGTCAGGGGGTCTGACGCTCTGCCGATCTTCGAGACCGATGAAATGCGTTTCCCGTTGGGACTGGGAACCTTGTTCTGGTACGGCAGGATGGACAACGATGTTGATACTCTGAGAATCGTACCGGCTCACGGGCGTTACTTGCTGCCATTCATTGCTCAGACCGGATCCTCTCCGGGAGCTGGTATTTATGAACTCGAAGCGAGATTGATTGAAAACGGCGCCGTCGTCAGCGAATTCGATGTTGATCTCGAGGGGCACCTTCTTGCGTGGCCGGTGCAAGACGAAATCGAAATCGAGGTTCACGGAACTGTGTACAACCTTGAACTCGATTACTCAGACAAGTTCTTCGTACGTTTCGGCCCGAAAGAACGTCGCGCCTGGGTCTCATTGCAGGGAGATCTTTCGTTGGACGACTCCAATCCTCCCTATCTCAGACGCTTCATCATCACAGCCAACAACCGGGTTGTGGATGCATTTCACGTAGGTTCAGGCCAGATCGAGATCCACGCCTTTGACGATGCCAGCGGGATTTCCCACCTCCGTGCAGGCTACCTCTCAGGTGATTACGCAGGTCAATTACCGATCAGAGAATTGTCAGCTCATCAGTGGATCATCTCGATCCCTGCGGGTCTCAAGCATGAAAAGAAGGCCACCCTGTGGGTTGAGGCAGTTGATAATTCCGGCAATTCGATGACCTCTCATCTCATCCTGCCGGTTGCCAAAAATAATCCGTGGCGATTGGACGCGGCCAACGCGTATGAATGAGTGAAAATTGATTTTTCCGGAGATAGGCACCACTTTTCACAACCGTACTTCGTCGCGAGAGAGAATTAAATGGCGCCTGGCACCGCTTTGCAGAGTTAGGGCTCCCCAAGGGCCGCACGGACTGCTGCGAGCCGATCACGCGCGATCGGCAGCACGCTGTTCACCGGCGGTTCGAGCTTGAGTTCCCAGTCTCGCCCGTCGGCTTGCAGGCGGAGAAGCCTGATGCGGGCGATGTTGACGGCGTGCTCGCGGTGAACTCGCACGAATCCGTGGGACTCGAAGAGCGGCGCCACCTCACCGAGCGGTCTGAGATCGACGAGCGGTGTACGTGACCGCCGGCGAATCTCGGTCTCCCCTCCCCTGGCATGCAGACAATAAACGTCGTCCGGGTCGAGCACCCGTTGCTCACTGCGGGAGATGTGGATCATGACTCGATGCGGAACCATGCATTCTTTGTAGCATGATTCGGTATCCGGGCGCACCGGTTGGCGGCAAACCGAATGAGCTGGTGTTGGGGCGTATGATTCGGTTTCCTCGTTCCATCCTTCACTCCCGCAAGTCGCGGCGAGAGTGGCGCACTCGCAGGATCACCAGGTCGTTCTCACGAATCTCGTAGATCACGCGGTATGGTTGAACAACGACCTCGCGATAGCGTTCGATTTCGATCTCCGGCACGACCCGACCGGAAAATGGGAAGACCGCTAGGTCGTTGACACGTTCGCGGATTCTCGCAGCGAGCCGGCGGGCGGCATCAGGGCTGTCCCGCTCCACCCATTCTCGGATCTCGACGAGGTCGGCCAACGCCGGACCCGTCCAGAGGATGGGCCGCGTTTCAGCCATCGCCGAAGGTCTCGAGAATCGCAAGGGCCTCCTCGTGTGGATGGAGATCGCCTTCGGCCGCCGACCTTGCTCCAGCCTCGATGGCTTCGACAAACGACTGTCGCTCCACCAGGCGCTCGTACTCGTCCACATCCAGCAGCACCGCGACACCTCGACCTCGCCGTGTCAACAACACCGGTCGCCGGGTTCGCCTGACCTGACCGATGATCTCGGCTCCTCTCGTCTTGAGTTCCGAAACCTGTTTCACATCCTCGGAGAACCGAGTTGGCTCATTCATAGTACCTCCAAAGGCCCATTCAATAGTACCATTCACAGCCCTGCGATTCCGGAGTTGGCGACCAGCAGTCACTTACTCCCAAACCGGCAACCGGCCTCCGGCGCGGGCGGGGTTGACGGCATGCTTGTCAGTGACGTTGACACCAAATTCGATTTAGCCAGAAAATGGCGCCAGGCGCCGCTTTGACGACTTGATAGACACGAAGCGGAGGCAAGATGCCACCGCCTCCACCAGCAATCCCCCGCAAATCGTTGATTTGCGGGGGATTGCTGTTTGGGTTGCGGACTCCCCAAAGTACCCGAAGGGGACCCGTGATGCGTCGAAGGGGATCTCCCTATCAACAAAGCGATGCCTGGCGCGTGTCCAAGAAAGGGGGGAAGGCGTCGGCCTTCCCCCCGGGGGTTCGATGAGCATGGGCTTACGAGGCGGCAATCAGAGGGGGGTCTCGGCTCCGTCCAGAGACTCAGCGGAGGCGAAACGAAGATTGAAAGCCGCCTGTTTGCTCATGACCACCTTGTTAGTTGTCCTGCGCGCCGGCGTTGATCCAGGATCGGATCTGAAGCCGCTCGCTCGCAGGTCGGTTGCGGTGACCGTCATCGAGGAAGGTCACCAGCACGCTGTTATTCGGATCGAATGGAATCACCCGTACGCCGGGCTCGGTCTCCGCAGGGACGTTGACCAGGTTGCCGTGGGATTGCCCCGCGGAGAGATTCAGACCAGCTTCGGGATCCGAACTACCATGGCACCGGACGCAGGTCGGGGTAAAAATGGTCGCCTGAAGCGTGGTCAGCGTCACCGCGGGCGGAACCGCCTCGACCGTGATCGTCCGGGCATCCGGGGTTGGGTCGCTGAGACCCTGGTCGTCAGTGGCGGTGAAAGTCACGTTATAGGTGCCCGGGTTGTCGTACGTGTGGTTGCCCGGAGACATCTGGGTCGATGTCATCCCGTCGCCGAAGTTCCATAGCACTGTCACCGGGTCTCCGTCGGGATCACTCGCCATCCCGGCGAACGGCACCGAATCGCCCGCATCTATAGTCACATTCGCGGTCGGCGAGGTGATCACGCCCTCAGGCGCCTGGTTGACGGCCTCGACCGTGATCGTCCGGGTGTCCGGAGACGGGTCGCTGAGCCCCTGGTCATCGGTCGCCGTGAAGGTCACGTTGTAGGTACCCGGGTTGTCGTACGTGTGGTTGCCCGGAGAAAGATCGGTGGACGATCCACCGTCGCCGAAGTCCCACAACACGGTGACCGGATCACCGTCGGGATCGTCGGCAGTCCCGGCGAACATCACCGACTCACCCTCCAGGATCGTTTCGTCCCCGGCCGGCGAGGTGATGACGCCCTCGGGCGCCTGGTTGACGGCATCAACCGTGATCGTCCGCGTGTCCGGGGTCGGATCGCTGAGACCCTGGTCGTCGGTGGCCGTGAAGGTCACGTTGTAGGTACCCGGGTTGTCGTACGTGTGGTTGCCCGGAG
>CBESWV010000150.1:0-9793 GCA_965533305.1 uncultured bacterium | reverse complement strand
GAATCCAGTGTACGGCTTCCGGTCGTTTCAGCGGTCAAGCGGTGCCTGGGGCGGTCGAACCCTTTTCGTCGGCGCTTCCACGGCTGATACCTGATCAGGGCTGAGCGCTCCAGGGAACGGCCGGTACGAGAATCGGGTCGTTGGTCCGGTTGTCCACCACCGAGGCATAGGCGTAGAACGAGCACCGCGGGGTCGGCGAGGTCAGCACCGCGTAGCCGTCTTCCAGAACCTCGTCGGTGAACGGGCCGAAGACGTTGTTGAGCTGGGCGTTGCCCATGGGCGCCAGGGTGACTGACTCGGTTCCCAACAGCTCGCCGGAGCCACGGTGGAGACGCACGTCGACCTCCATCTCATCGGGGCAGCGAGCCACAAACCCGAGATTCGTACGGAAGCCGCCGTTCAACCAGGGCGAGTGGCGGAGCTGGATCAGTCTCCCGGTCTCGAAACCGTGGATCGCGTCTGTCGCCCGAAGACCGGGCACCATTTGCCCATAGCTGCCCGCCGGGTCGTCGGCATAGGTCCAGCTCGAAACGATGACGGCACTGTCGTCGGGGCGCACCGTCAGCGAACCCGCCCCGCGGCCGCCGAACCGGGTGGCGATCACATCGGGCAGCCTCACCGACGACGACGCACCGACGGTGATCTCGACGAACTCAGGCGCGAGGCCGCTCTCTCCCCGCTCAACGAGTTCGAGGGCGCAGTGCACCGGTTCGGTCCCCGGGTTGTGAAGCTCTACGTCGCTGCGCCACCGCGATCCTCCGCGGCCGCCCAGGTGGGCGACCGCCGGGATCGCCACATCGGTTCCGTCACTGACGAGCCAATTGAGTCGCCGGCGGAAGTCCACGGTGAGCACCGCGCTGCCGTCCCATGTCATCCCATACGCGGGTCGGAGCCACGGTCCGGGGTTGGGCACGCTCTCCCAGTTCGAACCGTCGCGACCGACGAGAAAAACCTCCATCGGATCATCGGTGGAGGGCCCGGCACTCACCACCCAGTGGTCGCCCGCCCAGACCACCGCGGACGGCTCACGCCCTAGGTCGTGGGTCGAAAAACTGGAAAGATCGGTGCTGGTGTAGATCACCTGGGCACCCAGAGCGATCAGCATCCGGCCGTTCCACGCGAACTCCCTGATCCACCCATCGAAGCCATCGACAACGCTCCACGACACGCCGTCAGGGCTGGTCGCGAGACCTGACGGGCCAGCGGTGACGGCGACGAACCGGTCACCGACCCAGATGATGTCCCGCAATCTGATGCCGTCCACCCGAAACCTCTCCCAGTTCAGGCCGTCCGAGCTGATTCCGAGTTCGGACCAATCGATGTCGCCACTCCCAGTGCCGACCCACCGCGACCCGTCCCAGGCCACGGCATCGAACCCGTCGCCCTGAAGGTTCGGCGCCTCGGTCCATGACCGCCCGTCGTCGCTGACGAGAACCCTATGATCACCGGTCACCAGGAACTGGCTGCCGTTCCATGCGATCTCGGCGCCGTAGAAACTACCCTCCACGCCGTCGCCACGATCCCAGTGCACGCCGTCGACACTCCAGGCGATCCCTCGATTTCCCGCCAAAACGTACACATCACCGGCGAAGAGAATGTCCAGCCATTCGTGGTCTCGGATGAGCGGCAGGTCGTCGCGATTGACGACGCGGTTGCCCAACCGTCCGGTGACGGCCGGCAGGGCCACCGGGTCACCGGATCGGTTGTCGACCACCGAAGCGAGGGCCGTCCACCCGATGGCCGCTGGATCGGACGAGACGACGGCGAACGCGTCCTCGACGTCGCCCCCCCCGAGTTCGAGGAGGACGTCGGTGTGGAACGCGGACGACAGACCCGGGAGGTCTTCGCGGGTCGTACCGAGCAACTGCCCGTCCGCCCCGAAAACGTTGACCGTCAGTTCGGCACCGTCGGTGCTCGCGTTGGCCAGGGCAAGATTGGTCCTGAAATCAGGGTTCCGGGTGAGCTGGATCAGTCGTGCCTCTCCACCTTCCCCAGATAACCCGTCGACAGGCTGACCTGCGATGAACTGGCCAAAGCTGCCGTTCGGTCCGTCATTGTAGGTCCGCGTGCCGACAAGAAGCGGCCGGTCCGACGCGACGAGCAGGGCGCCCGCCCCGGGACGCTGAAGATCGGCGACGGCGTCTGCCAGAACCAGCGACTCTGCCGGCCCGACCCAGTGCCTGACGCCGCCGACTGGATTGCCTTCGCCCACTCTCGGCAGCAGGTAAAGGTAAACCGGTGCCGGGTATGGTCCGGGGTTGTGCGCGACGACGTCGGTCACCCACTCCGTGTTCTTCAGCCCGGAGCCGCTCGCCGCCGCCGTAACGACCCGGACGTGCTCGCCAAGGTCCGTCACATCGGGCTCGATGTCCACCTTGACCACGGTCGACGGCTCGGAGTAGTAGTGACCGTCGGGACAGTCGTTGCGGCCCACCACCCGGTAGAAAAAGCTGCTGGCCTCGGTCCAACGGTGACTCACCACAAAGGAGGTGGCGTCCCGAACGACCCATCCGTCGTCATCCACGAAGTCCGGGTTCGCGGCCTCGTAGACGATGTACTTCCCCACATCCCCCGGCGCGAGGGTCTCGAGCCACGAGATCTCGAAGTCCTCTCCGCTCGCTGCGGAGGCCGGGACCGAGACGGTCGTCGCCGGCGGCGCGCCGCAGAACGGTCTCACTGTGACGCCGGTCTCAACGGTTGCCACACCGTGTTCGTTTTCCACCGTCAGCCGCACCGGCCAGGTTCCGGACCCGGTGAAGGCGTGGGTGACGGCCGCCCCGTCGGCGGACCCGCCGTCGCCGAAGTCCCAGTGCCACGACGTCGGGTCACCGTCGGAAAGATCGATGAAACGAATCGATGCGCCGGTCTCGGGCTGCGGCGGCCGCCAGGCGAATCCGGGAACCGGCGGCAATGAAGGATCGGATGGGGCGGACCGCACCACCACGCCATCTTCGCCCACCGCGATCAGCGCCGGCCCGACCCGGATCACGTCATGGAGATCTACCGCGCCCGCCCCGTTCCCTCGCTGCCACGACACGCCGTCAGCGCTCGTGAGCACGACCCCGTCGTCACCCACCGCCACGAAGCTCTCGTCCGTGAACCGGATGCCGAAGAGATCAGCGCTCGTCCCCGACGCCTGTTCCTGCCACTGGTCGCCGTCCGAACTGGTCAGGATCGCGCCATCGGAGCCCACAGCGACAAAGGCGCCGTAGCCCCAAGCCGCGTCGAAGAAATCACCCTCCTCGTATCCCGGGCGGACCACCGTCAGAGTCTGGCCGTCGTGACTCACAGCAACCACCCCGGTTCCACCGACCGCGACCAGGGTCTCGCCGTCGGAGGCGACACCGAAGAAGGTGTGGTCCGTGATCTCGGCGCCGCCGATGAGGTGCCAGACGGAGGCGTCGCTGCTGGTCGCGACCGCGCCCCCGGTTCCCGCAGCGACGAAACGGACGCCATCCCACGTCACCGACCGCCATTCCCAGGGCCAGTCCCCGTCACCCGACGTTCCGCTGGAGGAGTGCCAGGTCCGTCCGTCCGAGCTCCTGCGAATCATTGCGCCACCGCTCCAGAGCTCGTTGATCACTCCCACGGCCACGAAGACCGAGTCGTTGCTCGCGACGTCGTACAGCGCCTCGAGCCCCATGTCGTAGGTGATCTCCCAGTTGACACCATCGGTGCTGGTAAAGAGCGCCCCGTGCCAAGCACGCGGCGTTCCGGCCGCCGCCACCCAGATCTCGTCCTTGACGGCGAGACCATACAGGTCGAGCCCCGAGAAGGTGTTGACGGGCTTGAAGTGCTGACCGCCGTCGCGAGTCAACGCCAGGACTCCACCCACACCACCGCCCACCGTAACGGCGCCGTCCGAGGCGAGGGCGCTCAGCCGCAGCCCCGGCGCCGTGACCCGGCCGTACTGCCACTCCAGGCCATCGAGGCTGAACCGCGGTGCGTAGTAACCGAGTTCCCCGGTGGCGATGAACCGGTCTCCTGTCCAGACGATGTCGATGAGGGTCTGACCGAGCTGACCCCGAATCCAGTCCACCCCGTCCTCGGTGACCCAGACGGACAGGTCCTCCGCCACGGCCACCGTCGTCAAGCCGTTGCTTGCAATGCAGGTGAAGGGACCATCGTGACCCACATCGCGCGCCGCCCACGACCGGCCGTCAGGACTCGCAAGGAGCTCGGGCTGATCTCCCGTCACGAGGAACTCCGCCCCGGTCCAAACGACGTCCGTAAGATCAGTCTCGGTGCCGGAGTCGGCGGCCGTCCACACGATCCCATCCGGGCTGCTGAAGATCCACCCGCCCGGGCCGACCGCCACCAGCGTCGGCCCCGCCGCGAGGGCAACCAACCGCCTCGTCGTCGCGATTTCGCTCACCCACTCCCCACCATCGACGCTGCGGCACACCGTTCCTCCCGCGCCTACGACCACGAAGGTCTCGCCGGTCCACACGACATCGTGGAGATCGTGCGACGTGCCGGACTCCCTCGATTCCCAGGAAACGCCGTCGGGGCTGGTCACAATGGTCCCGCCCCGGCCCACGAAAACGAAGATCCCGTTCCCGTGGGTCGCGCCCAGAAGGTCCGCCGCCACCGGCCGTGGGTTCACCAACCGCCACTGGTCGGATGGTGTCGTTGCCTGCGCCGAGGAGGCAAAGAGCCCCAGGACAACTATGAGCGCCATCCCGGATCGGAGCATGGCCGCCCACGGAGCCGCGGGTTTGACAAACGCTGCGCCGGACACCATCTCGTTTTCCAGCATCGGCCCTCCAAAGAGAACGCGACAGAGTCTCGATCAGCAACGACCCGGCCGCGTGGAGACTCTCATGTCAATGAGTTCAACGGAGAATACGGAGCGCCGCGTGATGGTGGGATAGGAATTTCCTTTTACACACCGACAGCGTATCACCCCTGCTGACCCGCGAGCCTTCCGGTGATCAGCGCTTTTCGAGCGTCACCCTTCGTCAACACGCCTCACCTCGGCAACCCCCCACCGGGGAGCCGGGTCCGGGACGAAAAACCAACCGACACCCGCCCTCAACCCGCACCCGGTTGTGAACAGAGAACCCGGTGTGTCGCCACGACAGCAGCAGCTCGGTCCGCTCCTCTGAGAGAAGACCCTTGTCTTGGAGCAGCCGCATGACCTTGTGACGGAAGAGCAGCTCCGGCGTACAAAGCGGTGCCAGGCACCTTTATACGTTGCCCTTTTGGGCCGGCAACCCCCCGCACAATACCCGCACATTTTCAGCATAACTTCGTCATGACTTCCGTCCTCGCCGGACCGATCGTGTTCATGAACCACAATCGCAAAGGAGTCGGCATGAACGCGAGATCCGGGATCAATCCGTTGTCGGCGGCTTCGTTGTCGGTGGCGCCACGATCTGGAAGGCGGAGGCCCCTGTGGGATACACAAATGGACTCGTGAGATGAATCGACGGGTCGTCCATAAACGGGCCGACGCCGAGGCGGAAAGGGCGCGGGCTCCGCCTCCCGTGGTCGCGGTCTCAACGCTCGAGGAGAAGAACCGATATCGCGAAAGGAGTGAGCATCATGAGGAGACGAATCATAACTGGAGCGGTCGTGATCATCGCCGGGCTGATCGCGCTGCCGTGCATCGCGCAGGACATGACCGAAAAGGGTCGCAACGCGTGCGGCGTTGAGGGCACCTGGTACGGCGCCAACTCTGCAGCCCTCAACTATATCTTCAGAATCGAGAAGAACGCTGCCGGCGGCTACTCCATCGTCGCAGACGGTTTCTCCGACATGGACGTTCTCGTCTACTGCCTCGAGTACACCGGGTGGCACGGCGAGCTGACCAAAATCGGCCCCAACACCTACCGTTTCCGCCAGATTGAGATCTGCGACCCCAATCCCGAGGTTTTCGGTCCCATCCCAGGGCTGTTGCTGTGGGCCTCGGAGGGTGAACTCACCGTGGTCAACTGCAACCAACTGGAAGCAGATATTCCGACCAACGGCGCCTATTACTGGGGCACAGGAAAGGTTCCCTTCGTCGATCCCTTCGATATCCCGTTCCCCGAACCGGTCACCGCGATCTTCGAGCGCATGCCGAGCCCGTGATCGATTGTTCGTTGTGAGGCACCCACACCGGCGGAGGACGGTCCTCCGCCGGTCTTCGCCTTGTTGACTCTGTACCAGGTACGTTCCTGCTGGTACGTTCCTGCACATGGGTGGCACCCATGGGGGAACGACCGACTCGGAGGCGGGGACGAATTGCTCCGGCTGCGCGATGGGAGGGGATGCCAGGCACCTTTAATGGCACCGATGTTTATCAGCTCACTCCGATTACGAGCTGGAAAGTGCTTTGAGCAGCTCTGAGGGGTCGAAGAACACGTGGTTCGCATAGATGAGACCATCGCGTAGCTGAACCGTGCACACGCCCTCTGACTCCACGGTTCGCTCGCCGACGGGGATCGATGCGCGCCACAGGTTGAGAAAGCCATCCTCCATGGGGATGGAACCACGGTGGACCCACACCCACTCTGGATTCCTTGCAAGTAGCTTGCGGAAATATTCCTGGAGGGCCTCGCGACCCCGCAGACCTTCCGGGATCGCCGGGTCGGAGTAGACCGCGTCCAGGGCGTAAAAGGAGGCGAGCCGCTCGGGCCGGTTTCCGGTCCAGGCAGGCAGCCACTTTTCTGCAAACGCGCGCGCATCATCCGGGTCCATCCCATTGAACTGCATAACCCCTCACTTGCCGATGTTACTAATGAGCGACATACCTATCCACTTCGTTCAGGTAAACCGATCGCGAACGGTGCCCACAACGTCGTGGTCGCGCAACCCGGTAGCGAGCGGCGAGCTCGTGGTCGAGGACCCGTACCCCCACCATTGAACTAAATCTACAAAGCGGTGCCAGGCACCTTTATTGAAATCGAACGAAAGGAATTTCCTATTCCTTTCAACTTAGCCAGGGAGTGTGGCCCGCGTCAATCCTTGATCAAACCTCCGTCAGGGCACGGTGTCAGACCACGACAAGGTGCTGCCCGATTCGAAGCCGTCAGCGAAGATCACCTCGTTCTCGAAAAAAGTGGCTGTAACACTCTGATCTCCCGTCATGGCGATGTGAGTCTGCCGGGCGAGAGTGTCGGCGACATTTCCCGTCCAGTTCACAAACAACGATCCCGGATCCGCTACGGCCTCGACATCGACCGTTGAACAGACGGGATAGCTATGAACGCCTGCGGCCGGGATGGTGGTGCCGTTGCCGACAACGGCCATCGTTAGGTCGTACTGATCGGCGACGGCGCCGACCTGGCGCTCGTACGCCCCCATATCGACGATGGAGCCAGACCCGATGCCGGTATCGGTGACCAGGGGATCATCCAGGAACCGCTGTTGACCGTTCAGATCAGTGCTGCAGCTTACGGGAATCGAGTTGTCACCGGCATCGATGCCTGGGGATGAACTACCTAGTCGATAGTCCCAGTTGACTGGATCTGGGTCAGTAGCATCCGCGAAGATCGGTACCACACGGATGTTGCCGTTGCCGGTGAAGCCGTCCTGGTCGATGTTGCTGTAGGTGACCACCGGGCTGCCTCTGAGCTCCGGTAAGTTCAGGGTCGCCGAATTGCCCCACAGAATCGAGTTTCCCACGGTATAGACGGTACTGAAGTCCAATGAACCTATAGCGCCCCCTGTCCCGTTGGTTCCCGCAGACGAGTTGCCATAGAAGGTACTGTTTTTCACCGACAACAGACCACCGAAGTTGATGAAGATCGCACCGCCAACGCTGTTCGCCGCATTTGCCTCGTTGCCGACAAAGAGACTGTTGGCGACATTCACGTAGTCCACCGTGCTGTAGACGACGATGCCTGCGCCGTGGCCCGCGGTGACATTGTCGATGAACTGACATCGATCGATGAACGTTTGGTTGGATGCAGAAACGACGGTCGCTGTATTGTTTTTGAAGAGCGAGTCCTTGACCGTCAACATCGCACCGGGGCCGCCGGTGTTGAGTGCGTTGTACGTGTTGGCAACGAAGCTGCTCTTCAGAACCTGCAGATTTGAACCGGAGTTCTTGACGCTGGGTTTGCTGTTCGCGGTGAACTTGCAGTTGGCCACCGTGTTCAGGCCCGATACATAGGCGAACTCGATAGCAGCCGTCGTGCCACCATGAGTGATGGTGAAGCCGTCGATGGTCGCTCCACCCCCTGAATCAGAGACATGGATGGTACGGGTGAAGGCGTCCAACCCGTCGATGATCGTCTCGTTGGCCAGCCAGTCACGCTGATCGCGCTGGCTCTCGCCACCCGCGAACCCGCCATAGAGTCCGAGATCCGCCTGCGTTATGTGTATGGGAGCGATGGTCCCGCCTGTCGGCGTGTATGTCCCTGCCTTGACCCAGATCTCGTCGTCTGCGATTGCGTTGGACACGGCCTCTTCGATGGTCTTCAGCGCCTGATCCCAGCTGGTTCCCGAGCCGGATGTGGCGACATCTGAATCTACGTACCAGACGCCGAATGTTGCGCCGGGCACGAACTCATCCGCTCCCATGTCTGCGATAGCGACGCCGTTCTCGTCGCCGTCGATGATTCGGCTGTCGTCGTCGAAGTCTGTTAATGGGATATAGAACGCTGTGTTGTTTCCCGTATCGATCGCCGGTGATCCCTGTCGCAGATGAGGCCTTTCAGAGCCGAACATCAGTGGATCCTGGCGGATGTTGTTGTTGAAGTCGTAGCCCGCCTGATCGATATCGCTGTGGTAGACGAGGACGGGGGACGCATCATCATCGATCTCGGACCCCTGGGACGAGGCAGAGTCGCCCCACAGGATGCTGTTGGTTACGACCGGAGACGGTGGGGCCGCCCCACAGCCGTATGTGTAGATCGCACCTCCGTTGGATGCGCTGTTCTGGGAGAAGGTACAGTTCGTGATGTGTGCCATTGCTCCGCAGTCGGCGAATATCGCGCCACCGGCACCCGCCTGATTGCCCCAGAACGACGTGTTGAGGATCTTTGGCGCGCAGTAGAAAAGATTGAGTGCCCCGCCTCTCGTACCAACAGCGTCACTTCCGTTATCGGCGAACACCATATTCTGGAGCAGCGGCCGCTCGCTGAAGCAGTCGTACATGTACATGGCGCCGGCAGTACAGTTGCGGACGGTGAAGCCGTCGATGGTGGGCTGATCCGCGGTGATGTAGATACATGTCGTGGCATATCCCGTGCCATCAATGGTGGTCGTGTTCTGTACCCAATCACGTTGACCCAGAGATGTCTCATAGCCCGTAAAGCCACCGTAGAGGCGTACGTCCTTGTCGTTGATAGTGATCGATGAGGTCAGGTTGTAGACACCCTTTCTGACCCAGATCTCATCCCAGGAGGCGGCCATTGAGATCGCCTCCTGGATTGTCAGCACGGCCTCATGCCAGGACGTACCATCTCCGGAAATCCCATGATCACCGTCGACATACCAGATTGCCGCCTGGCCGGTCGAGGCGAAGCAGAGGAGTGTGACAAGACCCAGTGCGATCTGCTGCCCGATTCTGGCGAAGTCAGCTTTCATTGGTTCCTCCTGCGGTGGCGTCCGGATTACAGAGTCTGGAGTTCTCCCGGCGAGGGAGTAGGAATCTCAATTTCCACACCAACGAGCGTATCACGCGTCGTGGGCTCGAAACCCCCTTTAGAAACCCCCTTTAGAAACCCCGTTCGAGACCTCAGCGTCCTCTTCGGCGCCCCATCCTCGGACCACATCCGGCCTCTGTCCGGGAACCGGTCCCCGGACACCCCTTCAACCTGGATTCCGGACACACCTGAACCAGGAACCATTGCCCTCGATC
>CBESWV010000149.1:0-9860 GCA_965533305.1 uncultured bacterium | reverse complement strand
ACCCGGCGTTCAGGGACCCGGAACGCCACCACAAGGTGCTGAAGCGCGACAACAATGCAGATCGCTGCCGTCGCTGCGTAGGCGATGGAGAGCGGAGTCATGGGCGGAGTCTCATCAGGTACACCAAGGTTACTTTAGCGCTTCAGGCTTCAGGTTGCAGGTATCATGCGTGCAGATCGCATTGAGAAAAGAACCTCAGACCGCGGTTCCGCCGAATCGAACGGCTCATTGAAGTCTCGTCAAGAGAGCTGGAGGACGCCATGGGTATCAGGAAACGTTTTTGCATCTCACTGATCGCCATTCTGGTCACGGTCCTCGCAGGATCGAGCGCCGATGCCGCCAAAGGCAAAGGGAAGAAAGGCGCACAAGACCCGCAGGCCATCACCGAAGCCGCTCTGCAGGCTGACTTGATGAGCTACGCGGACCGCTACGCAAGCATTGCGGCCCAGGCCATCGATGATGTCGAACGGCTCGAACCGCCACCGAATGTGCGGCGCATGGTCCTGGGTGACCTCGTCTTCTCCGCCGCGGCCGCATTCACGATTGCTGCGGATGCCGATCCACAGGTTGCGCTTCTCGATATGGTCGTCATGGCCACCCTCGGGCGGATGATCTTCGAGGATCACTGGCTGCCCGAACACGGCGGCTATGTGGAACCGGTCGTGGTTGCCATGACCAATCTGGAAGACCAGGCCTGGCAGATTGCGGATCCCATCCTGACCACAACGCAGAAGACCGAACTCCTCGAACGTATCGAGGCCTTCCACATCGCCAACCCCGGATTGACGACGTTCAGCCACCTCCGCTTCGCCGATTTCCCGTCGAAACGCGCGTCATCATCGCTCAAGGCGACCAGCGGCGGCGGGATCTTCAAGTCGGTCCGACGCATGACCGACCAGGTCGAGCAGACCCGGATGCTGGCGGAACGAGGGATGTATCTCTCGACCCGACTCCCGCTCCTTGGTGGTGGTTTCGCGGATATCTGGCTGTCGCGACTCTCGTTCAATCCCGAGGTCCAAGACGTTCTCGGCGATGTGAGTACCTTTGCCGAAACTTCCGAGCGGCTCGCCGCCGCCGCCGAACGACTCCCGGAGCAGATCACCACAGAGCGCAGTGAGACGATCCTGCAACTCGCCGACGAGTTCGCCGCCGAGCGGAAGGAAACAGTCGATCACGTGTTCGTCAACATCGCGAAAGAGCGACAGTTGATCCTGGATCAACTGGTGACCGAAGAACAGCGGCTCACCGGCGTGCTCACCGAGATGCGCACCACCATCGAGGCCGGCAACCAGCTCACACTCTCAGTCGACGCATTGGCGGAAAAGCTCGATCTCGGAGGCGAAGCCGGTCGGACGGCTGACGGCGAACCCGTCAGGCCCTTCGACATCGAGGACTACCGCCAGACCCTGATCCAGGCCACCACCGCCATTCAGGACCTGGACAAGCTGGTCGGCTCGACCCACCAGCTTGTCGATTCTGATGGAGCCGAACGGCTGCTGCCGCAGGTTGCAACCGCAATCGACGACGTCGGGAGCCTCGGGCAGGATCTCATCGACCGGGCGTTTTCTCGTGCGGTGCTGTTCCTCGCCATCGCACTGGTGGGATTCGTCGCCGCGAAGCTTGCCTATCGCTGGCTCGAGATGAGGTTCTTCAGCGCCCCGGCGTGAACGCGGGAGGCTTGATATCCAATGCCGGATTCCGGATGCGGCCAACCGGAATCCACCCGGTGTTCTACTCCGGCAGTGGTTTTGATTCCGGCACGTCCGCTGGGAGCGACTCCGAAAGCCCGACGCCGAAGTGTCCGATAGCAAGTGAAAACTCGTCGAAAGTCAGGTCAATCGGGTGCACCCGTTCCCGAGGCATCAATTTCAACGAGCCCGCGAACGAGGCGGGAGTCCAAGGCACCAACACGAACAATCGGGGTCGGCCCACATCCTCGACGATGTAGCACGGCTCCAAACTACCATCGTCATTCCTGATGAATGCGGGCTGGAACTTCTCGGCCTTTTCCGACCCCAGCAGCGCCTGCAACAGGCTCTTCAACGGCAGGTAAACCGGCACTTTAGTGAGAACCCTCTGCTCAAAGGCCTCACCTGCGGCGCGGGTCACCGGGATCATGGAGAGCAAGCCGAGAACCAGTGACGCCGCGACTATCAGCAGCACGGCAAGAACCTCGGTTTCCGGAACGCTCTCGATCATTCTTTGGGGTAGCAGATCGGCAATGGGCGTCGCGAGCCCGACCAAAAGCTCGACGATCTCCTTGAGCACGATGATAAGGAGCAGGATGGGAAGGAGAACCCCCAATCCGCCAAACAGTGCTGTCTTCAAAAATCTCCACAT
The DNA here is from genome assembly GCA_965533305.1 of uncultured bacterium. Classification (GTDB taxonomy): domain Bacteria; phylum Acidobacteriota; class Thermoanaerobaculia; order Thermoanaerobaculales; family Sulfomarinibacteraceae; genus JAHECW01. The sequence goes on along the minus strand of CBESWV010000149.1, from coordinate 7,520 downwards.
GGTTGCACCCCTCCCGCTGCGATCTGAGGACTCGTCATCGATTCGTGCGATGAGAGTCTATGCCAACTCGAATCCTGGTGGGCGTACGGGCGAGAGGCTCACTCCAACGGATTTCGCCACCGAAGCCCGGGGAATCTCGCGAAATCAAGGTCGTTGGAATGCAGCTCCGACTGGGTTTCGATGGCGATCGCGGCAAGGTGGGCATCCGTGGTCAGACGTCCGGATGCTCTGGACTCGTCCATGATTTCGGCGAGAATCGCCAGGTGTTGCGGTCCCGGAACCACGATCTGGGTCTGAGTGCAGCTCAGCCACGAGCGCACGTGTCCGACCGCCTCGAGAGGTTCCATCGGGTCCGTCAGCACCGCGTTGCTCGACATGATCCGAACAAAGCCGAGCATCACGACCCAGGCGAAGCCCACCTGTTTTCGACCGGAAAGGCACGCCTCGAACCACTCCTTCGATGACTCGTGAAAGGGTGCATCACTGTTGTAGGCGTAGACCAAGAGGTTGATGTCGGGAATGATCACGGTTCGTGAACCCCGAACCCCCCACCCGTGCCGAGCCTCTCGATCTCCAGATCATCATAGATCTGGTTGAGCTTGAGGGGGTCGATCCCCGGTTTGAACCCGCAGGCTTTCGGAACAACCCGAAAGGGCTTCGTGCTCTCATCCGGGCGGTCACCGGTGCTAAGACCCCGCCTGACTACCTCGTTGGTCACCTCTTTGAAGCTTTGGCCGGTCTCGCGAGCGATTTCCTTCAACCGGTTTGCGAGCTCGTCGTCGAGGGTGAGCGTTGTTCTCATATAGACATCATGATGTTTCGACACTTTGATGTCAAGATGTCAATCAAGCAACCTGCGATGGATGCGATGGGGCAAATACCTAGCAGATCAGCCGCCTGAAAAATCATCGAACCGCGATTCGCAAGCTAGAAGCTTACGGCTACAACATCCCACGCCGTTGTAGGGGCAAGGATCTCTGCTTGCCCTTCAGTCTCGTTCAATCCTAGAGGGTCCCACTACGCGGTCAGACAACCCTCGTTTGACGTCATTGAATTCGAGCACGATCGGACATCCGTTTGTTTCGGGAATCATGGGCGCCTACTGATCGTCACTCGAGATCTCGGAGAGGGGCGTTGAAAACAACCGCATGAATCCTCACTGAGCTTTTCTCGTGTACCGAAGCTCCTTCATCTTGAACATCATGTTCCCCGGGCCAGGTATCCACACCTCGGTGACGTGGTCGCCGCCCTTTTGGATCGAGGTGCGCATTTCGACCATCGACGGTGAACCGGTACTCGGGTTCGGCACCTCGGCCCTCATCGTCATATGTTTGCCGGACGAGTCGAACTCACCCCGGTACCAGATCATGCCTGCGGAAACCGTATCCATCCAGACCATTTCGTAGCCCTCTCTCACGAGATCGAAGCCGAGATAGCCGATTCCGCTGAAGACGTCTCCATCGATGTTTCCATCAAGGGTCATCCGGAGGTAATGGTTGTCGACGACCCAGGTATTGGTGGCGGTCAGCGTTCCCTCGACCGGCGGCGCGGTTGGATCCGCCCAGGTCTTTGCCTGCACGTCGAAGGTGCCGACCATGGAATCCAATACCTCGTGATCGGCGCCCGCGGACATGACGTTCTCCAAGCCCTGTGACTCCCCAGGGCTCTGGGCGAGCACGGGCGTCGCCAGGGCGATAACAACGGCTGCCAGAGTCGCCGTAGCTGATAACTTCTTCACTTTCAATCCTCCAGAATTCTGTGCGATTTCGTTGAAGCGAAGGCGCTTCGGCCCAGGTCCTCGAACGGTCGGCCGATCTCGAGCACCTTTACTTCTTTTTCTCTCGCGCCTCCTTCAGCGACGCTTTCCATTGCTTGGTGAACTCCTCCTGCCGCTCCTTGTTCATGATCTCCATGGGCACCTTGACGATGCTCTTCGAAAAGTGCACGTCGAGGTTGTAGTTGCCGTACTTGATGCCGTCGGGGACATGGAAATACAGAAATCCGAGACAGGCCGTCTGGCTGGCCAGTTCGACCTGGTCATAGGCCACATTTGCCCGTGGCGCAGCGACAGCGGCGAAGAACTTGAGGTCACACGGTCGGGTGGCGGTGTTCGGGAAGTAGTCGATCGATTCAGTCACCATCGCGGCGCGTTTCGTCATCATCGCAAGCTCACCGCTCGCCTTTTCCGCTTCCTCTTGCGTCATCAGCGGCAATATCTGACCGCCGGGCGTCACCAGCTTGATGTCGTCCCGTGTGATTTTCTGGGTGCCGCTGGTGTCGGTCAGCGTCATGCCGGCCCGAACCAGCATGTACTTCGAGCCCACCGACTCGTTGGCGGTCCGATAACCAACCACCACCCAACCCTCGTCGTTTTCTGCGACGCGAATAAAGGTGCCTTCGACACCGATTTGCTCTTTGGCCTGCGCGGCCGTCTCATCTTCGGCGGCCGCCCAACCGGCAAAGCCGATCATCAGTACCATCGCGATGGTGATTGAAGCCAATCGAACGATCGCATCAGATCTCATGACATTCTCCCTTTATCGTGTCGGGCGATCCCTATGTTGAAAACCACGACCCGGTCCGGCCCCTGAGAATCGCACGCGGACCCTATTCGCTCGCAGGGTTGTTGTGCATGGCCGCCTCGAGCTTCTGGATGTCTTCCGGCGAGAGCTTCGGCCGGTCGATGGTCAGGGTCAGCTTTTCGAGATGGCCCGTAAACCGGAACGGAGTCTGATAATCTTCGTCGGCTACCGGCGAGCCGGTATCGGCCCCCACATCGAAGTTCTCGCACCATTGCAGGAGCATCGGGACGGTTTTTTCCATCTTCCGTGTGGCGACGACTTTCCCGTCCACCTTGAGATAGCCGGTTCCGCTGCGGCCCAGGCCGCTGGGGCTTCCGTACTGCAGTGTGGCGGCGCCCAATCCATCGTACTTGAAGTCGAATTCAAGCGTGTGCTTGCCGGGGGTCAGCACATCAGGACCTTCCCATTTGACCAGCTTGAGACCGACGAGGTTCCAGGTATAGACCGGTTTGCCCTTCAGCACATAGAACCCGTAGCCGGCGAAGCGGCCTCCATGGGTCACCAGCATGCCCTCGGCACCATCTTCGGGGATTTCGACCTCGGCCTTGAAGTTGTACGAGGAGGCCAGAAGATTCGGCGCATTGGCGTTGGGCGTACCCGTGACTTCCCCGGAATAAGTAAACACAGTACGACCGGCTGAGAGGTTGGGCCGGGGCATGATCGAACGGGTGAAGGTGGTGGTGTCCATCGGCAACACCTGATTCCGCTCCGCTTCCTCCCAGAACATTTCCTCAAGCTCCTTGACCTTCTCAGGATACTGAGCGGCCACATCGTTGTACTGTGTCCAGTCCTTGCTCAGGTCGTACAGTTCCCACGGCCAGGATGCAGGATCCTTGTCGGCCGTTCCGCTGTTGTCCCACGGCACACGCATGACCTTGGTGCTGAGGATCCAGCCATCGTGGTAGATCGCGTGGTCACCGATCATCTCGAAATATTGGGTTGTGTGGGTCGAGGGCGCATCCGCGTTCTTCTCATCGAAGGTGTAGACCATGCTGACACCCTCCATGGGATTCTGCTTGATACCGTCAACCTCCTCGGGCAGTGGAATCCCGGTCGCTTCGAGAAGAGTCGGCGCAATGTCAACCACATGATGGAACTGGTTGCGGATGCCGCCCTTGTCCTTGATCACCTTGGGCCAGGAAATGGCCGTACCCTGTTTGGTGCCGCCAAAATGCGAGCTCACCATCTTGGTCCACGAGAAAGGCGTGCCAAAGGCCCATGTCCAACCCACCGACATGTGCGGATACGTCTTGTCCGATCCCCACGCGTCGTAGAACTGCATCTGCGCCTCCACCGGCAGATGGACGCCCTGGACCGATGCGACTTCGTTCGGTGTGCCGGTCGGCCCGCCTTCCGAGCTGGTTCCGTTGTCGCCGGTGATGTAGATAATCAGGGTGTTGTCGAGCTTGCCCAAATCCTCAACCGTCTGAATCACGCGGCCGATTTCATGATCGGTGTAGGCCACGTAGGCGGCGAACACATCCGCCTGCTTGATGAACAGCTTCTTTTCGAGGTCTGAGAGCTGATCCCATTCCTTGATCAGATCCTCGGGCCACGGCGTCAGCTTGGCATCCGCCGGAAGAACACCGAGCTCCTTCTGGTTGGCGAAGATCGTTTCGCGCAGCTTGTTCCAGCCCTCGTCGAAGAGGTGCATATCGGTGATCTTCTCGATCCACTCCGGTGTCGGGTGATGTGGGGCATGGGTTGCACCGGGCGCATAGTAGATAAAGAAGGGCTGATCCGGATTCAGCGCGTCGACGGTCTTCATGTACTCGATCGCGTCATCCGCCATTGCGGTGATCAGGTTAAAGTCGGGATCATCATCGAACGGGTAGATATAGGTCGTATTGCGGACCAGATTGCCCGGCTGCCACTGGCTGGTGTCGCCGCCCATGAACCCGTAGAAATAGTCGAAGCCCAGACCGATCGGCCACTGATCATACGGCCCGATCTTACTGACCTGGAGGTCCGGCGTATTGTGGTTCTTGCCGAACCAGGACGTCACATAGCCGTGCCCCTTGAGGATTCTGGCAATCGTCGCTTTGTCCTTGGTCATGATGCTGTTGTAGCCGGGGTAGCCGGTGGACAATTCCGGGATCGAACCCGTGCCCATCTGGTGATGGTTGCGTCCGGAGAGCAGAGCCGCCCGCGTCGGCGAACACACAGACGTGGAATGGAAGTGGGTGTAGCGGAGGCCATTGTCGGCAACACGATCCATTGCCGGCGTGGGGATGACTCCCCCGAAGGTGCCGGACACACCATAACCCGCGTCGTCGGTCATGATCAGAAGGATGTTTGGCGCACCCTTCGGCGGCACCACACGAGGCGGCCAGTACGGCGTTGACTGCAGGACGTTGCGTTCAATCTTGCCGCCGAACGTCGTGTCGGGAGGTGGTGGAAGCTGCTTTCCGTCGATGGTCGTGGTGGCGCTGGGCGAACCGGGCGTACCCGTCACCTGTTGGGCGGCAGCGGTCGGCGCAAAGGCCAAACACAGCACCAGAAGCAAGAGTCCCATGACTGAATCAAAGCATTTCATTTCAACCTTCTCCTCTTAAATAAACACGACTCTCAATTTGTGTTCGGATCATCACATTCATCTCAGCCAGTGTGTTGATCCATGCTCTCCACTGTTGTCGGGCCAAGGATCTCTTCGACGAGCTCGAAACGCAGTCGTTCTTCGAGATCCGAGGATGTGGGAGGTCGGTGCGGCACCATGCCGGGATTCTCTCATAGAAGATGCGGCCGGCTGCGCAGCCGTCCATTCCGGGGGTGCTCGAGACTCGATTCTCAACCGAGCAGTGTTAGCCTGAGCCGGAAGAAAGGAGTTCACCACATTTCCCGATTTCGTCTGATGGCCATGACCCTGATCCCGATCGCGCTCATCTTCGTGGTGATCCTCGGCATCGGTCTCGTGACGAACACGAGACGATCGGTAGCGGTCACCACACGCGAGATGAGCAAGCTGGTTGAAACTCTGGCCCAACGCTTCGATGGGGAACTGCGCCGCGTCGCCCAGGTCGCTGAGCTGACCGCTGAAACGATCACGACCTGCGAGGATCTGACCGAAGACGAGATCTATCGACTGCTGGAAAATGGCGTCAGCCAGGATCAGCTCATCTACGGCGCCGCAATGGGCTTCACCGCCCGTGCTTTCGACCATCGCGAAGCGTTCTGCCCCTATGTCCATCGCGACGGCGATGCGCTCAATCGTCTCGATATCGCCGGCGCATACGATTATCTCAATTCACCGGACGCCGTGTGGTGGAACCAACCGGTCGAGACCGGCAGACCCATGTGGACCGAGCCGTATTTCGACGAAGGCGCCGGCAACATTATGATGTCCACCTTCAGCACCCCGGTCTTTTCAGACGGCACACTCCTGGGAATCACCACGATCGATATTCCGCTTCGGCCCCTACAGGCCTTTGTTGGTACGGATCTCAACGTCATCGTCCTGACTTCCGAGGGCCGCCTGATCCACCGCAGTGACGGCATCGATGACTTCAGTTCAACCATATTCGAACTCTCGGCCGATGATGCTGAAACCCTCGATATCGCCAGACGGATGGTCGACGGTCAATCGGGAACAGGTTTCATCCACGACCCCGCCGGCAACAAGGAGCTGGTCTTTTTCGCCCCACTACCTTCGGCCGGTTGGAGCTTCGCCGTCTACCTACCCGAAGACCAGGCTCTGACCGATGTCCAACGCGAAGCAAAATGGCTCGCCGGAATCATGCTGCTGTCGCTGACCCTGATCGCCGTGGCCATGTGGTACGTCGCCGGATTGGTCTGGCGCACACAGACCGAGACCCGGGCCAGTGAGGAACGCTTCCGCGGTTTGATGGAATCTGCCGCCGACCCCATGGTTCTCGCCGATGAAAACGGCACGATTCTCATGGTCAACGACCAGGCGGTGAGGACATTCGGCCACCCGGCCGAAGCCATGACCGGCAAGCCCGTCCACATGCTCGTCCCCGAATCGGCCCGAGATGGTCTCTCGGAGCAGATTGCTCACTTTGTCGGCGCACCGAGCCGGCGCAATATGGGCGTTGGTCGTGAACTCACGGCCGCCCGAGCCGACGGAAGCACCTTTCCGGTCGAGTTGAGCCTCAGCCCCCTGAAGACCAACGAGGGCATTGTCGTCTCCACTGTCATCCGAGACATCACCGAGCGCAAGCGTGTGGAGGCCGAACTGCTCCAGGCCCGCGACGAAGCCGATGCCGCCAATCGGGCCAAGAGTGCGTTTCTAGCCAATATGAGTCACGAGCTCCGCACGCCCATGAACGCCATCATCGGCTACAGCGAGCTCCTCACCGAGGAGATGGAGGACGAAGGCCTCGACGAGCACCTCGGAGATCTCAAACGGATCCACTCGGCCGGCAGCCACCTTCTTTCACTGATCAACGACGTCCTCGATCTCTCAAAGGTCGAGGCGGGACGGATGGATCTCTTCCTCGAGAGATTCCCTCTCGCCGAGATGCTCGACGATTCGGCGGCGACCATCCAACCCCTGATGGATCGCAACGAGATCCGGTTCCAAATGGACCTCAGTGACGATCTCGGTGCCGTCAGGGCCGATCTCACCAAGCTCCGGCAGGCCGTACTCAATCTCCTGTCCAACGCCGCGAAGTTTGCCGGCAAGGGCGAAGTGACGCTTTCGGCGGTTCGGTACCAGCAGGACGGAGAGGATCGCGTCAGGATCGCGGTCGCCGACAGCGGGATCGGCATCCCGGCCGACAAAATCGACACCATCTTCGAGGCCTTCTCGCAGGCCGACAGCTCGACCACCAGGGACTACGGCGGAACCGGCCTCGGTCTTCCCATCAGCCGCCGTTTCTGTCAGATGATGGGCGGCGACATCAGCGCCGAGAGCGAGTTCGGCTCCGGTTCGGTCTTCACCATCGACATCCCGGCCAAGGTCGATGCCCTCGAGGCTGC
>CBESWV010000148.1:0-9892 GCA_965533305.1 uncultured bacterium | reverse complement strand
GTGTCGCATTGTTGGAGTCCGCGATGTTGACGTTTGCGCCGGCATCGATCAAGAAGAGGGCGATGTCCTCGTGCTGGTACATGACGGACGAGTTCAGGGCGGTTCTGCCGTCGGCGACCGAAAAGTCGATGGGATAACCGGCAGCAAGAAACAGCTTGAGCGCCTCCTTGTTTCCCTGTACCGCGCTCATGACCATGTAGTCCCCGCTCGGCTGCGGAAACCTGAGCTCCCGGAGCCGCTGAATCGCCTCGTCCGGGGTCACCCCGAGTTCTCGTGCGATGACCATTCCCGGGGTTTCGACCACCACCTCAACGTCGATCTCGGCGCCCGGGGTCGGCGGGTTTTCGTCCCCACCCTCGGGCGCGCTTCCGGCCCTGCTTTCGGGCAGCTTCTCGACAATCGGCAGCTGGTATTCGACCCGGATCGTGGCCCACTCGTCAATGACGTCCGCCTGCACCTCGGCGACCTCGCCCCAGTAGCTCTTGGTCTCGGTGACGAGGCCGTCGACGACGCTCACCTTTGCCGATGGATAGGTCTCGAGCTGGCTCCCCGACGCATTCAGCGCGCGGAAGGCGTCGATCCCCGTAAACGAAGCCGCCTCCGGGGCCTCGTCACCACCCGCGGTGCGCAGGATGACAAAGGGACCGTCGAAGTCGACATCGAGGCCTTCAACCGGCGGCCCGCCCTTTCGCGCCGTGATCGTCCGAATTCGTAGCGGATAGCGAATCGTCACGGAGCCCAAGGTCCGCGCGTACTCGACAGGATCCTCACCCTCCAACGGTAGAAACCGAATCTCGTCGTCGTGTGTCTCGTGGTCGTAGAGCCCGCGTTCGAGTTCATACGCAACCTCTGCGCCGGCGCTATCCAGCAGCACCGGATTCGGGAAATCCACAACCGCGTAGACGCTGTTGTCAGCGCTCGGCAGGACAAGTTGCACCTCCGGAGTGTTGAAACCGAACCAGGCGTAGTTCCGACCCGAAGTCATGGTGATCTGCTCCACAACCTCCTCGGCCGCGAGTTCGACAAAGATCGGCTGCCTCGCGTCTTCATCGATCTTGGTGGCAGCCATCAATTCGTCCCGCTCCTGCGCCCCAGAGAGTGAAACAACAGCGAGAATCGCAACAACGACAACGAAACGGCGCATCGTTCTCATGACTGACCTCCGCTTGTGTGGTGAAAGGATATCAGTTCGCATGTCGAAATCGCCGGGTGTTGGACACCAAAGAGGCCATCTGTTTGGAGATCATGGTGGAGTTGCTGCGCGTCGCATGGTCGCCTACCAGCGGGGCACCTCCGCGATCGGCGAGGCTTCCAGCCAAGGGGATACGCTCTTCACCAAGCTCTCGTGGGTATTCTAAAATATGAATTATGAATTATGAATTATGAATTATGAATTTCGCTACACGAGATCCCCACTCACGGAACTAGGCGATTGCGATGTCATTCATAATTCATAATTCATAATTCGAAACTGCGTTGGGTCACCCCAACACAACTTCCTTCACCCCGACTTTCGTGAGATCCGCGGTTCCGAGGCCGTGCTTCTCGGCCAGCGCAATCATCGGGATGGCCGCCGGCTCGAGACCCAGATAGCGCACTCCGTAGGCGTCGACTGCCACCATGTCAGCCGAGGCCACAACGGCCTGCGGGTTGGCCAACTTGCCGGGACCGAAGGGACCGTTGGTGGTTAGAATCTCCCCGGCGTCGAGGATGCACAGATCGGGCTGCCGCACCAGATTGAGATCGGCGACGCACTGGGAAAGATGGTTCAAATCCGGGTACCAGTCCTCAGAATCAGGATTGCTCCCGACGTGGAAAAACCGACAGGTGGGATCATGCGGACAGGCGCCCATGGTGTTCTTGAGCGCACCCGTGAATTCACAACCCTTGTGGTGTTTGGCGATGGTGACATCGAGATAATGATCGGCTTCGAGAAGGCGGCGATCCACATGCGCCTGTTTGAGTGCCACTCCACCCGCGATCTCCACCACCTTCATCTCGCGCTCGGAGACCCCGGCGCTATCGACAAGTCCCGGAAAATCCGTCGCACGATCGCACCGCTCCCAGTAGTTGTCCTTGGTGGCCTTGATGAGCCAAATCTCCTTGGCACCCGCATCGGCGCAGAGATTGAGTGTCGCCAGCAACACATCCGGGTCGACAATGCTCCCGCGGTGTTTGAACGCGGTGTTGGCGTTGATGACCACACTCGATCCCTGAGACACGAACCGAGCCATCCCACCCAACGCGTCCACGGCGGCGACGGTATTTGCGAACCCATCGGGACTCGTCACCGCCGCCAAACCGACCGCACCCGTCTCGTCGGTCGAGGCTTCGGCGCCAAACTCGCCGAACAACCCGCCGCCGATGGACACCGACGCTCCTACCGCCGCGCTGCCCTTGATGAACCGCCGCCGTGTAATTCCGTGTTTCATGACACTCCTCCGAGTTTGGCCGCAACCGCACGGGCCAGCAGCAGGATCCCTTCGCTGGTTTCCGGTTCGCTGTCGAAACCGGTGATGGTGACAAGGAAGCGACCCGACCGGAAGTTGAGGTAGTAGTCTTCACTCGCCGCCTCGTCACCGATCTGAAGCGGCTCACCCGAGCCTCCGGTCTTGTCCGAATAGATGCTCTTGGCTCCCTCGATATCCTTCATCTCGAAGACCTCGAGGGAGATGGACCGCCCGCTGTTGTCGGCATATTGCGCCGCGAGCGCCTGAACAAAGCCGAAACGGTGATAGACCTCGGCACCGCCGTTGATGAGTTCGAAGAGCGAATCGCCGACATAGATCTCCGGTTCATACTCCTGGTGCCACCCGCTGATCTCCACTCCGGCAAAGCCGATCTCAGGCAACTGCGGGTTCACCACCGGTTTGTCGGCACATTGGATGACTGCAAAGAGGATGCAGATTGCAACGGCCGATCTGAGCGCAACTCGGGGAATTCTCATCGTCCTCGCCTCCGCGGTGATTCTACCGCGACGGACGGTGGTTCATCTCGATCTGACCTTGGTTTTCACCGGGATAGAAAGATCCCTGGTCGGACTACAGCTCGAGAAAAACAGCGTTTGGACTCAAAATAGAGCGCTGAACCTGCTTCCAAACACCTCGGAATGTCCGATTCCCGGGTCAATTCACCAAAGAAATCAAGCACTTTCATGCGGGCTGTTGTAGGTTGGAGAAGGTCAATTGCAGATCGTTCGCGTTTTGCTCCTCACCGACATCGTGAACGCGATCCCGATCGAAACGACCCGGAAGCACCATCGGCCACATCGAAAAAGGAGTGCTCGTGACTGATCAGAAAATCGAAGTCGGAACCATTGTTCATCATCCCAAACGACCGGCGTGGGGTCCAGCAAAGACCCTCGCCGTCGGTGGCGGCGGCAATGTAACGCTGTATTTTCGGGATCTCGAAGAAGCGAAACCGAACGACGCGGTCAAGACCATCTCCACCAGGGTCATCAAGCTCGATATCGCCGACGAGCAGACTGATTTCATGCTCGAAAACCTGCCGATCTTCGAAAACGGAAAATTCAAGGGGCTGCGCAAACCGAGGCTGAGTGTCGATCAGGCGGTCCAGGCGTTTATCGACAAACAACCCGCCGCCTTCAACAATCCGAAGTACATCGAGGAACAACGGACGCCCAGACTCAAAGCCCACGAATTGTGGATGAACACTCTGGGAGACGGCCAGGGCACCGAGCTTCTGGATGCGGGCGATATCGCCGAAGTCACAAAGCGGCTCTTGAAGGTCGACGCCAAGGCCGATCTCCTGAGTACTCAGGAAAAGGCAACCCTCAAGCGAGGTCTCAAACACGACGAGGCCGGGCAGGTGCTCCGTGCTCTGATGGCGGTGGCCGCCGACCCCGAAGCCAACCAGTCGACCTATCAGAAATTGATCGACGCAGTGGATCTGGTGATGGAAACGGAACCCGGAAGCCGCAGCACCAATTGGTCTGTTCTTACCCAGTTCCCGTTCATCGCATGCCCCGAAAATCACTTCGAGTTCAAACCTGCCGTGGTGCAGAAGTGCGCGGCACGTCTCAACTTCGACCTGCGCTATTCGGCGGCACTGAACTGGTGGACCTATGAGCGGCTCCTTCAACTGGCAACAAACCTCCGGACGAGGCTGGAACCCATCGGAGCGAAGGATTTCATCGATGTTCACTGGTTCATGGCTGTGATAGCAACGGTCTGAGGGCCTGCCGGGGTGATGAACGCTCGACTCGGACATGGAGGTCGGCGGCATTCCTGATCCGAATCTTCATCCCGGCTCAGCCATGAGCCGGAGGAGGACTCCGCCGTGAAACCGAACACCCTCATCGAACCGGGCCTCGTTGACAATGTCGAACTGTTCACCGACGACTTCTTCCGGCGATTCTCCCCTCGCCCCGCCCCGGCCCCACTGGAACTGGGCGACGGCCTCTCCAAAACCTATCTCTTCCCCACCTTCTACGCGGATGTGACCTGCGCCATCGCCATTTTTCTCTGCGACTACAAACGGGCCGAAGCGATGATGCCTCACCCATCCATGAATCCGGTGAAGATGCCCGGAAGACGGTCGGTGATCCTTTTCTCGTGCTACGAGTACAAGAACGTGATGAACATCGGCCCGTACAACGAGATCGCCATGACCATCCCGATCATGGTCGGTGCTCGTTGGGCGCCCCCACTCCTGCCGCTGATCATGGATTCCAAGAAGAAGGGCTACTACGTCTTCTCCATGCCGGTGACCTCGCTTGAGAATCAGATCCGCGGCACGAGGATCTGGGGTCTGCCGAAGATCGTGGAAGAGATCGATCTCGCTACCGACGGGAACCAATGCACGACCACGGCAAGGGATGACAACGGTGAGGTCTACTTCAAACTCTCGGTGCCGCAGACGGGTTCAGCCAAACACTTCGACGAGACGGGCCACCTCTACAGCATGCTTGAGGGGAAGCTTCTCAAGAGCCGGACCAATTTCAAGGGGAACTTCGCGGTCAACACCAACCCGGGTTCACTGTGGAGAAAGGGGCAGAAGTCCGAAGCTCCTGCGCTCGAACTCGGGACCTCCGGGCGAGCAGACAGTCTCCGAGCACTGAAGATCGAGGAGACCGCGTTCCAGTTCCGCTTCTCGGCGAGCATGAACAGCTGCTTCGATCTGCCGGCGGAATCCAGTTAGCCCGCATATCTCACCGGGTTTCGTCACGAGGGCGGAAGACGATTTAGCTGTCGGGAACGACTTCAGGATTCTCAGCAAGGAATCGGTACAGGGTTGCCCGCGACACGTCGAGTCTTCTGGCGGCATCCGACCGGTTGCCCTCGGTTTTCTTGAGGGTCGCGGCAACGGCCTCCTTGGTCAACGACTTCCTCTCCCGTTTGACTGGAATCACCTTGGCCGTCACCTCATGAAAGCTCGGAGGAAGGTGCTCCGGCAGGATCTCCTCACCCGCCGTACACTTGATAAACGCGTACCGAATCGCATTCTGGAGTTCTCGAATATTTCCGGGCCACGGGTAGGCCATGAAGATCTTGAGAACATTCAGCGAAAGCGAGACCAGCCTCCCTCCACTGATCGCCGTCTCCTTCTCGACAATGAACTCGGAGATGAGCGGTAGGTCCTGGATCCGGTCCCGCAACGGCGGCAACGTAATCGGCACAACGCAGAGCCGGTAGTAGAGATCCTCCCTGAAGGCGCCAACCTCAACCTCATGCATGAGGTCCTTGTTGGTCGCACAGACGACTCGCACGTCGACGGAAATGGTCTTTTCGCCGCCCACCTTTTCGAATGTCCCATCCTGTAGGACTCTGAGAAGTTTGACCTGCATCGCCTGACTCAGGTCTCCAATCTCGTCGAGGAAAATGGTGCCGCCGTTGGCGAGTTGAAACCTCCCCTTGCGCTCCCGAACCGCGCCGGTGAATGCACCCCTTTCATGACCAAAAAGTTCGCTTTCGAGGAGACCGTCGGGGATCGCACCACAGTTCACGGGGATGAACGCTTTTCTCGATCGCGTCCCCTGGGAGTGGATCGCCGCGGCGACAAGTTCCTTGCCGGTGCCACTCTCACCAAGCACCATGGCAGGGACATTGAGGTCGGCGATCTCTCTGATGGTATTGAAGATCTCGATCATTGCGGGCGCCGCTCCCACGATTCCGGCAAAGGACTTTTCGGCGGTCAGGAGCCGGCGAAGACCGGTGAGCTCGGTGATGTCTTCAAGAATGAGGATCGCCAGGTTTTCTCCCCGATGATGGAGGGCGGCCGAGCTGAGCTGGAGCGTCAGTTGTCGCGAAAATCTGGTGTCCCGAGACTCGATTCGGCAATGGGTCTTTCTGGTTGTTTGGCCTTCAATTGCGGTCTTGGTGGCGACGTGGACCTTGCATCCTTCACATCCCTCCAGGGTGCCGCAACGCCCGGGACTCTCCAATGCCGTCGAACACCCCAACACATCCCCAATACAGGCATCGAAGCTCTCAGTCTCGGTCACGCCGAACGCCTCCACGAACTCACGGTTGACCATCCTGATGCGATGATCGTCGCCGACAATCACGATCGAACAGGGAACCCCCTCGAAAACGGCGCTCAGGAAAGCCTGTTGATCCCTCAGCGAGCGGTCGAGATCATGCTTGTACAGAGCGATCTCGATGGTGGAGTGGAGATCGCGCTCCGAAAACGGTTTGAGGATGAATCCAAAGGGATCCGCCACCTTGGCTCGGTCCAGGGTGTCGTCATCGGCATGGGCGGTGACGAAGACCACCGGGATATCGTTCTCTTCCCGGATCTGTTCCGCAGCCTCGATTCCATCGATCGAACCTTTGAGGTGAATATCCATCAATACGAGATCGGGAGAAGATATTTTGGCCTCGGCGATCGCATCTTCACCGGAAACGGCCCAACCGGCGATGACGTAGCCTTGAGAAACCAGACGATTCTGAACGTCCTTGGCGACAAGGGCCTCGTCCTCGACGATGAGAATCGATTTTTGGGGCACTCTCGCCTCCGCACGCTTGAAATTTCGAAGCCCAGTGAGAACTACTCTATCAGACGGTGCTATTGATCCTCGGGCGAAAAACGCACCCTGACATCGGCCCCGTGATCCCAGCTCATTTCGAGATCGGCGCCGAGCTGCTTCGCCAGCAATTCGACCAGTTGCAGCCCGAAGCCACCTGCTCGATCAGCGTCGGCGTCCCCCTGGGATCCAACTCCGTTGTCCGTCACCGCCAGTTCGAACCGGCCGTCTTCGCACATCTCAAGAGCGACAACGATTTCACCCCTCGCCCCATCCGGGAATGCGTGTTCGAGAGAGTTGCCGATCAGCTCGTTCAGGATCAGACCGCATGGGATGGCGACATCGATGGTCACGGCCACATCAGTGATCCGGGTCTGAAGGTCCACCTTGCCGATCCGTTCGGGATGGGTCTGGAACAAGGCGTCGGTCAGACTCTGAGCGTAACTGCCCAGATCGACTCTCCGAAAATCCTCTGAGCGGTAGAGTTGATCGTGGGCCAAGGCCATCGCCCGGATGCGACCCCTGATCTTGTTCATCCCATCCACGGTCTCTTGGTGGACAGAGTCCTCGCCCTGGAGACTGATCATGCTCAAGATGACAGCCATATTGTTCTTGACCCTGTGATGGATCTCCCTCAAGAGAGCATCCTTTTCGCCAATCGCGCGCTTCAGAGAGTCTTCGGCACGCAAACGCTCCTTTACCTCGGCATCCCTGGCCAACCGCGCGTGCAGGATCGGGCCGATGCGGCGAGCGATGGACTCCATCAAGTCCCGATCCGCTTCAAGGTAGTCGGTGTCGCGATTCGCCACCGCAAGCAGGCCTATGAGCTCCTCTCTGTCGACAATCGGGACAAACAGGCACCTGGTGATCGCTATGTGGCCATCAGGAACACTACCTGGCGAGTTCGACAGAATCGATTTCATCGTCGTCAGGCTCGCGCCCCAGATTCCCTCCCAGGAGTCCGAAGGGAAAACGATCGCCGTGTCGGACATCCGGCACTGCTCGAAGATCTCCCGTGTCATCGAGGGACATACCAAACTGCCCTCCTGGTCGATGTAGCCGAAAACACCGTGCCTGCTGTCGAGCACCTCGAGCACCACTTCCAGCACCCGTTCGTACATCTCCTCATCCGGGACGGTCAGAAAAACATCGGCGATCCTGTTGTGGATCGCCAGCTCCCGTTCCGATTCGGCCAGAGCCTGTAGGGTCTGATGGGGCTCTCTATTCACAGCCACCTGGCAATCCAGTTCGAGCTCTTCAGAGCAACTCCCTTTGTGGCGTGGTGCCGCAAGCATGCATTCTCAGTTGAAATCCGCCCCGCGAGAGAGAAAAAGATCACCGAGGGTCATTTCCAACTTCTCGTACTCCAACGGTTTCACAAAGAAACCGATGGGCTGTACATCGGCGGCCCTCCTCATCATTTCCTCGGCGGGATAGCCCGACAGGAACGCGATCCGGGTCCCGAATCGAGTACGGATGTGACGAGCGGCTTCGATCCCGTCCATCTCTCCCTTGAGACTCACGTCCATCAAGACGCAGTCCGGTTGTTCCCGTTCAGCGAGGTCGATCGCCTCCTCGCCCGAACTCACCATACCGCACACTGCATAGCCCATCCCTTCCAGCGCCACCTTCAGCTCGAAAGCAACGATGAACTCGTCCTCGACGACCAAGATTTTCGGTTGACCCATTGTCAGAAGGCCAAGCCGGGATTGGATGGGGTGAAAGTCACGGTGAAGCAGGTCCCGTGGCTGCGGTCGAGGGTGACATCTCCTCCGAGCTGGCTCTCGACCAGACCGATCACCAAGCGCATCCCCATCGTGTCGGTGTTTCTGATGTCGAGTTCGGCCGGGATCCCGACACCGTCATCCCTCACAACGAGCTTGATTTTTTGGTCCTTCACGGGTGCTGCTTCGATCCTGATCTCGCCGGTATCACCGTCTCGGAATGCGTACTTCAGCGAATTGGAGAGCAACTCGTTGATCACCAACCCACACGGCACGGTGTCATCGATCCCGAGATAGACGTTTTCGGCACCTACACTGAGGTTGATCTTGTCGGGTTCGGCTCCGTACATCTCGACCAGACTCGTCGCAAGCTTGGTCACATATTCCCCGAGATCGATTCGACCCAGGTGTCCCGACTGGTAGAGAATCTCGTGGATCAGCGCCATCGCACGGACCCGGCTCTGACTCTCCTGGAAGATCTTCCTCAGGCGCTCGTCCTCGATGCCCCTCGCCTGCAGGTTGAGCAGACTGGAAATGACCTGCATGTTGTTTTTGACTCGGTGGTGGATCTCCCTCAGCAGCACTTCCTTCTCGTCGAGCGAACTCTGCACCGCAACCTCAGCGCGCTTGCGCTCGGTGGTGTCCTCGATCACGGCGATGAAGTAGGACGGCTCCCCCGACTCGTCCCTGACCAGAGAAACGGTGACGCTGACCCACACAACCGACGAGTCCTTTCGCACATACCGCTTCTCGATCGAGAAGATGCCGATCTCTCCATCGACGATCCGGTGGACGTATGCCAGATCTTCTTCGAGATCATCCGGGTGGGTGATGTCCTGAAATCCGAGTTCGAGCATCTCGCCCTCGGCGTAGCCGACGATCTCGCAGAACCGCTGATTGACTCGTGTAAAACGCCCTTTCAGAGAGACCTGGACAATCCCGGCGCCGGCGAGTTCGAAGGTTTTGCGGAAACGTTGTTCGCTTTCCTGGAGAGCGGTGAGGGTCACCTCGAGGTCTCGAGTCCGGCGTTCGATCCCGACGACCAACGGCAGGCTGACGCGGACAAACAACAAAGCCCCGGCAAACACCACGAGGACCGTAAATCCCGCGGCCGCCAAACCGGCTTTCTTGAACGGCGCCTGCACCTCGGCCAGGTCGATCTTGGCGACGATGCCAAGGTCGA
>CBESWV010000147.1:0-9905 GCA_965533305.1 uncultured bacterium | reverse complement strand
TCGGCATCGCTTGACGTCCTTCCTCGCCAGTGAAAACCTCGATACCACCGTTATCGATCTCTTTCATATCCGGTAGGCTGTGGACTCGTATTTTGTTGGCTCCTCGTTCGGTGGAAACAGCGATGTCAACCAGTTCACCACCGAGCATCAAACCGTATTCGATATCGACGTTGTTGACCCGAAGGAGCGGGCGAACTATTTTCTCCGGCTGGATTTTTCCATCGAGATCAAAGACGTAGAGGGCACCATCCTCCGGGTTTTTGTCGGTGCCGACGATCAGGCTCTGTGATGGATCTGTGGGGTGAATCCAGATTGCCGGATCATCTGTGTCGTACTTTGTCTCCTCGGTGATGACGACGGGGTGGAGAGCCCCTTCGGCGAAGACGATGGGGGGAGTTTCTTCCGGGGCCGGGTCCGGGGCCGGAACTTCCGACCCGGAACAGGACACCAGGAACATGATCAAGAGGATCACGGTTACGCTCAGGGCGGGATTCTTGATCGTCGATGCGGTGTTCGGATTCATGTGTTCTCCTTCTTCTCACTTGCTGCATTGAGAGATGCCGTTGCTTGTCAATTAGTTTAATCGAGTTAATTATGACTCTCTTTCATAACGTGGAGGACCTGTCGTAGAACGCACTACAAGGCTGGGCGTGACGACGTCGTGGCTCGGTTCGGCCCGGTCCCCGTCGATCCGTTCCGCAAGGCGCTCGACCGCCGAGCGACCCATGTCGTCTCCGGGCTGGTCGATGGTGGTCAGCGAGATGTGTCGCATCGCCGCCATACGGTTGTTGTCGTAACCGACGAGCGAAAGATCGTCGGGGATGCTCAGTCCGGCTTCTTCGAAGGCGTTCATGGCGCCGATGGCGCAGAGGTCGTTCGACGCGAAAACCGCGGTCGGGAGGATCCTCATCTTGAGGAGCTCCATGGCGCCTTGATAGCCGCCCTCCTCGGTATGCCGGCCCTCGACCGTGACGATCTCGTCCTCGAGGCCGAAGTCGAACATGGCGCGGAGAAATCCTTCGTAACGGCTCCGGGCGCCGGCGCCGGCTCCGCCCTCGATAAATGCGATGCGGCGGTGGCCGAAGCTGACAAGGTGCTCGACCGCGAGGTGGGTGCCGGCGATATTGTCGTTGGTGACGCTGTCGCTGGTGTCATCCGCGGTGTTGCGGTTGAGGATGACAACGGGAACCGATCGACTGGCTTGAGCGATGACCTTGTCATCGACGCGCGGTGAGGCGAGGATCAGACCGTCGACCCTGAGCTGGAGCAGGTTCTCGATGGCGCTTTCCTCGACACTCGGGGTGCGATCACCGGTGGTGATGAGGACTCGAAATCCAAGACCCTCGGCCCGCTCTTGGACCCCGGAGATCACCGCGGCAAAGAACGGGTTCTGGAGATCGGAAACCATGATTCCGAGGATGCGGGTCTGGCGCATGACCAGACCCTGAGCCATGGCATTGGGCCGATAGCCGAGATCATCGATGGCCCTGAGGATCGCGGCGCGTTTTTCCCTGCTGACACCAGTCTCTCCGCGGGTCACCATGGACACCAGTGATTTTGAGACGCCGGCTCTTCGGGCGACATCAAGGATTGTCGGCATGGCCTGCGGTCCCGGTCTGCCTGCGTTTCCTCGTGGTGCCACTTGACTTCCGCCGATCCGAGTTATATGTTCCTTTTTGGAACGTTCCAAAATATAGCGCTTGGAACGGAAGATTGCAACCTGGAACGTTCCAAAAAGGATGTCGATGCAGCCGCAGAAGCAACAATCCGCAGTTTTGACCCGCAGTTCATACCGGGGAACTCAGACCTCTGGTGAAAAGTGCGGGTTTTTCCGGATTTGTGAAAGTGATTCCGAGTTTTCCGCACCGGGGGAGGGGGCCGCGTTGGCGGGACACCTTCGTTTAACATTTTCTGACCGAATTGAGATAAGGGGGAAGCAATGGCGTCCATGAAGGCACTCAGGTATCTGGCTCTTTTGGCACTGTTTATTGGAATGGCGGTGGCCCCTGGCATTGTTTCCGCCCAGGATGGTACCGGTGTCATCTATGGAACGGTGATGGGCCCCGCGGGCAACGTCGTATCCGAAGTCAGCGTCAGCGTGGATGGAACCAACATCGTTGGTGTCACCGGGCTTGACGGCTCATACCGGTTGGCGCCGGTACCCGTCGGCGACCACACCCTGACGTTCAGCTACCTCGGGTTGCAGAGCGCCACCGCCGATGTGACGGTTGTGGCCGGCGAGCCGGTGAGCCAGGATATGACGCTCGCCTATGGCGGCGAAATTGAAGTTCGTGGTTCGCCACTTCTCGAAGGCCAGGCCAAAGCCCTTAATACACAGATGAACTCGGTCAATATCACGAACATAGTGTCCGGCGATCAGATCGGTCGTTTCCCGGACAAGAACGCGGCCGAGGCGACCCAGCGGATCCCGGGCGTCAGCCTGAATCGCGACATGGGTGAGGGCCGCTACATCATCATTCGCGGCACCGAGGCCAGGCTCAACTCAACCACCGTCAACGGCGAGCGCATCCCGTCGCCTGAAGCCGGTGTCCGAAACGTTGCGCTCGATACCATTCCGGCTGACCTTCTCGGTTCCATCGTGGTCTCGAAGGCCCTGCGGCCCGACATGGACGGCGACTCCATCGGCGGCACCGTCGACCTGGTGACCCTCCGAGCCCCCGAAGAGTTGCGCCTCTCGGCCGCGCTCGGTGTGGGCTACAGCGCGCTCATGGAAGAAACGGCCCCGAACGGAAGCTTCACCTTCGGCAACCGATTCGGCGAATCGAAAGACTGGGGTCTCTTGTTTTCCATCAGCGGAAGCGACACCAAGAGAGGCGCCGACAACATCGAGCCGGAGTACGACGACGGCGATCTCGATGAGCTCCAGTTCCGCGACTACACCACGCAGAGGAAACGCTACGGTCTGACCTTCGATCTCGACTTCCGGGCGACCCAGCGTTCCAACTACTATCTGCGGGGTCTGGTGACCAACTACGAGGACACCGAGCTGAGGCGCCGCAAAAGAAACAAGGTCGGCGACGAAGAGCTCGTCCGTGACATCAAGGACCGGACGCAGACATCCGATATCTACTCATTCACCTTCGGCGGTGAGAACAACATCGGTGAGTCCTTTGTCCTCGACTATCGTGTGATGTGGAACAAAGCACAGGAGGAGACACCGAACCAGTACACCTCCGCCTTTGAGATGGAAGATGTGGTCTTCGATCCCAACGTCAGCGCCGATCACATCGATCCGAACAACATCCAGGCCAACCCGCTCAACGAAAGTGCCGATCAGTTCTGGTTCAAGGACATCGAGGACCAGTCCAAGATATCCACCGAAGAGGACATCGTCGGCGCCATCAACCTGACCAAGGGCTTCTACAAGAACGCGGGATTCTCCGGGTTGTGGAAGGTGGGCGCCAAATACCGGACCAAAACCAAGGAACAGGACTATGAGGTCTATGACCTCGAGGCGGACGACGATCTGAATATGGTCGACTACTTGAGCAACTGGACATCCGAGACCCCGTTCTTCGGCGGGACCTACGGCAACCAGATCGTTCCGTTCTTCGACCCCCGCCTCATGAGGGAGCTGGGTGCAAGCGGACTCCTCGAGTCCGAGAGAAATCTGGAAGAGGACCTCGCCGACTTCGAGGTTTCGGAAGACACCCTCGCGGCATACGCTCTGGGCGAGTTCCTTTTCGGCGCGAAGACGACTCTCATGGCAGGCGTTCGAGTCGAGAGCACCAAGAGCGAATACACCGCATACGAGCTGATCCTCGACGAGGAGGGCGATCCCGTATCCCTGTTGCCGGTCAACGGCGACAAGAACTACACCGAATGGCTGCCCCAGTTCCACTTCATCTACAAGACGAGTGAGGATTCACAGCTCCGCGCCGCTCTCACCCGCACCTTGGCACGGCCTAATTTCGAGGACGCGGCGCCATGGCGGTTCGCCAACCTCGAGGACGGCGAGGTCGAGCTCGGCAACGCCGATCTCAACGTCACCACTGCGTGGAACGTCGACCTTATGTGGGAGAAATACCTGCAACCCGTCGGCATCATCTCGGCGGGTGTCTTCTACAAGGACCTGACCGATTACATCTATATCTTCCAGGAAGACGACGTCATCGATGGCGAGGACGTTGAAATCACCCAACCGCGCAACGGTGACAAGGGCACTCTGACCGGTATCGAACTCGCCTTCCAGAACCAGTTCACCAACTGGAAGGGTGGTTGGGGCGGCCTCGGGCTCTATGCCAACTACACCTATGTCGATTCCGATGCAAAATATCCGGACCGCGATTCCACTTCGCTTCCCGGCCAGTCGGACCAAATCGGCAACCTTGCGCTGGTCTACGAGAAGTACGGCATCACCACGCGTCTCTCATACAACTACAACGGCAAGAAACTGATCGAGGTCGGTGGGGATCCGGAAGAAGACATCTATGTCGACAACCACGCCCAGCTCGACTTCCTGTTCCGGGTGCAGGCCTCCAAGAAGTTCAGCATCGTTATGGAAGTCATCAACATCACCAACGAGCCGTACACGGCATACGAGAACACCCCCAACCGAATCCGCCAGCAGGAGTTCTACGACTGGTGGGCGACCCTGGGTGTGAGGTTCGATCTGTAACAACGTCGTGAACTGAGTACATTCGGGAAGTTCGGAGGCTGGATACCCTCCGACCCCCTTTGGAGGGGTCCAGCCTCCGGCTCGCTCTAAGACCTAACAAGAATAGTTACTGATACAGAAGGATCAGACCAATGAGACAGATCACGGTGGGAATCCTCGGCGCCGGGAGAATCGGCCAGGTCCACGGGAACAACCTCCTGCGGATGGCGGGGATCACGCTCAAAGCCGTCACCGATCCCTATGTCGATTTTTCCTCGTGGCCGCCCTCGCCGGTCATCACCGGGAAAGACCCGGAGCTGATCCTCGAGGACGACGAGATCGAGGCCGTGCTCGTCTGCTCACCGACCCCGACCCACGCCGATCTCACCGAACGGGCGGCCAAGAAGGGGAAACACGTCTTCTGCGAGAAGCCCATTGATCTCGATCCCGAGCGCATCCGCCGCACCATCGGAATCGTCGCCGACAGCGGGGTCAAGCTGCAGGTCGGTTTCAACCGGCGCTTCGACCCGACCTTCGCGCGTGTACGACAGGCCGTGATTGACGGCGACGTGGGTGAGATCCATCTCGTCAAGATCACCTCGCGGGATCCGGAGGCGCCGCCAGTGGACTATGTCAAGACCTCGGGCGGCATCTTCCTCGACATGACCATCCACGACTTCGATATGGTTCGGTTCCTCACCGGCAGTGAGGTCGAAGAGGTATTTGCCTGCGGGGCCGTCCTCATCGACCCGGCCATCGGTGAGGCGGGCGATGTGGACACCGCGGTCACCACCCTCAGGATGGCCAACGGCGCCATCGCGGTGATCGAGAACAGCCGCCAGGCGGTCTACGGCTATGACCAGCGGGTCGAGGTCTTCGGCACGGGCGGCAGCGCCGAGGCGGTCAACGAGACCGCCAACCGTGTGACGGTGAGCACCAACGCCGGTGTTCGCTCCGACAAACCTCTGTACTTCTTCCTCGAGCGCTACCAGGCATCGTTTGTCGCCGAGCTCGAGTCGTTCTTTGCCGGGATCCGTGACGATCTTCAACCGGCGGCGGGCGGCACCGACGGGCTCATGTCGGTCCTGATCGGCATCGCGGCTTCCCGCTCCATGGCCGAGAACCGACCGATCAAGGTGGAGGCCCCATGAATTTCGCCAGCATCTTCCGGACCGGCGAGCCCAAAGCGCCGCTCACCGACAAGACTCGGATCGATACGCTTTACAAGCGCCACCGGCTGCGGATCATGTTGGCGATCACCATCGGCTACGGAGTGGTCTACACCTGCCGCCTGGCGCTCTCCATGGTCAAGAAGCCGCTCATCGACGGTGGGATCTTCACCCCGGTCGAGCTCGGCATCATCGGCTCGGCGCTGTTCTACACCTACGCCTTCGGCAAGCTCACCAACGGCTTCCTCGCCGATCACATGAACCTCAAGATCTTCTTCGCCTTCGGGGTGCTGATTTCGGCGTTCCTCAACATTGGGATGGGGTTCTCCACGATCCTGTGGCTCTCGGTGTTGCTCTGGGCCCTCAACGGCTGGTTCCAGGGTTTCGGCGCGCCATCGGGCGCCGTGGCCATGGCCAACTGGTTCTCAAACAGCGAGCGGGGGCGGATGTACGGGATCTGGAGCACGGCTCACGCCATCGGCGAAGGGCTCACCTTTGTCGGCGTCGCCGCCCTCGTCACGCTGTGGGGCTGGCGTGCCGGGTTCTGGGGCCCGGGTGTTTTGTGCATCGTGGTTGCGGGCCTGCTCTATATCTACATGCAGGATCGGCCGCAGACCATGGGTCTCCCGCCCGTGGCCGATTGGAAGAACGACCACAGTGGTGAATCGGCCGCTACGACCGAGGCCGAAGAGAGCACCTGGGCCGTCCAGAAGACGATCCTCAAGATTCCGGCGATCTGGGTGCTGGCGATGGCGAGCGCGTCGATCTATGTCACCCGGTACGCCATCAACAGTTGGGGCGTGCTCTATCTCCAGGAGGCCAAGGGCTACACCCTGATGCAGGCGGGCAGCGTCATCTCGGTCAACACCATCGCCGGGATTCTCGGCGCATTGGCTTTCGGCTACACATCGGACAAGGTCTTCAACGCCCGACGCCCACCGACCAATATGATCTTCGCCGCCATGGAGATCGTGGGATTGCTGATGGTCTTCTTCGGACCTCCCGGCAAACCGCTCTTCATGACCGCGGCGTTCTTTATCTATGGCTTCGGACTGACCGGGCTCGTGACCTCGCTCGGGGGCCTCTTCGCCCTCGATATCGCACCCAAACGGGCGGCCGGCGCGGCCATGGGCTTTATCGGGGTCTTCTCCTATATCGGCGCCGCCCTTCAGGATCAGATCAGCGGCCATCTGATTGAGAACGGGGTGACCATGGTCGACGGCGTCCGTCACTACGATTTCTCCGCGGCAATTCTGTTCTGGATCGGCATGTCCGTCGTCTCGTTCATCTTGGCCACTTCGCTGTGGCGGGTTCAAGTCAGAGACTGAGATTGAGGAATACATGACCAAGCAAGACGCTCGATTCGACGTCACCACCATCGGCAACTACACCAAGGACACCATCGTCACGGCCGCGGGCACCACCCACGCCGACGGTGGCGGGGTCAACTACTCGGCCAACGCGGCGCTCGCTCTCGGCCGAAAGGTCGCGGCGATCATGCGACTGGCGCTTGAGGATTTTCACGTGGTCCGGGCCCTCGAGGAGGTGGGGATCACGGTCTTCGCCACCGCGACCCCGAGCTCGACCCTCATGCGTCTCGAGTACCCTTCGGACAACCCCGATGAAAGGACCCTCACCGTTGCGGACACCGCGGGCGCTTTCACCGTGGAACAGGTTCGAGAAGTCGATTCAAAGGCCTTTGTGATCAGTCCATCGATCCAGGGTGAGGTTCCCCTCGAAGTCGTCCAGGAGCTTCGCAGGAAGGATGCGCTGATCAGTGCCGATGCCCAGGGCTTTATCAGGATCCGCCATCCCGACGGCCGTCTCGAACATACCGAATGGCCGGAGCGGCACGTGATTCTGCCGTTGGTGGACATCCTCAAGGCCGACGCCGTTGAGGCTGAGTCCATAACCGGAGAGTCGGACATCAGGCAGGCGGCCCGGGCTCTGGCCGCACTCGGATCTCGCGAAGTCATCATCACCCACCGCGATGGAATCGTTTTGCTCGCAGAGGGGCAGTTCTTCGAGGCTGACTTTCACGCGGAATCCATGCTCGGACGCAGCGGCCGGGGCGACACCTGTGTCGGCTCCTATGTTGCGGCCCGGTTGGAACACCCGCCCGAAGAGGCCCTTCGGTGGTCGGCCGCGGTCACGAGCTTGAAGGTGGCGGTTCCCGGGCCGATTCGCAGAAGCCGTGAAGAGATCGTTGCTCTAATGGAACAGAAGTACCGGGGGGTAGCTCTCTCGGTTTAGGTGCGGAAACACACGGTGCCGCGAGACTCAAGCGGCGCCGAAAGAAATTCGACGGAGGTTTGTTATGAAAGGTCTCGTACTTGACGCGAAGTGGGATCCCAAACCAGGTTATGAGGTCTCGGATTGGGAAAAGAAGACCGGCAAAGCCATCAGTGGCAACGACATCTGGAGAAACCCGACCCTGGAAGTCAGACCCTGGCCCGATCCAAAGCCCGGTCCCAAGGAAGTTCTCCTCGAAATCCAGGCCTGCGGCGTCTGTGGCTCGGACATGCACTTCTATGAAACCGATGACGACAACTACATCCTCTACCCGGGCCTGACAAAGTTCGCCACCATCCTCGGCCACGAGTTCTCGGCCAAGGTCGTGGAGATCGGTAAGGATGTCACCCTGCTCACCAACGGCGACATGGTCACCGTGGAGGAGATGATCTGGTGCGGCCGATGCATTCCGTGCCGCAACGGTTATCCCAACCACTGCACCAATCTCGAGGAGATCGGGTTCACCATACCGGGCGCCTTTGCCAACTACATCGCGGTGGACGAGAAGTTCTGCTGGAAGATCGACGCCATCGCCGAGAGAGTCGGCAGCGAAGAGAAGGCCTACGAGCTCGCAGCCCTCACCGAACCCACCTGTGTCGCGTACAACGGAATGTTCGAGCGTGGCGGCGGGTTCCGCCCGGGTCATTTCGTGACGATTTTCGGCGCCGGGTCCATCGGTTTGGCCGCGATTGCACTCGCCAAGGCGGCGGGTGCGGGCAAAATCGTTGCCTTCGAGGTTTCGAAGCCGCGGATCGAGCTCGCCAAGGCGGTCGGTGCGGACTTCTGCTACGACCCGCGTGAGGTCAGCCCCGGCGAGGTGCTCATGGAGCACAGCGACGGCGCCGGTTTTGACTTCCACGTCGAGGCTGCCGGTGTTCCCCACCTGACGATTCCGGAGATGGAAAAGGCCCTGGCGATCAACAGCAAGGTCATTCAGATCGGTCGTGCGGCCAAGCGAGTGCCGATGTATCTGGAAGCCTTCCAGGTTCGTCGCGCTCAGGCGTTCGGCGCCCAGGGTCACTCGGGTCACGAGACCTTCCCCAATGTCATCCGCATGGTCGCTTCCGGTCGCATCGATCTGAGCCCGATCATCACCGCCCGCTATGGCCTCGACGACACCTTGAAAGCCATCGCCAAATCCACCGACCGGACCGACGGCAAGATTCTCGTCAAACCCAACTGAATGACGAGATCAGGAGAGGAAGAACGGTGAACGATTTGCGCATGGCCGTGGTTGGAGCGGGCCGGATGGGTCAGACCCATGCGGAGAATCTCCATTACCGCATCAGGGGTGCGCACCTCGTCGCCGTGACGACGTCCAGTGCCGAGCGGGCCGCTGAGGTCCGCCGGCGCTGCGGCGCCGTGTCCGTGTACGACAATCTTGATGCACTGCTCGAGGCAGAAACCCTTGACGGGGTTGTCATCTCCAGCAGCACATCGGCCCATGTGACCAATGTCGAGGACTGCGCCGCGGCCGGTCTGCACATCCTGTGCGAGAAGCCGCTCGGTCTCAGTCTCGAAGATTGCGGCCGCGCATCGCAGGCGGCTCGAGCCGCGGGCGTCAAGCTCATGCTCGGTCACTCCCGTCGGTTCGATGCGGGATATATCGAAGCCAAGCGTGTCATCGATGCGGGAGGGATCGGAAAGCCCGTCCTCTACCGCTCGCTCAGCGGCGATATGAACCCACCGCCGGTGGCATTCGCCGATCTCGAGGTCAGCGGCGGCCTGATCCTCGATTCGATGTACCACGACATCTATCTCGGGCGGTGGTTGCTGGGAGACGAAATCGTTCGGGTCTTCGGCGAGGGCGGCGCCCTCATCGATGA
>CBESWV010000146.1:0-9916 GCA_965533305.1 uncultured bacterium | reverse complement strand
ACCTCATGTCCGGTTCGCAGATCCTTGACCATCCGGTAGGGCTGGAGAACATACGAGCGGATCTGACTGCCCCAGGAATTGTCCTTCTTGGGGCCCTTGAGCTTGTCGAGCTTCTCCTCGCGCTTCTGGATCTCGAGCTCGAAGAGACGCGCCTTGAGCACCTTCATGGCGCTCGCCAGATTCTTGATCTGTGACCGCTCGTTCTGACACGTGACGATAACACCGGTCGGCTCGTGCACAACGCGCACCGCGGAGTACGTCGTGTTGACACCCTGCCCACCAGGGCCGGAAGAACAGTAGCGGTCGATCCGGACGTCCTTTTCGGGGATCTCGAAGTCGATGTCATCGTCGATCTCGGGATAGACGTGAACCGAAGCAAAAGAGGTGTGGCGCCGCGACTGTTGATCGAAGGGCGAGATCCTCACCAGCCGGTGGACACCGTTTTCGGATTTGAGGTTGCCATAGGCATACGAGCCCTTGGCCAGCAGGACGGCGTTCTTGATCCCGGCTTCTTCCGCCGGCTGCTGGTCGATGATCTCGACATCGAACCCCTGGCGTTCACACCAGCGGAGGTAGAGCCGAAGGAGCATCTGCGCCCAGTCGGCCGACTCGGTGCCCCCGGCGCCCGGGTGGATCTCGATGAAGGCGTTGGCGGTGTCGTGCTCGCCGGTCATCTTGGCGGTGAGTTCGATGCGGTTGAGCTCCGGGATGAGCCGGTTGAGGACGGTCTTGAGTTCGGCATCGACCCCTTCGTCGCCATCGCGGGCCATCTCGGCGAGGACCTCCAACTCGTCGCCGGCCTCGCTCAGGGTCTCGGCCGTCGCCATCTGTTGTTGGAGATCGGCTCGCCGTCGCATGACCGTCTTCGCGCGATTCTGGTCCGCCCAGATTTCAGGATCCTGCGCCTCTTCGTCGGTCTCGGCGAGCTGCGCCGTCAGTGCCTCGAGGTCAAAGATACCCCCGGAGGCGCTTGACGCGCTCGAACTCGGCATCGGCTTTCAGGATCAGTTCGTCGAGCATGGTGTCCCCCGGTTTCGCACCCCGTCGGGCGGGCGTATTGTACTCAACAATCAACCGAACCGCTACCTTCCGGATCATTGCGCACGGAGTGCCCTCGATGGCGCAGAGTTCTTGCTCACCAGTTCGTCGAGCTTCTTACGGAACCTCGCATGGTCCGGATGACCCGTGCTCGGCAGTATCCTCAGGGCTTCGCGCAACTCAACCACGGCCTCTTCCGTGTTCCCCCGCTGATCCAACAAGAGCGCCAGACGAAAATGGAACAATGCTGTCGCTGCCTCCGGAAGCGTTTGAATTCCCTTGCGAAGGGTCATCATCGCCTCGTTGGTTTTTCCCGCTTCTCGCAGCGAATTAGCCAAGGCCAGAAATGCAGCCTTAGACCCTGAAAATGGGACCTTTACCGCCCGCCTGAACTGCTTGATCGCGCCATCCAGATCCCCCTTGGCGCGGAGCACTCTCCCGAGGCCGAAGTGAGCAGCCGGTGAAGAAGTAATCTTCAGGCTCTGGCGATACACTGCTTCGGCCTCCTCGAGATCGCCCAGAATTCGAATCCCGTTCCCAAGCTGACTCAAGAGACGGAAGTCCGGATAATATTCGGCTGCTTTTTTCATCTGGGCCACGGATTCCGGGTATTCCTTCAGACCACCCGCCAGGAAACCGCTGAATCTCCAACGCAGCTCCCAGTCTGACGGATACTGTTGAATTGCGTTTCGGTATTGCGTCGCAGCGTCCCCCAAGGCCCCCGGGCGCGTATACACGTTGAGCTCGCGAAACTGATTCCCCAGTCTTTTCACCCTTTCCTCATGGTAGATCTGCCCCGAAAACGGTGGGCCGCTGATATGTGCCTGCAGTACATTACCGGTGATCCTCCGACGGTCCCACCCCGTATACGCCAAGAGGTTTGCGCACTCTTCCTCGGTCAGAACTCCGCCGGTGCGGCGTGCGCGCGGATAACGTTCCGCGACCATCTCGTCAACATGCTCGATGGCCGTACTGGCGAGCAAATAGTTCCCCTTGAAAGTGAAATGTACGTGCTCATAAAAGAACTCGTCGCCGGGAATCTGATGAGGGCTGCGATCCGCTACGGCGGCAACTACATCCGCAAGACGAACATTCGGTCCGGGTTTCTCTTCTGCGACCGAACGGATGACCTGGTTGATTTGTGTATCGGCCCGGAAGCGCAGGGCGTCCAGGTTGCGCGCCGCAATGTACCGTTCTCGAGCCCGTTGATAATTCCCGAGGCTCCAGAGACAACGAGCCAGGCGATACTGGAGGTCGGCATGTTGGTCATCGATTTCAACGGCGGCCATGTAGCGTTCAGCAGCCTGCGCAAAGTCTCCCACCGTCTCGTAGGCCTCGCCTTCAGAATAGACCCGATCCCACTGATCCTGGTCCGCTGCTGAGAGCCCCAGCCGATGTTGCGGAGCAAAGGGTGGACAATCCCTCAGGTTGCTTGCCACGGTGCACAAGATGACCTTGGCGCCCGCCGCAAGGCCGGCGTCTCGGATGTCCGCGAGATTCTCGGCGAAGTGTGAATAAACCGAATCCAAACCGGGTGCGCCGGAGCGAACCAGATTATCGAGAAAAAGGAGGGACGCCTGCCGAGTCATCGGCATCTCCGGCGAGGCCGCAATCCAACGCGTCAGCCGCTCGAAGAGCTGACCGATTCTGGTCGACGAGAGCGCGATTCTCATCTGAACGGCCGACGATCGGTGGGGAAGTCGGGATAGGACCGTGCCGGGGCCGTAGGGTCCGACCACTTCGTTGTTTCCCAGGTAGACGATGAAAAGGTCCGGCTCGTGGCGGGCACACTCTTTCGCTATGGGCAGAACCACGTGGGAGTTGATCGCGGTCATCGCCACGGTCACGACCTCGATCTTGGTATCTGGAAACCTGTCGCTCAACATGCAATGCAAGATACGGCCAAAACCGTAGGCGTAATCCGGACTCCCCAGAGCAGCAGAAGATCCCAAAACGAAAACGCGATAGGTGTTCGGCGCCTTCTCCGCCGGAAAGACAAACGGCCTCAGGTTCGACCGAAGATGCGGAGGAAACAGCCCGCGACCGAAGTCTGGGTTGTCGCAGCGCATCAAGCGTCCGCCGATCTCGCGGGTTACGATGGCATTTGCGGAATATCCAAACCCAAGCACTCGGATGGATAGCGAGATCATCACTACGAGGACGGCGGGAACGAGGACCATGGCTGCGATGCGAAACAGCCATCGGCGCCACCCACGAACCCGGCGGCGCGGCAAAGAAATCGGAGCAAACCCCTCCCGATCGTCCACAGCGGCGTGAGGTAGGGTGCGCGGCTGTCTATCGCGTGTCATTCCGGTGCCCGTTCTCTTTCCAAAGAACTCGACCGAGCGCGCGCCCCGATGAGCAATCCCACCGCCGCAACGGCGCATAACACGGCCCACCAGTCACCCCATCGTGCTCGGGGTGTCAGGGTAGGGATCGGCGCGAGGTCCGCAACGAGGAATCCCTGTTCACCAACCTCGAGGCTTTCCGACACCCTGCCGTACGGATCGACGAACCCGGAGATCCCGGTCAGGGCCGCCCTGGCAAACCACCGACGATTCTCGGCGGCGCGCAATCGCACCTGTGCGAAATGCTGGTCCGGCGCCCAGCTGTGACCATACCAGCCGTCGTTGGTCAGCGTGACCAGGATTTCAGCCCCATTCCGCACGGCGGCGGCGCTGTGGCTCGCAAAGACAACCTCGTAGCAGATGGAAACGCCGAGGGGAACGGCCGACGGTAGGAGCGTCACTGCGTCACCGGGAGTGAACCGCCCCACTTCTCGGACCAACGCGTCGGTGGTGACCATTTCGGCCCAGGGAGGGACGTACTCGCCGAAGGGCACCAGGTGCACCTTGTCGTATCGAACCGGTGAAATGCCGTCTGCGGTGACGAGATAGGCGGAGTTGGTAAATCTCCCGTCGTCGAACCCACCGATGGAATTCAGAACGATCTGAATGTCGAGATCAGCCGCGAGTTCGGTGACGATCCTGCGATAGGTTTCGTCGGTGTCGATCCGGAACGGCACCGCACTCTCTGGCCAGAGAACCACCCCAGCGCCCGCATCTGCCGCCTGGCGCGTCATGGACCACACCCGATCGGAGATCTCCTGCCACTCGCCTGGGTCCCACTTTTCTTCCAGAGACGTTCCCGGTTGGAGCACCGCGACCCTGAGTGGAGTTCCCAATACCTTCGGCTGAGGCGCGAGGGTCATGGAGGTGATGGTTCCTGCCACCGCGGCGATGAGCAGCGCGGTCGCCGCCGGTCTCCAGCCAGGCCTGGTAACTCCCCACAAACCAGCTCCGATGCCGGCCAGAGCCCACCCGAGTCCCGATGCGCCCCACACGGCAGTCGAGTCGAGGAGCGCCGGCTGGTGGGCCACGGTAGCGGCGAGGTCATTCCATGGAAACTGATAGGGCTGAAAGCGGCGGAGCCCATCGATGGCCACCCAGGCCACCGGGAAGAACCAGATCCGCCAGACCGAGGGCACCCAGGACACGACTCCTGCGATGACGGCCCAAACAATCCCGAGATAGAGGGCCATCCCCACCAGCGACGCGGTCGCGGCCGGCACCGGAAGGCCGCCATAGTGGTGCATCACATCGAAGACCCAGAAGGTCGCCACGAACCAGTGCACCGATCCCGCGACCCAACCGAGAAACCACGGACGCCACCGCCCCGCACCACGCTCGAGGCTCTCGAGCAGAAGACCGGGAAAGACGAACACCAACGGCCAAAGCCCGGGGCCGGGCATGGCCAGAGCCAGCACCGTCCCGGCAAGGGCGGCAAGGGTCCAGGGCAGAGCGCGTTGCATGGTTGGAGTATAGCGGCGCGATGCTGGATGCTGGATGGGAGCATCGCACGGAGCGCCGCCCACAGATCACACGGACAGACACAGATTGTCATCGCAACCGATGACAGGAGCAACGTCCGTGGCCGTGGCGGCTTCAGAGACCATGGTTCGATTGCTCTGGACGCTGGGAGTCCGGGAGAGCTCTTAAGGTGGGCCAAGGCCCACCTTAAGCCGGGCCATCACAACTGTTTGAGCACCGCGTCGGTGTGCTCGCCGAGGGCAGGTGCGGCTCGTGGGGGCGTCCGGCCCACGTCGGGCAGCCAGGGTCCCACCCCGGTGATGGTCTCGTCATCCGAAAGCGCCAGATCTTCAAGGAGGCCTGCGTCTGCAAACAGCGGATCACCGGCGGCCAAATCCGCGGGATGCACCGCGCTCAACGGAAGACCTCGTTTCACGGCCAGATCAAGCCAATGGTCGCGTCCATGGCGTGCGAGGATCTCTTCGACCCGCGCGACCACAGCTTCACCCTCTGCACCCACGGCGAAACCTGCGCTGTCGATATCCTCGACACCGAGCATGCTGACAAAACCGAGCCAGAATTTGGGTTCGAGCGCCGACACCGCGATGAGATCCCCACCCCGACAGCGGTAGGTGCGGTAGCACGGACAGGCCCCCCCAAGAAGAAGATCCACGACCTGTTCGCGACCCGCGGCGGCCTCGGCCCAACGCCACGTCACAAAGGGCAGGGAGCCCGTGATGAGGGGCTGATCGACCCGGGCGCCTCGTCCGCTCCTCTCGCGCCGCAGCAACGCCGCCAGAATCGACGAGGCCGCCAGCATCCCGGCGCCGACATCGGCGAGCTGGATTCTCGGTTGCTCCGGCCCCATGGCCGCGAGGGCGCCGGTGAGTGCGATCAGGTTGAGGTCGTGGGCCAACCGGTGACGTACCGCCTCGCCGCGGCCGAAAGACGAGAGTGAGCACCACACGAGCCTCGGGTTGGCCTCGGTCAGTTGGTCATAGCCCAGACCCCATTGGGTCATGGTGCCGGGTCGGAAGCTCTCGACCAGCACATCGACGCGCGAGGCCAGTCGACGCAGCTGCTCCTGCCCCTCAGAGGTCGTCAGATCGAGGCAGACGGACTCCGCGCCCCGCAGCAGAGCGGCAAAGCCGATCCCGACTCCACCCATCACCGGCGGCACCATTCGCATGGGGTCACCCACGCCCGGTTCCTCGATCTTGATCAGTCGCGCGCCGAGATCGAGCAACTGCCGAGCCAGAATCCCACCCGGCAGCAACCGCGACACGTCGAGAACCATGATGCCCTCGAGAGGAAGTGGTTGATCAGTCGTCATGTTGTTCTGCTCCTTGGAAGCACCGCGTGACCGCGTCCCTTGAAGGTACGTGACGAGTGCTCAAGAACACATTGCATCGCAATTTGAAACACAAAGCACACAAAGACCCACCAAGGCGCCACAAAGCATCGCATTTCCAATCGAGATCGTCCGAATACCCATGGTATCCAATCGCATCAGATGGTACCTGCGATGGCTCAGAAAATGACCTTGTGGTTCCTTTGTGGGTCTTCGTGATCTTCGTGTTTCAATCTTCAGCGGTGCGATGCCCCTTCCCTTTCCTATGGGACACTCGCCCCAGGTACGGAGTCGGCTGCTCAGCACGCGGGCTCGGTGCCTGGCTCTCTTTTCGCCGCAAAAAGGTGCCTGGCACCGCTCCCATCGCGTTTCCCGGAGCGAAAGAACCACAAAGGTCGCGTCTCATCTCCCCTCCGGGTAGAACCGCCCACCGGTGTTCGCCAATTCCCGGAGGCTGCTGGCGGGCTGGAAACGAGGGCCGTGGCGTTGGGTCATTTCCTCCATCCGCTTGATGATGGCCGCGGCGCCCTCGTGATCCACGTACCTGAACGGCCCCCCGCGGAATGGTGGGAAACCGAGTCCCAGGATGGCTCCGAGATCGCCGTCCTCGGCTGAGGCGATGACACCCTCATCGAGGCAGTGAACGGCCTCATTAACCATGAGCAGCGCCATCCGGTTGCGGATCTCCTCAGCGGCGATCCTTCGGCGATCGGGACCGCCAAAGAACCGATAGACCGCATCGTTGACCTGTCGCGGTCCCTTTTTCTTCTTCTTGGGATAGAGATAGAACCCCTTGCCGTTCTTGCGCCCCTCGAAGCCCGCCTCATACATCTTGGGCAGAGCGTCCGACGAACCCAGTCCGCGTTCGGCGAAGGCGTCGCCGAGATCGGCCGCGACGTGGGCGCCGACATCGATCCCCACCTCATCCATGAGCGCCACCGGACCCACCGGGTAGCCGAAGTCCTTCATGACCCGATCGAGGTCCTCGATCTTCGCGCCCTCCTCGAGCAGCACCACCGCCTCGTTGAGATAGGGCGCGAGAATCCTCGTTGTGTAGAAACCGGGCCCGTCCTTGACGACGATGCAGGTCTTGCCCTGGGTGATTCCAAAGTCACGCGCCATCGCCGTTGCCCAGTCGGCGGTGGTTTCGGCTACCACGATCTCGAGCAGCGGCATCTTCGGCACCGGCGAGAAATAGTGCATCCCCAGAATCCGTTCCGGG
This sequence comes from uncultured bacterium, assembly GCA_965533305.1. GTDB lineage: Bacteria > Acidobacteriota > Thermoanaerobaculia > Thermoanaerobaculales > Sulfomarinibacteraceae > JAHECW01. Next base: position 2,496 of record CBESWV010000146.1, on the reverse strand, counting down.
TGTTTTGCGCCCTCGGCGATCCTGGCGATGGGAAGCGCCGAGGTGTTGGACGCCAGCACCGCGTCCGGTGCGATCTGCTCCTCGACCTCCGCGACCACCCGCCGCTTGAGATCGAGATCCTCGAAGACCGCTTCGATGACGAGATCGGCATTCGCCAGGTCAGCATTGTTGGTTGTCGCCAGCAGCGCGGACCGCCGACGCTCGGCCTCGCGCCGGGTGATGGCGCCCGAACGCACCTGGCTGACGAGTCCCTTCTCGATGGTGCGAATCCCGGCCCCGAGCGCTTCGTCGGAAATGTCCTTGAGCACGACCGGGCACTTCCCCAGAGAGACCGATGCCACCCCGGCGCCCATGAAGCCCGCGCCGAGCACGGCGAGCCGATCGACCGGTTTCGGCTCCGGACCATCGCCCGGTTTCTTGGCATTGTTCATCGCGTGGAAGAGCCGCACAAGATTGCGACTCTCCATCCCGGAGGCGAGCTTGCCGAAGTAGTACGACTCTCGATCGAGCCCCGCGAGCCGGCCGCGTTTGAGTCCGGTTTCGACACAATCGAGGATGGCCGGTGGCGCCGGGTAGAGCCCGCGCGTCCGGCGGGCCACCTGCTTTGCGGCTTCGCTCAGGATTTTCGACCGCACTGGAGGGAACGCCGACAAGCGGTCCAAGAGGCTCTTCTTCCGCTCGGGTCGTTTCAGCTTCCCGTCGGCCATGGCCAGCGCCGCTTTGGCCGCGGTCTCGACGATGCCGCCTGGTGTTGTGAGGGCGTCCACCAAACCCATCCGCTTGGCTTTCTTGGCCCTAACTCGTTTTCCGGTCAGTAGCATGGGCAACGCAGCCGCGAGTCCCGTACGCTCGACAAAGCGCTGGGTCCCACCACCTGCCGGCAGCAACCCGAGCATCACTTCAGCTTGGGACATGACGGTGGCGGGGTCATCGGAGGCGAGGATGTAGTGGCACCCCAGCGCCACCTCGAGTCCGCCACCGATGGCCGCGCCGTGCACCGCCGCCACCACGGGCTTCGGACCCGTGAAGATACTTTCGAGAAGCGAGTTGCCGTCGCGCGACATCTGCGAGATCTCTTCCTCGCTCAGCCCCTCGATGACCTCGAGATCGGCCCCGGCGATGAAGGTGTCCTCCTTGGCGGAGGCCACCACCAGCGCGCGCACGCTGTCGTCATCCATGAGCGGCAGCACGAGTTCGTTGAACTCCGCCACCGCCGTCGGCGTGAGCGTGTTGACCGGTTTCTCCGAATGGTCCAGCCAGACGACGGCAACGCCGTCGTCCCGTCTTTCAATGCGGATCATCGTCATGCCGCAACTCCTATACCAATGTCATTCTGAGCGAGCGTAGCGAGTCGAAGAAGCTCCCGAAGATCGGAGTGAGTTTGCGGGAGCCACTGTTTGCCTACCCTCGGGGGACCCTTCGACTCGGTCGTCGAACTCCCTCGCTCAGGGTGACATGGGTATTTTTCAGGATTCATCGCTCGAACACCATCCCGATCCCGATGGCGCCCGCGGCGCAGGCGGCCACGATCCCAAGATCCTCGTTTTCCTCCACCATCCGCTGACAGCAGTTGGTGATGAGCCGCGCTCCCGTCGCCCCAAACGGGTGGCCCACCGAGAGCGAGCCTCCCCAGGCATTGAGCCGCTCCGGGTCGATGGCGCCCACGGCCTCGTCCCGACCGAGCCGATCGCGGCACCAATCGGGGTCGGCGAGCACCTTCTCGACCGCAAGAACCTGGGCGGCAAACGCCTCGTGGAGTTCAACGACCCCCATGTCGCCGAGGGAGAGACCCGCACCATCGAGAGCCCCCGGAATCGTCAATGCCGGGCCGAGCAGGAGTTCCTCGAGGGGATCGAGGGCGGCAACCGCCGCCGACCGTAGGGTCGCAACGGCTTCGAACCCCAACTTCTTGGCCGCCTCCTCGGAGGCGAGCAGTACCGCGGCGCCGCCATCGGTGAGATAGGAGCTGTTGCCCGCGGTGATGGTGCCGAATCGACGATCGAAAGCGGGTCGCAGTTTGGCGAGTCCCTCCATGGTCGAGTCGCCGCGTATCCCATTGTCCTCGCGGACCGCCGTGCCATTCGGAGGCACGAAAACCGGGGCGATCTGTCGTTTCAGCTGACCGGAATCCGTCGCCGCGGCCGCGCGGTAGTTCGACCTCATGGCATAGGCGTCCTGGGCCTCACGGGTGATTCCATAACGCTTCGCCAAGCGTTCACAGTTCTCGCCCATGATCTCACCGGTGGAGAACTCGGCCAGCGCCACCGGCTCGGGGAGCAGATCGCTCGGCCCAAGCCCCTTGAGCAGCGCCAGGTAGTCCCCCGGACCGCGAGCTCTCTGCGCCTTGATGAGCCGCTTGCGCACCGATCGCCGGTAGCGGATGGGAGCATCCGACAGCGTCTCGGCCCCGGCCGCGATGGCCACGTCGGCGCCTCCGGTGGCGATGGCGCGCGCCGCATCGAGGAACGACTGGAGCGAGGATACGCATGCGACCGA
>CBESWV010000145.1:0-10013 GCA_965533305.1 uncultured bacterium | reverse complement strand
CGGGAAGGTGATGCCGCACCACCGGCCCTTGTGGCGAAGGACCCGAACCCGCGCCCGGTTCTCCACGATCATCCCCTGAACGGCATCGGGGATGAGAAATTCCCGCCGGCTGTCGGCCGTGGTGGCGTCGTCACGGAGAAAGTTCAGAAACCGCATCCGCAATTCGGTGAAGATCTCGGGTGTGAATCCCCACATGTTCATGGAGACGAGCGTGTCGGGAGGCACCTCGTGTTCGATGCCCGATGAGTCGGTGTAGATACCGCCGTCGGATTTCTTCGCCAGTTTCAGGATTTCGACGATCCGTTCGAGCCACCTCTCATTGCCGGCGCGACAGAGCCCGCGTGAGACCGGCCCCGCGTCGGATAGGGTCGGTCCGACCTCGAAGCCCGCCAATGCGAAGGTCGGGATCGATCCGGGATCGGCTGCCTTCATGAAGTCGGCCAACACCCGGAACGCGTCGCGGCCGTAAAAGTCATCGGCGTTGATCACCGCGAACGGACCACCGATGGCGGGTTCCACGGCGAGAACGGCGTGACCGGTTCCCCAGGGTTTGCTGCGGTCTTTCGGTGGTGAAACGCCGTCGGGAAGATCCGTGATCTCCTGGAACACGTATGAAACGCCCACGCGATGGGCCAGGCGGGGACCGAGTGATTCCCGGAAGTCGTGTTCGGTCTCCCGGCGGATCACGAGCACGATGTGGTCGAATCCGGCCCGCAGAGCATCGAAGATCGAGTACTCGAGCAGAGTCTCGCCACCGGGGCCCACCGACTCGAGCTGTTTGAGACCGCCATAGCGGCTCCCGATCCCCGCCGCCAGGACCACGAGCGCAAGTCCTCGCGGTGTTTCTCTGGCTTTCCGGCGAAGACCTGATCCCGTCATCACTGCTCCGATCCAAGCGTTGCGTCGAGGGGAGAACCTGTAGATTGTAGACGAGGTCAGGGCGCCACGCGGCCGCCGGGTTGCCGGGTCCCGCCGTCGGAACCGACGACCCAGAAGAACTCGGCGCTCACGGGACCCCAGGTGCCGGCGGCATCCTTGGCCCTGACGAAGAGAGTGTGGCGACCCGCATCGAACCCGGTTGTATCGAAATCAAATTCAACCCTCTCGTAGCTGGAATCGTAGGCGCCGTCGGCCGGCAGCATCAGCCACGATCGGCCGGGGTTCGGATGCCAGGGCGGGTGATCGACGAAGACCCGGACCGCCACCACGTCCTGGATCGGTTCGCTGCCGTTCATGATCTCGTATTTCGAGTCGTCGGCTCGGCCTTCGATTCTGAGCGCCTGCCCGCCATAGACCCTGGCACCATCGGGGAGTTCGAGGCTGGTCATATCGGGTCCCGATGGGGTGATGTAGGGCGTGCGGGCGATCTTGGCGGCGTAGCGGAGAGCCCTGAGGTTGTCCGGCAGGATTCGGGTCTCGAACCGATTGCAGTCCTGGAAGAAGGCCGTGCCGAGTTCGAAGAGGAAACTCGCAACCCCGAGGTCGCCATAGGCGAAATCGATGGCTGCTCCATCCAGGGCGCTGAGGGCTCCAACGGGCTCGTAGCCGTTGAAGAAGGCCAGCTTCCTCCCGAGGGTCGTAAGCGACGATCGGTTTGGAGCGGGCGCCAAGGTGTGCAGCCAAGGCCAGTAGATCTCGCGAGAGTAGCTGTGGAGGTCGATGAAGACGCCGGTGGCATCGACCGGTGGATCCGGCGTCCATTGATCGGGAAAGATGGATCTGAGGTAGTTCTGGACCGCCCGGGTCTCGGGCTCCGATGCGCCACCGGTGCCGTGATAGGTCTGGTCGCAGCCGTCGGTGCTCGATAGACCGCAACAGTTCCACTGGAACTCGAAGTTGCGATTGAGATCGATGCCGCGGTCGTCGGTGTCCCCACAGTGGTTGTTGTTGGCGTTCTTTCGCCACCACGAGCCCAGTTCGGCGCGACGTCGTCCGTCGGGATTGAGAAAGAGCAGCAGGTGGATCTCGTGCTCGTCGAGAAGCCAGGTCGCATCGGCGTCGGTGCCATAGCCTTCAAGGAGTTCTTCGGCGAACCGCGTGAGGAGTTCAGGCGCGGGGCACTCGCGCGCGTGAATGCTCCCTTGAACGAAGATGATCGGCTTGGAGTCGGGCGCAGCCGGTGTGCCGACGCCCGAGGTGAGCTTGTTGCCAAGCTTGAGGACCATCAGGTCATCGCCCTCGAACCCGGGCTCCCATCCCGAGTGGACCTCCCAGGGATCGCCGATATCTATCCACTCGGCCAGGTCGGGGAAGCGGGAGACGAGGCGCTCGACATCGGCGAAGGTCTCGTCGACGGTTCGATAGCAGGGCAGGCCGACGATGCCGGCCGTCTGGCCCTTCAGCCGACGAGGAGGTTCGCACCTGAGGGCGGTGAGATCGTCATCCACAACCACTTCGAAGCCGGCGTCTTCGAGTCGGAAGAGACCCTGTTCGTCGACATCCACCACGAGATATTCCTCGGCGCGGTTGATCTCCCAGGGATCGGTCCATCGGGATACCTCGGAGACCATGTCCGGGTGGTCGAAGTAGGCGCGTACGACCACCACTGGGCAGTCGAGGGTCGACTCGTTCGTGTCGGCAATTTGCCCTGTCACTGGAAGGGCGCCGAGCACGCATGCACACAAGAACGATGCAAGAACAGCCGGAGTTGAGGTCATCTTCATAAGGTGGAAGTACGCATTCGATCTTGATGGGTTGGACCCCGTTTGTGAAGACATGTGAAAGAGGACCCTTGAATGTTGAAACGCTCTGTCATCGGTGCAGGATATACCGATGACTCCGGCGGGATCAGCCGATGAGGACTTCCATGGATTGGTAGCCGGCGTCCTGCATGGCGTCCATGACATCGGCGGCGTTGTCGGGGCAGAGTGCGATCATCGAACCTCCGCCACCTCCGCCGGTGAGTTTGGCGCCCAGAGCGCCGTTCTCGCGGGAGATCTGGATCAGCTCTTCGAGCTCCCAACTCGAGACCTGGATTCCGTTGAGAAGACCCTGACAGACATTCATGAGCTCTCCGAGGCGCTCGAGATCAAAGCGTTTGATGGCGTCGAGGGCCTGCCCGGTGACGGCGTCGATACCCTTGAACATGGTGTCGTAGACATCGCGGTTGCGGTGACGGCCATCGCGGACCCGAGCCACCATCTTGGCCGTCAAGCTTTCAACACCGGTCAGGCCGATGACAAAGGTGAGGGGTTCGGGAAAACGCAGCGAGTGGATCTCGGGGGGATCGCCCCTACGGTAGACCAGGGGCTGGCCGAAAGTCGCGACGGTGTTGTCGATGCCCGATGGTGTTCCGTGTGCCACGCACTCACACTGGTAGGCGAGCTTGTTGACCTCGTCATCCGAGAGCTCCAGCGAGAAGTGCCGATCGATGGCGCGGATGATGGCCACCGCCACCGCTGCCGATCCTCCGAGGCCCATGGCGCGGGGCATTTCAGAGAAGACCTCGATCCGCATGGGGCGGTCGGTGAGGCCGAGTTCGCGCAGCACAAGCGCGGCCGGTTTCTCGAAGGAACGCTGCTTTTCCGGATCCATCCGCAGCCGCTGTTCGACGCCCCACCGTGGGACGACCAGCCAGACGCCTTCATCTTCGTCCACCACCCTCGCTCGAACCGCCAACGGCACCGGTGCGGCGATGGCGCGGCTGCCGTAGACGACGGCGTGCTCGCCGAAGAGGATGATTTTGCCATGGCCGGCGGAGAGCTGATTGCGCTCGTCTTGGTTCAGAGCCCGCCCCACCGTGAGCTTGACCTGGTCGATGATCTCCTCGGCCTTCCAGATCTTGATCTCGCCCGACTCGACGAGGCGCTCGACCACCGAATCGAAAATCTCGGGAGTGGCGCCGGCCGCGGTCGCGACGCTCCGCGCATGGAGTGTCATGTGTCCCCGCTGGATGCCCTCGGTGACGAGGGCGCGCAGAGCGGAGAGGTTTTGGGCGAGACCCACCGTCGCCATGACCTCGGCGAGTTCTCGGGAAGATCTGACCTGCGTGAGGCGCAGGTTCATGGCCACTGATGGGTTGGACTGGAGTGGTCCGCCGACGATGCCGACCCGCAAAGGCATTTCGAGCTCGCCCACCAGCGCGCCATCGTCTGTTTTGGTCCAGCGCGAGAGCGAGGTGTAGTGGGTGCCGCGTGCTGCAAAGGCGTGGGCGCCGGCCTCGACGGCCCTCCAGTCGTTGCCGGTGGCCAGAGCCACCGCATCGATGCCGTTCATGATGCCCTTGTTGTGGGTCGCGGCCCGATGGGCGTCGACGGAGGCGAACTGGCTCGCGATGATGATCCCATCGCGGACCTGCTCGCCGTCGAATCCGTTGCCGGCCAGCCCCTCGGTGGGAATCTCGACGGTTGCCCTGACCAGCGACCTGTCGGCGAGGTTCGACAGGATCCGGAGAAAGACCTTTCCCCCGGTGAGGCTCTCGAGGAATGAGGCCACTCCCTCACACATCGTGTTGACGAGGTTGGCGCCCATTGCGTCCCGGGTGTCGACGAGCAGATGGACGATGAACATTTCCATCGTATCGCTGGTCGCCGGGTGGAGGACGACCTCGAGGTCGACGGCTCCGCCCCCGCGAGCCACCATCCGGGGATGGAGGCTGTTGGCGAGGTTGAGGACATCGTCCTTGCGGCGCTCGAGGATCTGCCTGGCCTTGCTCGAATTCGGCACGTCAACCAGCTGGATCTGACCGATGAGGATGGGGTCGTCGCTCGAGGTCGAGAACCCCCCCGCGGCGCGTGCGGTCTTGGCTGCGAAACTGAGGGCGGCGACGATGGAGGGTTCTTCAACGGCGAGCGGCACGACATAGTCTTTTCCATTGATGAGGAAGTTGACGCCGAGACCGACAGGCAGGCCCATGACCCCGATGACATTCTCGATCATGTTGTCCGCGTCATTGACATCGAGTACCGAGTCGCCGTTGAGCAGGGCCCTGTAGTCCTGCGACGAGAGAAGGCCCTGATCACGAACGGTCCGAACTCTCTCCTGGACCGAGAGCTTGTGGAAAGATGGGAAGAGGGACTTTCTCAAGGCTCGACGGGTTCCTTTCCGATAACCGGATAGCACTCAGATGCGTGAATCTTCGGTTTCCTCGGTGTCGTGACGCTTGGTCCCGCCCTGAGGGGCCCGCCGATCAGGTTCAGGGCGTCACCATATCCTCAATCATCGCGGCGGACAAGACCAGGGGCGTCTGAGGCCCGGTGTAACGAGGGATCTAATTCTCGCGGGGGAGGCTTCGCAGCGCGTCGATGGGACGCCGGTCCGGCGCCATGAGTTTGATGGCGCGACGATACGCTTCTCTCGCCTCTTCAATGAGATCCATCGCTTTGAGGATCTCGCCCTGGTAGAAGTGCGCCAGACCGGCCCTCGGGTCGATTCGCAGCGCCTTTGCGAGTTCCGAAATGGCGATCGGGCCGGCAGCCTGCGGGTTGAAGAGATAGCGGCAGTGGGCGAGTTCGGCCCGGTAATTCCCATTCTGCGGGTCGAGGTCCGATGCATAGCCGAGTTGTTCGAGGGCTTCGCGGTAGTTGCCCTCGGCCAAAAGGGCCCGGCCGTTGCGGAACTGAACCTCGGGATCGAGGAGATCGGTTTCGATGCGGAAGGGGTCGGCGGCGGCTCCGGGGCGCTTCTGGTCGGGGCTTCGCCGTTTTTCGAGCAGGGCCTGCCTGCGGTCGGGATTGGTGAGATCGCCGTAGGCACGGGCGCCGGCGAGAAAGACCCGGGTTGCGTCTTCGCAGAGATCGTCGGGATAGCTCCAGGGTGCGAACCTTTCGGCGAAGTCGAGAAAACGCTTGTGGGCCTCCCGGCCGAAACCATCGGGGTCGAGCCCCAATAGCTCGAAGGGGTCTCTGCGACGGTAGTTGAGCACCATTTCCATGAGTTCATCCCGACGTTGGCCGGCGGGTTTGGTGGGGGAAGATGGTGTTCCCTGAGCCGGGACGGCCGTGGTTGTTTGAAACTTGGGGCTGGGTTTGGTGGCGGGCCGGGCCGGCGGCGTGGGGCGGGTGGGCCGTTTCATTCGAGGGATCACCTCGACGGTCACGACCACGCCGATGAGACTGAAAGCATAGAGGATCCGGGTGAGATCTTCGTAGGGGATCTCGGTCTTCGAAGCGAGTTCGTCGATTCGTGCCGGGCGCTTCGTGAGGGCCTCTGATACCGACAGCTGTTGCGGGCTCATCCTGATTTCATCGAGGGAGAAGAACGGCTCCGGGTGCAGGGCCAGCGGTTTCCCGACGAGATCACCGATGGATGAGTCCACCTGTTCCTGGGTGGCAAAACGGGAGACGCCGAAGAGGATGAGCTGCGGAACATTCACCTTGAGTGTCGAGTCGACCCGGACGGGGGTATTGGACAACCGATAGTCGCCCTGGAGCCACGAAAAGCCGTCCAGGAGTTTTTTGGCCAGGTTCTTTTGCAGGACCTTGCGCAGCTCCTCGGCGGTGATGAGACTCTTTTCAATGAGGACGTCTCCGAAGAGAACCCCTCGCGAGCAGGATTCGGCAAAGCACTCGTTGGCCGTCGTTTCATCGAGTAGTCCGCCGCTCTGCATGAAACGACTCAGGGTTTCGTGGGAAAGGTTCGATCTGCACTCGACGGGCACACCGCGTTCAATGACGATCTCCTTGACCAGGGGTTGGCGTGAGATCGACAGTTTGACGCTGCGTTCTGCGCGGGCGAGAGCGTAAAGCAGCACGGCAAAAGGCACATCTTCGAGACTGCCCTCGTGGTGTGTGGCGATTCGCTCGACAGCGTCGTCGGACAAGATCATCGATAAATGGTATCAGCGAAACGGTATCAGTTGATCAAGTTCGACTGTATCTCGTGCTCCTTGATGCGTGTCGTGAACTCTCGGGCGAGGTCGTTGGGGATCGGAAACGTCAAGTGGTACTGGGCGATCCGCCAGATGCCTTCTTGGAGTGCGAGCACGCCGGTGCCGCGGCAGACTCCATAGGTCTCGTTCCACAATATTTCGTCGAACCAGGCCACCGATTCCCCGGGAGCGAAGGCAATGTGGCGCTCGGTCACGGTGTAGGTCCAGCCTCGGCCTTTGGAAAAATACGGTTCGGCAAAGGCCCTGAACTCGTCGACGGTCCAACGTTCCGACGCATCGGTGCCGATGTAGATCGCGTCATCCGCCAAGAGATTGAAGTAGGTTTTCCCATCGGCCGAGGCGGCGGCTTCGTGGAAGGCGGTGAGAACCGCGTCGACCGCGCGGACTTCCGGTGTCGTTTCGGCGCCGAATGCGATCCCGGGCGCCAAGGATCCGATGAGAATCAGGATTGAGAGCCGATGTTGCATGGTTGCCTCCCCGGGGCATTTCGTCATGGATACTCAGGACGGTCGGACGACAAAGAATCCATAGCTGTAGAACTCGGAAAAGCGGCGGAAGGTTTCGATCTCGTTCTCCGCCTCGTCGGCGATCTCGGTGGCGAGGGTGTCCTCGGTACTCCCCGGGCCCGCGCGGGGCAGGGTGCCGTAGATTTCGAGAAAGAGCTCAAAGGTTCGGGCGTCGGCGAGATCCATGGCCGAAGGATAGCACCCGGTATCGACCACCACAGACAACTGACCACGGATCTGATGGCGGAGAACGTGGATTATTGCTGAAACTGTCATCGCAGCGTAAAACTCGACAACGGAGTAACTTGACGGATGTAGGATGTCGAATCGGTGAAATCTGCGATTGATTCGCAGTGGATAATCGAGGAGGCATGAACGTGAAACGAACACTGGCATTGGTGTTGTTTTTTGGTTTGACGTTTGGTGGTGTGTTTTTGGTGGGCGCCCAGGAGGCGGACCCCGCCGCGGAAGAAACCGAGACCACCGTCTCGGAGACTGAGGGTCGGGTCTTCAAGGATGAGATCGTGATCACAGCCGGTCGCCAGGAGACGGCGTCGGGCGATGTTGCCGCGCCGATCACCGTGATCACCAGCGAAGACATCGAGATGCTCCAGCCCGAGAAAATGGCCGATCTCTTCAAGATGATCCCGGGTGTCGAGATCCAGGGCGAGGGCCCGTTCCGCGGAATTCCCGTGATTCGTGGTCTTTCCTCAAACCGGGTGCTGATTCTGGTCGACGGCCAGCGGCTCAACAACGCTCGTGAGTCGACCACCTTTGCCGGCATCCAGCCCGCCCTGGTCAATCTCGCTGAGGTCGAGCGCATCGAGGTCCTTCGCGGACCCGCGTCGGTGCAATACGGCTCAGACGCCATCGGTGGTGTGGTCAACATCATCACGCGACAGCCGGATCTCGGCGGCGACCAATTCAAGATCGGCGGCAACGTGTCGTACGAGTACGGCACCTCGTCGGATTCGCAGCATGGCCAAGCCCTCGTTCGTGGAACCGGCAAGGGAATGAGTTTCCACCTCGGTGCCTCGATCCAGGATGTGAGCGACTACAAGGCCGCCAACGGGGCTCATGAGGACGAACGCTACGAGAGCTATACTTTCGAGGATGACACCGTGCCCAACAGCGGCATGGAGCAGAAGAACTTCGATGGCAGCTTCAGCATTCTGACCGGCAGCCAGGGTGTCTTCAAGGTCAACGCCGAGGTGGTGCGGACCGAGGATGTTGGCTTTCCAGGATTCGATCCCGTGACGTCCGGCATCGACATCTCCTTTCCCACGTTTGACCGGAACAAGCTCGCCGCGGCCTGGGAGTCGGGACCCACGGGGTTCTTGGATGACCTCACGGTGAGCGCCTGGTACCAGTACGTCGACAAGGAAAGCATCCGCAACTTCAACTTCGGCGCGTTTTTCCAGAACCAGTACACCAGGTCCGAGATCGACAGCATCGGCTTCAATGCTCAGGGCATCTCGACCTTCGGGATCAACCATCTGACCTACGGCCTCGATTACTATCAGGACGATCTTCACGACACCCAGCTGACGGAGACACCCAACTTCATGACCGGCGGTGTCAATGTATCGGATGAAGTTTCCGTTCCCGACAGCACCCAGCGCGGGATCGGTCTCTATATTGGTGACAGCATCGACGCCTCCTCAAAGTTGAACTTCAACATCGGGCTGCGGGGCGATACATTCAGTTTCGTCAGCAAGGACGATCCCCGCTATATCGGTGAGCCATTCGATGTGACCGACTCGGCGCTCTCGGGCAATCTGGGCGTGATCTACAGCGTTACCGAGCATGTCAATCTCACGGGTTTGATCGCCCGGGGCTTCAGAACCCCCAACATCCAGGAGAGGTCCTTCACCGGTCTCGCGAGCACGGGCGACACCTGGATCCTGCAGAATCCTGATCTGACCTCCGAGTCATCCTGGAACTACGAAATCGGATTCAAGACTCGCTACGACCGCTACTCGGGCGGGCTCAACTTCTTCTACAATGATCTAGCGAATTTCATCGGCCTCGAGTTTCTCAACCCCGGGGACCCGGGGTATGAAAATTGCCCCCCAGATCTCGATTGCTCGCAGTTCCAGAACATCGAGAAAGCAACGATCCAGGGCGTCGAGCTCGATCTCGAGGTGATTTTCGCCAAATGGTGGACCATGTTCGGCACATTCGCCTATCTCGAAGGCGACAACAAGACCACCGGCGAACCGCTGTCGTCGATTCCGCCGTGGAAGGTGATCGGCGGGGTCAGGTACCAGCGATCCGCCTGGTGGGCCGAGGCCAATGTGCGATACGTGGGCGCGCAGTCACGGCTGCCGGCCGATGATCCGCGGTTCGAGAGCGGAACCGAGCCGTTCACGGTCTTCGACATCCGCGGAGGCTATGACTTCAAGTTCGGGCTCGGGATCCTCGTCTCGCTCGAGAACATTTTCGACGAGCTCTACAACGAGCCCTACAACAACCGGCCCGAGCCCGGGATGAACCTGCGGGCGACACTGCGCTATCGGTTCTAGTCGAGATCGCATTTCCGAGAGACTCACCGTCGCCGGCCCTCGGGCCGGCGGTTTTTCTGTATTCAGTGACAGGATCAGCGGCAGGAAGCGGAACTGAAGGGCGGCAGCGGTTGCTGAGGCGTTGTCGGTGCACAATGCCGAGCCCGGCACGTC
>CBESWV010000144.1:0-10041 GCA_965533305.1 uncultured bacterium | reverse complement strand
ATCAGTGGGCTTCGCAAGCGATATCCGGGCTCGGGGATGGATGTTCTCAAGGGCATCGACCTCGAAATCACCGCGGGTGATTTCGTCTCGCTGGTGGGCCGTTCGGGCTGCGGCAAGTCGACCCTGCTCAATATCGTCGGAGGGCTCGACAGCGGTTATGAGGGCAGGGTCTCGGTCGAAGGCCGCGATCTCGGCTCGCTCGGCGATGGCGATCTCGCCCGCTACCGCCGGGACTCGGTGGGTATTGTCTTCCAGGCCTATCACCTGCTCGACCACCTGAGCTGCAGCGAGAATGTCGCACTCGCGGCTCGATTCGGGCAAGGTGGCGCGCCCCGATCCGTCGATGACCGCGGACGTGCGGCGGAGGTCCTCGATCTGGTGGGGCTGTCCGGTTTCGCCGACCGGCGGCCGACCCGGCTTTCCGGCGGCGAACGCCAGAGGGTGGCCATCGCCCGTGCACTCTTCAACCGCCCCAAACTGCTGCTGCTCGATGAACCCACGGGCAATCTCGACACCGCCACCGGGACCGAGATCCTCGATCTACTGGCCACCCTCCATCTCGATCTCGGGATGACGATCCTCGCGGCCACCCACGACCGGGCCATCGAGGCCGCCGGCCGCCGACTCCTGCGGATGTCGGATGGTGTGCTGGTGGAAACCACCGAGGACAGTCCATGACCGGCCGGGGCCTCTCGCGATCGGTCCGCGACGACCTGACCCGCCACTGGCGTCACATTGGAGCGGGCGCCCTCGGCATCGCCATGAGCGTCGCGGCGCTGGTGTTTTTTCTCTCCCTCGGACTTGGTGTTCGCGAGGTCCTCCTCGGCGAGGTCTTCCCCATCGATCGGATCGAGGTCCACCGCAAGAGCACCGATCTCAACCTGTTTGCGCTCAAGATCGAGCTCGGCAAGGACACCATCGATGATGCGGTGGTCGCGAAGCTCGAGGCCATCGAGGGCGTCGCTGCCGTCTATCCCAAGATGCGGCTCCTCGTTCCGGCCCTGGCCTCGGGCGGCGAGAGTCTCATCGGCCAGGGAATGCAGACCGAGCTCGTGGCCGACGGCATCGATCCGTCACTGGTGGCGAACGAGATCGGCGAGGCCTTTCACGATCCCCGGCTCGACCCGAGTGTGACCGGGCGTCCCTGCACGCAGAAGAGCGTCTGTCCCGAAGGGGCCGTCTGCGCCGGGGTCACGGCCTTCGGTCCCGGCAAATGCCGCGAGGAGATCCCGGTCATCGTCTCCGAGCACATGGTCGAGCTCTACAACGGCGCCTTCCGACGCGCCTACCGGCTGCCCAAGGTCAACCCCCAGGCCCTTCTCGGCCTCGGTCTCGATGTTTCCTTTGGGGCATCGAGTCTTCGCCCATCGGGACGGCGGGTCACACGGGATCGCGTCACCCTGGTCGGTTTTTCCGACGCAGCAATCCCGCTGGGCATCACCATGCCCCTCGGATTCGTCCAACGGCTCAACCACGAACTCGGCCCCGACGGCTCCGCCGAGGGCTACCACTCGGCTGTGGTCGAGATCGCCTCGAAGGACGCCGCCACCGATGTCGTCGAGGCCATCGAACGACTCGGTCTCGATGTCCGCGATGGCGGCGCCCGCCGTGCGGCCTTCTTTATGACCGTGCTGCTGACCACCGTAAGCCTGGTTGGAATCGCCATCCTCGCCATCTCGGCGCTCCATGTGATGCACGTCTTCGCGCTGCTGGTGATGATCCGGCGGCGCGAAATCGGTGTCATGCGAGCGGTGGGGGCGAGCCGGGGCGATGTTCGGCTGCTGCTCATGACCGAAGCTGCCGTCGTGGGTTTCGCTGCCGGCCTGTGCGGCCTCGTAGTTGCCTCAGGACTTGCGTGGGCCGCCGATCGCGCTCTCATCTCCGGACTACCGGACTTTCCATTCAAGCCTGAGAGCTTCTTTGCCTTCGACCCGTGGCTCCTCGCCGCCGGCCTCGGTGTGGCGGTAATCTCCTGCGTCCTTGGTTCCCTCGCGCCCTCCCTGAGGGCCACCGGACCCGACCCGGCCGAGGTCCTCAGCTCCACCTGACCAGCGCACGGAGTTGAAACACAAAGAACACGAAGATTCACAAAGGCACCACAAAGGGCGATTCTTAACTCATCGCAAGGCCCTGTGTGCCTTCAAGGCCGGAGGGGGAGCCCGGGTCAAGAAATGCGATGCTCCGTGGACCCTTCGTCGTCCTTTGTGCTCAATCCTGCGACGGCCCTCTCGAGAACGGCTTCAGCGCCATTGATGAAACGCAAAGAACGCTACGACCGCTATGGCCATCGCAAAGAAACACTTCAAGAAGTCATCGCAACAGGGGTGGGATGACGGCATCCGGCTTGAAGAACGACCTCACCGGGTGATCATCATTTCAGCGAACTTGAGTGCTCGACCCTCGATGAGCTCCATCGATGGTGCGATGGATCAATCACGCGATGCCCTTTGCGATGTTCTTCGCGTTCTTGGCGGTCTTTGCGGTAAAACAGTGATGTGTCCTCCGTGTTTCAAAACCCGACCGCGACGGCTGGCCCTTCGCCACAGCAGGTTGGGAATCGCACAGCCCCATTGGTTTGCGAGCGAAGCCGGACGCAATCCGACCTCGGCATCTGCGGTATCGACAACATCCGCGCACGATTTTGAAACACGAAGAACACGAAGATCCACAAAGACGCCACAAAGATCGGTTTTTGACTCATCGCAAGGCCCTGTGTGCCTTCAAGGCCGGAGGGAGCCCGGGCTAAGAAATGCGTTGCTTCGTGGACCCTTCGTGGTTCTTTGTGTCCTTTGTGTTTCAAAATGCCGTGCCGGCCGCATGCACAGCCCTATCGAAGTCGGGGCGAACCGGCCCCGAGGAACCGCAGTATCTGCTCAGGGCTGTGTCACCTGCGGTTTCTCCGAGCGATCGTGGATCAGCCTTCGGTGATGGCTGGGGGACCTCCCTGGGTCGCCATGACGTTGCCGAGGACGCCACCGACGAGATCATCGAATTCGTCAGTCGTCTCCATCAGAACGATCTGATCGATGAAGCCCTCGACGATCCCGATGCCGAAGAGCACCTGCACCCTGATCTGGGCCGCCTCGTCGCTTCCGAACATCTCGATTCTCGTCCTGGCCCGATCGACTGCCACCGGCCATTGGGTCGAGAGCTCGGTTGGGATCCAACGATCCTCGATGAGAACCATCGGCATCTCGACGGGTTCTTCATCCGGGACTGTGAGCACTACCACCGCCCGCTCCCCATCCTTGCTGAGAAGTTCAACTTCGATCTGCTCCCAAACCGCCACCCTCTCGGAGAAGCTGACCAACTCCGAGCCTTCGGCCGGCATCTCGGCAGCAGAGTCCATCAGAGCAGTCCCGGTCGTCGAGAGAAAAGCCTCCACATCGATCTCTTTCAGGGTCGCGAGATCGGCCAAATCGCTTGCCAGGAGGGAGTCGATCATGTGAACCGAAGCCTCCCAGAGCACGTCCACCGTCGAGACCTCGACCTGCGATTGTTCGATGTACCGACTCGACAGAATGAGGTCCTTCTTGCTTTGGAGAACAACGACGCCCTTGCGCGCCACCGCCACCGCACGGTCGAAGACGGCGGGATCGACGGTCTCGGCGAAATCGCGGCTCAGATCGGAGACATCCTGCTGATACGACGCCGGCAACGCGTTCCACACGATCTCGGGGTGGTGCTGCACGAGTCCATCGAGGACCACTCTCACGGTGCCGTCCGGCGTATCGGGGATGGCCAGTTGGTCAGAAGAGCCTGCGCCGCATCCGATGGTGATGAGCAGAAAAAGAACAACGGAGCGCGGCGCGGTGCGGAAAAGAAAAGCCATGAACATCTCCCTCTGGCCATCAAACGAACGAGGCGGGGGATTATGACATGGTGGGAAAGAGCCGAACGTGATAAATAATGGCCATGAACCAGGAATCCACCTACAGCTTTGTCTATGACCGGGCCGAGGCCGCCCAGGTCTTTCAGGAAATCGGCACCCAGGGTCTCGTGCTTGCCATCCTCGCCCGCCTCGAACCGGAGCCGGACTGGGAGGGTTGCCTCGTCTACAAAGGAGCAGCCCCCGACGACAACGCGCGGATGGTCTGCATCGGGATGCGCGGTCCATCGGCCATCAAGGTGCAGGAGAAGATCGTCGAGACCTTCGAGGCCACCGGGATCCCGGTACCCACCATCTACGAAGGCGGCCCCGAGCCCCAACTCTCGCTCGCCAAAGTCGTCAACGGCAAGTGGGCGACTCCGTAGGAGACAGAAAACCGCAAGGACGCAGGAATCGCCATGCATCGCAGCGAGATCAACTCAGGCGCGTGGTTCCATCGCAAATGGGACACGGATGGACACGGATTGACACGGATTTTTCTTTTTGGTTGGGCGAGTGGTTTCTCGAAAGGGATTCGACCTCATGGAGTCGTGATCGAATACCGATAGGTTGTCGATATTGATTTCAGACGGATTTCACGGAATCATGTCTTGAATCAGCAGGAAACTGAACGAGAACGCTCCGTGCAAATCCGTTTCTGAATCAAAGACCAAACTGTTCAAGCGCAAAATCCCGCCGACACGCAGTTGTACAGCGACCGAGCACCAACAACCCACTCTCAAAAAAATCCGTGCAATTCGCGTTCATCCGTGTCCATCCGTGTCCTATTGCGATGGTCTTTGCGCTTTTTGCATCTTCGCGGTGAAAACTCCCCCGCAACTACCGCGGTACACTTCCGGGTCTATGAAAGTACTTGCCCTCGATTTTGACGGTGTGGTCTGCGACAGCCTGCGCGAGGTCTTTGCGACGGCCCTCGCGACCTACGAATCCATGACACCCGACTCCCCGCTCCTCGCCCGCCTGCGCTCGCGCCGCGGCAAGGGTCGCTGGCACGGGCTCGAGTTCGTGAACGACCCGGTGATGGTGTCGTTTGAGTCCATGATGCCGCTGGGCAACCGCGCAGAGGATTTCGGGGTTTCGCTCAAGGCCCTGGACAACTTCCTCGAGCTCACCGACCAGGGGTCGTACGACACTTTCTACCGTACCGTCGACCCAGACTGGATGGCGAGGTTCCACCGAGGATTCTACGAGCAACGAGACGCCGCTCGCGCGTTCGACACCCATGGGTGGCTCGAGCTCAACACACCCTATCCTGTCTTCCTCGAAATCCTGCGACGGCGCTCCGCCGAGGCGCGGATCGCCCTGGCCACCGCCAAGGATCGCCGTTCGGCCGAACTCCTGCTCTCCCACCTCGGTGTCGGCGATCTCTTTGCCCCCGAGCTCATCCTCGACAAAGAGGCAGGGGTCTCCAAGACGGCTCACCTCACGGCACTCCGCAATCGCCTCGATGTGACCTTCGACGAAATCACCTTTGTCGATGACAAGCTCAATCACCTCGAAACGGTGGCGCCCCTCGGCGTTCGGCCGATCTTGGCGGGCTGGGGCTTCAACACCCCGAGGGAACACGCTCTCGCCGCCGAAAAAGGCATTGTGGTCGCGAATTTCGACGACGTCGAGCGGGTTCTCTACGGCGGAGGAACCGATGCCAGAGAATAAGACGATTCGACTCTTCAGCTGGAACGTCAACGGTTTACGCGCCTGCGGCCGCAAGGGATTTCCCGAATGGCTCGCCGCCGAGCAGCCCGATGTCCTCGGGCTTCAAGAGACCAGAGCGCTCCCCGAGCAGCTCGACACCGAGATCCGCGAACCCGACGACTACCAGACCTGGATCAACCCGGCCGAAAAGAAGGGCTATTCGGGAGTCGGGCTCTACTCCAGGATCACACCGGAATCCGTCACTTTGGGAGGATTGGACGAAGAACGGTTCAACTCCGAGGGCCGGCTCATCATCGCCGACTACGGGTCGTTCCTCTTCTACACGGGCTATTTCCCCAACGGCGGCAATGATCTCAGCCGGGTCCCCTACAAACTCGGTTTCTCGGAGGCCGTTCTCCAGCACGCCGAGGTCCAGCGCAAAGCCGGCAAATCCATCGTGATCTGCGGTGATGTCAACACCGCCCACGAGGAGATCGACCTGGCCAACCCCAAGTCGAACAAAAAGAACACCGGTTTCCTCCCCGAGGAGCGCGAGTGGGTCAGCCGCTTCATCGAACACGGCTATGTGGACATTTTCCGGCATCGCAACCCCGAGACCACCGGCGCCTACTCGTGGTGGAGCAACCGCAAAGGGGTCCGCGAGCGCAACGTGGGTTGGCGGATCGACTATTTCTTCATCTCAGAGGATCTCCTCGACCGCGTTGTCGACGCCAAGATCCACGCCGATGTCCTGGGATCGGATCACTGCCCGATCTCGCTGGAACTCAAACGTCAATTATGAATTCTGAATTTTGAATTATGAATTCTGAACTTCGTCGCACGCAGCCTACCAGCGCCGGGTCGGATCACTTCCGACGGCTCGAGCGGATGTACCTCACAAAGGCAAACATCAACGACTACTTCAATCCATCCATCGCCATCGGCGACGGAGAAGCCGAGATCCGCATCGAGGTCGATCCGAAGTTCTTTCACGCCGCGGGAGCCGTCCATGGCACCGTCTACTTCAAGGCCCTGGATGACGCCGCTTTCTTCGCCGCCAATTCGGTGGTCGAGGATGTCTTCGTGCTCACGACCAACTTCAACATCCAGCTGCTCCGTCCGGTGACCGAGGGGATCCTCATCGCCAAGGGCACCCTCGTCAGCAAGACCAGAAGTCTCCTCGTCGCCGACGCCGAACTCAGAGACGACCGCGATCGCTTCGTCGGACGCGGCACCGGGAACTTCATGAAAAGCCGGGTACGGCTCGAGGACATTCAGGGCTACGCGGATTGAGTGAACTCATCGCGCCATTTCGCAGCTGTCCTCCCCGTTAGAATGACCCGCGGAGGCTCATGATGACCGAAACCCTCAGTATCGACTCGCTCCGCGCGGCAATCAAAAAGACCGACAATCTCGGAGGCCCTCTTGCGCCCTTCGGGCAACAAGATCTCCTCAAACTCCTCCACGCAGTCTTCGCCGGCGAGTGAACACGAGCAGAATTATGAATTATGAGTTTTGAATTATGAATTTCGGGCAGCGGGTCTTGCGATGTTCATTCATAATTCATCATTCATAAATCCGGACTTAGGTTCCAGAGCGGTGAGAAACCGCGAGGAGGTTCGTGAGTGCCTGAGCTGCCCGAGGTCGAAACCGTCCGCCGCGCCCTCGAGATCGGTCTCGACGGGCTGAGCATCACCAGGGTCCGTGGTCAATCGGTGATGATGCGTCGGCCCCTCGACATCGGGCTCATCGCATCCGGAATCGACGGCAGTGCTTTCATCACGGCCCGCCGCAAGGGCAAGTATCTACTCCTCGATTTCGATGCGGTGGGGACGCTGCTCATCCACCTCGGGATGTCCGGTCGATTGATGTTGTGCGACGCCGTGGAACCGATGCTCAAGCACACCCACCTGACGCTGTCGCTCTCGGACGACCGTGAGATTCGGTTTGTCGATCCCCGGCGATTCGGGTTCGCTCAATGGCTCGATCCCGGTGAAGAACACTTCGACCCATCCCTCACCGCCCTTGGAATCGAACCCCTCGACCCTGCCTTGGAAGAGCTCCTCCCTCCGCTCCTCCACGCTCGCCGCTCACCCGTCAAGTCGCTGATCCTCGACCAGCATCTCATCGCGGGTGTCGGCAACATCTACGCCGCCGAGGCCCTCTGGCGCGCGGGGATCCGCCCCACCCGCAAGGGCAGCCGGACCTCGATACCCCGTCTTCGACGGCTGGCGGTCGAAACCCGCAAGGTGATCGAGGAGGCGGTGGCCCAGGGGGGGACCACCATCCGCGACTACGCCACGCCATCCGGGGACTTCGGCTACTTCGCCATCAAACTTCAGGTCTACGGCAAGGAGGGTCAACCCTGCCCGAGATGCGCCTCGATCCTGAAGGACACCAGAATCGCAGGCCGAACCACCGTCTGGTGTCCTCAATGCCAGAGGTAAAATGAACCGGCTGGGCGCGAGGTACGCAAGGACATCGCAGGGTAATAGGACACGGATGAACACGGATTTGCACGGATTTCTTTGAGACCGGGTTGTTGGTACTCGATCGTTGTACAACTTCGTATTGGCGGGATCGGTTGGTATCACGACGTGGTTTTTGGATTCGGAAACGGATTTACACGGAGGGTTCCCGTTCAGAGCCATGTTGAGTCAAGGCCTGTGCCGTGAAAATCCGTTCCAGATCCGATTCGACAACCTGCCGGAATCCGAACCCGTAGCCACGAAGTCGACAGTCCTACCGGAACCCGGACGCCACCTTCAAAAAAAATCCGTGTGGATCCGTGTTCATCCGTGTCCCATTGTCCGCCGTGCAATGTCCCAGCGTCCCTTGCGTCCTAGCGGTTCAAATTCATGATCGTCGCGCCGGGTCCTTCTTTGTCTTCACCGGATTCGCCGGGGGCTCGAGCCCGCCCTTTTCGACATAGTCCTTTGTCCACTTCTTGACGATCCCGGTCAGAAGGAGGATGGAGATGAGGTTCGGAATGGTCATCAGACCGAGCGCCAGATCGCCGAAGGCCCAGACGAGCTCGAGGGAGTACACCGCGCCGAGGAAGTTCGCGACGCAGAAGGCGATACGGTAGGGCAACACCCACTTCGGACCTGCCAGATAGAGAATCGACCGGTCGCCGTAGTAGGACCAGCTGATGGCGGTGGAGAGACCGAAGAGAAAGACCGCCAACGTGATCAGCAGATGGCCGTTGCCGAAGGCGATCTTGCCGAGGCCGCGCTGGAAGGCCCAGGCGGTGAGTGGCGAACCATTCTGCATGGCTTTTCCGCGCATGATCAACGAGCCGCTGATCGGTTGTCCCGCGGCATCGATCACTCTGCCCAACCCGAGGTTGCCGTCGGCCGAGGGGTCGAGTTCAATCACTCCATCAAAGGCCCTGAGGTTGGTCTTGAGCACGGCGCTGTCGCTGATGAGGAGCTGCGCCTCATCCACAATCGAGTGGTTTCGGATCAGATCGAAACCATCAGGCCGCCCGCCGGTGACCCGGAGTTGACCATTGGCGAGATCCGAGTCCTTGAGTTCACCGTTGAGTTCGACGGTGGTCCCGTCGAACACCGCGATCAGGGCCGCCTGGTCGTTGACCACCAACTCCTGTTCCTGCTTGTCGTGCCACACCCCGGATGTCAGGATCACGAGCCCGGTCATGGTGCAGATGAGAAGCGTGTCGATAAAGGGCCCGATCATGGCGACCACACCCTCGCGGATGGGTTCGTCGGTCTTGGCGGCCGCGTGGGCGATGGGCGCCGATCCCTGGCCGGATTCATTGGAGAAGAGCCCCCGCTTGATACCCCAGGTGAGCATGAAGATGAACGTCCCACCGGCGAATCCGCCGATCTGGGCCGCCGGTTGGAAGGCCGAAGTGATGATCAGCAGCAGGGTGCTCGGCACCTCGGCAATGTTCATCATGAGGACAATCATGGCGGTCCCGACATAGAGCGCGGCCATGATCGGCACCAGCTTCGAGGTGACTCGACCGATGCGGCCGATGCCGCCGAGGATGACCAGCGCGACCAACGAGGCCAGAACGGCGCCGGTGATCCAGGTCGGAACTCCGAGATCCTGTCGGAACTGGTCCGCCACGGTGAAGGACTGCACCGCATTGCCCGAACCGAAAGAAGAGATCACCGCAAAGACGGCAAAGGACACCGCGAGCGGTTTCCACGCTTTGCCCAGTCCCTTTTCAATGGAGTACATGGGCCCGCCGGCGGCCGATCCATCGGCCTGGATCGTCCGAAACTTCATGGCCAGGGTGCACTCGGTGTACTTGAGCGCCATCCCGAAGACCGCGGTCACCCACATCCAGAAGAGCGCACCGGGACCGCCATAGTGGATGGCCGTCGCCACTCCTGCGATGTTGCCGATCCCCACCGTCGCCGACAGCGCCGTCGACAGCGCCTGAAAGTGTGAGAGATCGCCCTCGTGGTCGGGATCGTCATACTCGCCCCGAAGAACTCGAATCCCATGCCGGAAGTACCGAATCTGAATCCAGCCGAGGCGGAGGG
>CBESWV010000143.1:0-10094 GCA_965533305.1 uncultured bacterium | reverse complement strand
GCCAAGATCTTGATGCTCTGACGTTTGCGAAAAACGGAGGCATACCCGTTGGTATGTCGAGTATTTTCGCAAACGTCCAGAGCGCAAGAGGTTGGTGCGGATCGCCGCCGAGAATCGCTCATCTTAGGTCAAACCCAGGTAGCGCTCTGTCAACCCTCGGGTGCTCGACGACCGCCCGCTGAGAGTCGGCGGGAGAGTTGCCCGCCGGCCGTGACGATCGGGACCGCAGGGTTGATCACAACCGGCAGCGAGCCGACCGTCTGATTTGAATCGAGATTTCTTTTTCGCAGCGAAAATATTTCGGATGAGACCTGTGTTACGCTCCGTAAGTTGATCAAGTATCACTTAACGTCGGTGCTCAGGTCGGTCATATCCGGCTCAGGGCGATGGCGAGGCACAGCAATTGTTCTCGCGCTGGTATTGGTATTTCCAGCCATCGCACCGGTTGTGGTGAGCCAGCCTGATACCGAAACTGCTCCAACGATGTGCAAATGCGGATGCGGGAATCCCACCGGCGCATGCTGCTGCGTCGCTCGTCCCACCTCACCGCTGGCCATGAGCTGCGCCGGATCAGCGGATCCGGATGTCAGTTCACCGCACGTCAATCCCCCCCTCGGCCCACCCGAGCCGATCTCGGTGCCCGTACCCGAGTTTTCCTCACGCCACAGCGTCCACTACCGACAGTTGACAACCGACTTCGGCCCACTCCCCGAAACTCCCCCGCCAAGAACCTGACCCCTTCCGTTCGAATCACAGATCACAGAAGAACAGAACGGTTTCGCGCGCGCCCTCAACCCACGCGCGCCGAGAAGGAGTCATCATGTTTGCCCGAACCCTCGCGTTTCCTCGGTATCTTGCCGCGGGAGCACTGATTTTCTTTTGTCCATTCGCCTTCGCCGAGGAGGCAACCGAGCCCAACGACGAACCCAAGAAACCCGTCATGCACGGCAGCCTCGAGGTCACCGCCGATGTGATCCCGATCCCCGCCCTGGTCATCATCGGAGAAGACCAGATTCGTTCCACCATACCGATGGGAGACGGATCCGAAGTTCTCCGTGACGTCACCGGCGCCGACCTCAGCCGAATGGGCGGACACGGTCTCGAGCCTTTTGTCCGCGGTCAGAGCCAGGGCGACCTCACCGTCCTTCTCGATGGCGCCACCGTCCATGGTGGATGCCCGAACCGGATGGACCCGGCAACATCGTACTCGACCACCGCGGCCACCGACGAGCTCGTGGTGATCCGCGGTGTCCAGACCCTGCGTTATGGTCCCGGCGCGCCCGGAGGAACGGTGATCTATGAGCGAAAGACCCCCGTTTTTGACGACACGAGGTGGAATCTGAACGCCACCACCGGAGGGTCCACCTGGTCCGACTCGCCCGATTTCGATCTCGATACCGCCGTCGGCTTCGGGGATTGGAGTCTGCGGGCCCTCGGCACCCATCGCAACACCAAGAGCTACGAGGACGGCAGCGGCGAAGAGGTCCGATCGGCTGCCAAGAGCACGGGCGGCACGCTCATGCTCGGGTGGCGTCCGAGTGCCGACACCGAATTCGAGCTGAGCTACGAGCGCTCGAACACCGATGACGCGCTCTTTGCCGGCGCCGGGATGGACGCTCCCGAGAGCACCGCGGACATCGTTCGCTTCCAGACCGAACGCAGCACCGCGAGTGGACGAATGGGGTGGCGCGTTGACGCTTTCTACGACAGCGTCAGCCACCTCATGGACAACTACTCGCTGCGGCCGCTGACCGCGCCCATGGCCATGCGGGTCCCCTCCGACACCTCGACCTGGGGTCTCCGCGGCCACCTCGAGTTCGGCCAGACCAACCCGATCCAGGTGGGTGTCACCATCGAGTCGGCCGACGCCGATGCGACTCGTTTCGCGGGGCCGAACGCCGAAATGGTCAACATGGTTCAGTCCATCCTCTGGGCCGGGATCAACCGTACCCAGGCCGGTCTGTTCGTCGAGGGAGCCGTCCGGCTCGGAACCTCGACCCGGTTTGTCTACGGCGCCAGAGTCGATCGCTTCGACGCCGATGCGAGCCGTGCCGATGAAAAGACCTTCGGCGGCAACGGGCCCTCCGCGCGCCAGCTTTGGACGATGTACACAGGCAACGGCGAGAATTCGTGGTCGACCACCGATTTCGGCGCCCTCGCACGCATCGAGCACCGGGTCGGTCGGTGGCAGCTCGTCGGCGGTCTGAGCCGCACGATCCGAGCCGCCGATGCCACCGAGCGCTATCTCGGCGCCAACAGTCCGATGCCACCCATGCGTTGGGTCGGTAACCCCGAACTCGACGCCGCACGGTATCACCAGCTCGATCTCGGCGCCGGCTGGCGCAGCAACGGCTCCAGCGTCAATATGACCCTCTTCGCGTCCGATGTGGACAACTATATTCTCCGCGATCGGGCTCACGGGCAAGCGGGAATTAACCAGAGCGACAACGCGACGATCTACCGCAACGTCGGCGCACGGCGATATGGAGCCGAGGCCGACGGCATGTGGCAGCTGTCGTCACAGTGGAATCTCGCCGGCCGGTTGGCGTGGGTCTGGGCCGAGAACACCACCGACAGCCGCGCCATCGCGCAGACGCCGCCGTTGCACGGAAATGTCAGCGCGGGCTGGGTTCAGTCGCGTTGGTCGGCCTCCGGGCTTGTCCGCTGGGCAACCGAGCAGACGCGGGTCGACGACAACCCGATGACCGGCAGCGGCCAGGATGTAGGCCCGACGCCGGGATGGGTGGTCCTCGACCTCGCCGCGACGGTAGAGATCGGCGCCGGCTTCGGCATCCAGGCCGGAGTGGCCAACGTCTTTGACCGGACCTACGCAAACCACCTCAATCGGGCCAACGCCTTCGACCCCACCGCGGTCACGGTCAACGAGCCCGGGCGGACCATCTGGCTCCGCGTCGGTTGGCGCGGACAGGGCTGATGCCGTCGTTCGGGTTCTCCTCCCGAACACGGTGAGTGTTACCGCCGCCTCGCCGGATAGGCGAGGCGGCGGGGAGCGTTTTCGTCGTGATTCCGGTCTGAGTCTCAAATCAGGGGGAGAGGCGTCGGCTCTGACCCCCACGCGCCGGAAGATCGCCGGTCCATCGGATCTCGATCGCGCGTACCGCGGGCGCCACTGACACATCGGAGGTGCCGAGTTCCAACCGGTATTGCAGATACACAGGCGAGCGCTCCATAACGGTGAGCCGTCGTCCCGGTTCCAACGGCATCCACTCACCGAGGCCGTTCGGAGAGGCGCCGTACCGGACCGCAACTGCGATCTCGGTCGCGGGAGGCACGATCGCATCGACGTCACACTCCAGGGCAACAACGTCATCGGGAATGCTCAAGACCCGGCTCGTCATGGATCCTGAAGCCGCAAAATCCACCAGGCGCCACCAGGCGACCGTGCTCCCCCCGCTCGCCCCGGCGACAACGTCCAGCGCACCGTTGCCATCGAGATCGGCGACGGCCAACGGCCACGGACCCGGAAATTGAGATACGACACTCGCGGATGACCAGTCCGCAGGGGGACCACCATTGTTCCGCCACCAGATGACCCGATTCCAGGAATCCGCGGTCGCCGCGACATCCATATCCCCGTCGCCATCGAGATCGCCGGCTCCGAGAACCAATGGCGTCACGATTGCGTTACCGACATCTTCTTCCCGCCATCTCAAGGGGGCCCCGCCGTCGTTCCAGAACACCTTGAGCCAGGGATAGCCGTAGCCGAGCGCAACGATATCGAGATCGCCATCGAGATCCATGTCCCACGCATCGGCGTGGTGCGAGCCTGCGAAATCATCGGCCACGATCTGCGGCGTCCAAACGATCGGTTCGCCGCCATCATTTCGCCACCAAACGAGGTCGTCATCTTCAAGGGCGGTGCCGAGAAGATCGACGTCACCATCCCCATCGAGGTCGGCCGGCACCAACGAGCGGGCTCCACCGAACGAATCATCGATGACCTGCATGGTCAACCCAACCGGCACGGCGCCGTCGTTGATCCACACCGCCACCGTATCGGCTTCGGCCGCGGCCCCGAGAAGATCGAGATCACCATCGCCATCGAGATCGGCCAGGTCGACCCAGTGGCATTGGGCGAAATCGGTGATCACGCTCTGCCGCGTCCAGTCCAGACCCTGCCCGCGGTTAAACCAGATGGCGAGCTCGTTCTCGACCCAGGCGCACCCCGCGACATCGATGGTTCCGTCACCATCGATGTCTCCAGCTCGAACGGAGGACGCGCCGATAAAACCCGATTCGATCTCAAACGCAGTCCACATGGGTGGCCGACCACCCTCGTTCCGCCACCAGCGGACCCGACTCCCGTCGAAGGCGGCGCCGACCAGATCGAGATCACCGTCGCCGTCCAGATCCACCGGATCGAGGGACGACGGCGCGACCAAGCTGTCGTCGATCACCTGGATGGCGGCGGTTTCGAGAGCAACCCCGGACAGCGTGATCTGACCGGGCACGGCGAGCCATGAGATTCCGTCTGCCTCGGCAAAAGAGTTATCCCACTCCGACACCGACTCGGACTCGCCGGCGCCTCCCGACCAGTCACTTTGGGTCGCGACATCCGCCACCACCACGGGAACCAGGGCGAAGACCATCACCCCCAGGCCGGCGATGACCATTGGCAGAGAACACGCTCTTGAAGCTGGGGCTCGTCGACAGTTCCGGCGTACGACTGAGGGCTGGGCACGACCCATGGAATTGGGCACACGATCCTCCTCGCGATGGCTCTGTTCCCCCTCAGGTGATACGCGAGGGACGCTCCTCGGTTTCGCCACCATGGAGTTGACGCATCCGGCGAACGGACCCGACGGATCGATCCGAAGTGCTATCTCGAGTTCATCCAAAGCAACTTCGGCATCGAGCTGCCGGAACTCCCCCGCACCATCGGCTGAGGCGCGTCCGAGCTCCAGGGCGCAGTGTCGCCGACTTGAACCCGTCAGCAACGAGCGATGGTCGCCGAAGGTGGCACCGGGGGTCGAAGTCGCCTTAAGTGGCAGACGAGCTGAACTGCAGCCGGATGCCGGTCCTCCCGCTCGGGCAGGTGTATGCAGGACGGTCCGAGTCTCACTACTTCAATTGAGAATAGATCTCGATAGTGATAGGTTGATGGTACTGGAACTCGGGACAACCATCGATTTGAGTTGTCGGGATCGCAAACAGGCTGGTCCCGTAGGAGAAGAAAATGATCGGCGAGACCTTGGCGAACTACAAGATCCTGGACAAGCTCGGCGAGGGAGGGATGGGCGAGGTGTGGCGCGCCCAGGACACCACCCTCGGCCGGGAGGTCGCCATCAAGGTCCTACCCGAGGCCTTCACCGCCGACGACGACCGCCTGGCGCGTTTCGAACGCGAGGCCAGAGTGCTTGCCACCTTCAACCATCCGAGGATCGCCGGGATCTACGGTCTCGAGGATGTCGACGGCCGCAAGCTCCTGGTCATGCAGCTGGCCGAGGGCGAGACCCTGGCCGAGCGCATCGACCGCGGACCCATCCCCCTGGAGTCGGCGCTCAAGATCGCGCTGCAGATCGCGGAGGGTCTCGAGGCCGCCCACGACAAGGGCATCATCCACCGGGATCTCAAACCCGCCAACATCACCCTCAACGGCAAGGGCGAGGTGACGATCCTCGATTTCGGTCTCGCCAAGGCCCTCGACGACTCAGACTCCGCGAGCGGGTCGAACCCCGGTCTCTCGCTCTCGCCCACTCTCACGGCCGGAATGACCACGGTGGGAGTCCTGCTCGGCACCGCCGCCTACATGAGCCCCGAGCAGGCCCGGGGTGAGAATGCCGACCGCAAGGCCGATGTCTGGGCCTTCGGCATCGTCCTGATGGAGATGCTCACCGGCAACCGGGTCTACGCCGGGAAGACTCTCTCGGACACCCTGGCCGGCGTGCTGGCGAGGGAGCCCGAGTGGGAGAATCTTCCCACCGACACACCAAAAAAGATCCACAAACTGCTGGAACGGTGTCTGGAGAAGGAAAGCACCGAGCGTCTGCAGGCGATCGGCGAGGCGAGAATCGCCATCGAGCACTTTCTCCGAGACCCGTCGGCGGACGAAATCATCCCCGAGACCGGCGCCGCATCGCCGGGCGCCGTCAAACGTCTGCTGCCCTGGGCTGCCGCCGCCGTCATGGCGGTGGCCCTGGCCGGCGCCGCCGTCTTCTGGCCGCGGGGAGCGGCCGATGAGCCCATCATGCGACTCGAGGTCAAAGTCTCCGATGATCCCATTTTTGTTGATCTCGGGGCGTCGGTGGAGCTCTCGCCCGACGGGACCAAGATCGTCTACGCGACCGACGGCGACGACGGCCGGACGCTGTCGGTCCGGTCCCTCGACCAGCTCGAAGGCACACCCCTGGTGAACGGCAGTTCACAGAACCAGCCCTACCACCCGTTCTTCTCCCCCGACGGCCAGTGGGTCGGCTTTGTGACCCCCGCCGAGTTGAAGAAGGTCCCGATCACCGGCGGAACCCCCATCACGCTGTGCAAGGTCAACCGGGCCCGCGGGGCGAGCTGGGGACCCGACAACACCATCGTTTTTGCACCGAATCGCACCAGCGGTCTGTTCAAGGTCTCCGCCGCAGGCGGCGAACCCATCCCTGTCACCACCCTCGACGCCGAAGAGGATGAAGCCGCCCACTACTGGCCACAGGTGGTTCCGGGGGGCAAGGTCATCTTCACCGTGCTCTACCAGGGGTCCGGGGTGGCCGACGACGGGGTCATCGAGTCGGTGGATCTGGAAACCGGCGAGCGCAAGATCCTGCATCGCGGCGGCGCCTACGGTCGTTGGGTGCCCTCGGGACACCTCGTCTATGTCCGGGAGAACACGCTTTTCGCCATGACCTTCGACATTGACAAGATGGAACCCACAGGCTCGCCGTCCCCCATGGTCCAGGGCGTCACCGCCAACAGCGGCAACGGCGGCGCGCAGATGAGTTTCTCGCAGACCGGAACCCTGGCCTATGTCAGCGGCGTCATCGGGGTGCCCGAGTACCCGGTGATGCAGATGGACCGCCAAGGTCTCACTTCAATGTTGTGGGACGAGCCGGGAACCTACGCCAACCCCAAGCTCTCTCCCGACGGACGCCGGCTGTCGCTCACCGTCCTGCGCGACGGAAACTGGGATGTCTGGATCTATGATCTCGACCGCGAGGTGGCGACCCGTCTGACCTTCAACGAAGGTTACGACGGCGACCAGGTCTGGTCTCCGGACGGCAACTATCTTTCCTATTCATCGGATGAGGGCGGGACCGAGAATCCCTTTCGCAAACGGGCCGACGGCTCGGGCGAGGCAGTGCGATTGGCCGACCTCCCGCACGCGTTCTGGGGCACGAGTTGGACGCCCGACGGAAAGTGGATCCTCGGCGAGATCCAGGCGGACACCTTCGATCTCTGGGCGGTGCCGGCCGATGGCGAGGGAGAACCCGTTGAGTACCTCGCCACTCAGTTCTTTGATCGTTTTCCATCCGTCTCCCCCGACGGCAACTGGGTGGCATACATGTCGGATGAGTCCGGCCGGCCGGAGATCTATGTTCGTCCATTCCCCGCAGCGGCCGGAAAGTGGCAGGTCTCCGACGGCGGCGGCAGCTGGCCGGCGTGGGCGCGCGACGGGTCGGAGATCATCTTCCGCAGCGCCGACGGCCTGATGGCGGCGCCGGTTTCGACCGGCGACGGCACCTTCAGGGCCGGCCGGCCGCAGCAGCTCGCCCAGGGAGGATTCTCCGGCGACCAGGTCGGCATCGCGGTCAGCGGCTCGATTTTCTCGGACTTCGATCCCATGCCGGATGGCGAGAATTTCGTGGTTCTCCTCGGCGGCGAGGGTAAGGGACTTCAGAGCAACGTCACCCTGATCACCAACTGGTTCGACGTCCTCGAGGAAAACCTTCCGAGACCGTAGCCGGTTACCAGAAATGGACCTGGAGACAATAAATACGTAATGTATTCATACGACTCCGCCGTTCGCCCAACCGTCGATCCGACCGATTCGTGTCGGATCGACCAGCGATCGGCACAACCGGGAGGGTGGAAATGCTTGCTCGATCTCGTTTGAGTGCGATCGTACTAACCACTGTGGTGCTCTGCTTCTCTGTCGGTCTCGTGACGGCCGCGGAGGTCACAAACAGCCAGGCGGTCGACAAGGCGGTCTCCGCAAAAGAACGTCTCGAATCGGATCAAAGCCGCGATGTCACCAGCAAACCGGCGACCGTTCTCGAGTTCTTTGGGCTCGAGCCGGGCATGGTTGTCATCGATCTTTTTGGCGGTGGAGGCTACTACACCGAGTTGGCCGCACGGGTCGTCGGCGACACGGGCAAGGTCTACTTCCACAACAACAAGGCCTATATCCCATTTGTCGAGAAAGAACTCGGAACCCGTTTTGCCGACGATAGGCTCGACGAGGTCGTGCGTATGGTTTCAGAGACCGATCAACTCGGGCTTCCCGAAGCGAGCGCCGACATGGTGCTCATGATCATGTGCTATCACGATCTCTATTTTGTCGACAAGAGCTGGCCGGAGATCGACCGCAAACACTTCTGGGAGCAGGTCTATGCGGCTCTCAAACCCAACGGCACCCTGGCGGTGGTCGACCACGTTGCTCAGGCCGATACCGGCAGCACCGCTGTACAGACCCTCCACCGCATCGACAAGGACTACGCAAAGACCGATATCGAGGCCGCGGGTTTTGTCTTCGAGGCGGAATCGCAGGTCCTGTACAACCCCGATGACGACCACACGCTCTCGGTCTTCGATCCCGAAATCCGGCGCAAGACCGACCGCTTTGTCTACCGCTTCAAGAAACCGGGATCCGAGAAGAAGTAGCCGACGCTCACGGTGGATTTTCGCGGGCGTCTCGCGCGCAGATCCGGGTTCCTACTCGAGCGCCCGATCCAGCACAGCAATGAGTCGTTCGATCTCCTTCGGGGTGTTGTAGTGAACCAGGCTGACCCGCACGACGCCATCTTCGAGGTCCATCCCGAGGGCCTCGCAGAGATGATAGGCATACATGTGACCGTGCCGGATGGCGATCCCGGATTCATCGACCACCTCGGTGATCTCCCGCGATGTCTTGGTTTTGTGGACAAAGCTGATGGTCCCCACCCGTGACGGGTCGGCGTGGTCGGGCCCGATAATCCGGATGTCAGACCGCGACCGCAGATAGTACACCAACCGCTCCTGAAGCGGTTGCTCGCACGCGGCCATGAGCTCGAATGCATGCTCCACCGCCGAGCGATCGAGGGCTGTGGGATCACCAACTCCGCTCAGCACCCCCAGGTAGTCACGTAGACCGAGGATCCCGGCGCAACCTTCGTGGCAGACACCGCCGAGCTCGAATTTGTATGGCACCTCATCGTGAGGGATGAAGAAATGGTTGGGGCCCTGGAGTTCGCCCAGGGCGTCTCTGCTCGCCCACATGGCCGCCATGTGAGGTCCATAGACCTTGTAGGTCGAGTAGGCGTAGAAGTCGACGCCCCACGCATCCACATCCATGGCACGGTGCGGAGTGTAGGCAACACCGTCGACCACCACCCTGGCGCCGGCCCGATGAACGAGCTCGGTGATCGCCGCGACATCGAGGATCTCACCGAGCAGATTCGACACGTGGGGAAACGCCACCAGCGCCGTCCGGTCGTTGAGGAGCCCTTCCAGGGTCTCGATGGGGGTGGAGAAATCGCTCGTGTCCATATTCCACCACACCAGCTCGATGCCGTTCTCGGCGAGCTTTTTCCAGGGACCGATATTGGCCTCGTGGCCGATCTGAGCAACCACGACCTGATCGCCCGGTGTCAGGACCTTGGAGTAGCTCGAGGACAACATCTGCAGCAGCGCCGAGGTCGACGGACCGAGGATCACCTCGCCGTCGGACCCGTTGAAGAGCAGTCGAACAAAGTCATGCGCTTCGTCCACCACCGCGGTGGCACGCTGCGACATGGGGTAGCCGGCGCCAAGCTGGACATAGCTCGAGAGCATGTACCGGTGCATCCCATCTGCCACCGAGGCCGGAACCTGGGATCCACCCGCGTTCTCCAGAAATACGGTGTCGCCGGCCAGCGCCGGGAAGGCGGACCGAATACGGTCGCGAAGCT
>CBESWV010000142.1:0-10109 GCA_965533305.1 uncultured bacterium | reverse complement strand
CAGCCCTTCGATCCACGTCATTCCGCGTCGGACCAGGGCGTGGTGAGCCTCGAGCTCGGTCGACGAGAACACATCCACCGATGGGGTATCGATACCCAGGGTGGACACACCGTGATCGGCCAGCCAGTTCACCATCTCGGCGGAGGTCGCCGAGAAACCGTCGACGATGGGCGAGTCAACGCCGTGACTGTCCGTCCGAAGGAGAACTCTCGAGTGCCGCGGGATCCAACCCAGGGGCAAATCCCTACAGCCGGCCGCACCACATCCCGGGGGCAATCGCACGACCTCCGCCGGTCCGAGGAACCGCCCCAGGGGAATCTCATGGACCGCGATTCCGGTCGGGCCGAGGTGGAGGGGAGCATCGACATGGGTGCCGACGTGACAGGTAGTGGCCACCGCCGAGACGAGGAGATCGCCGATCTCGTCCTGCCGCAACTCGAAGCCTCGGTCCCCCGGCCACACCGGAGTCTGAACGGTCAACGGTCGGCTGATATCGACCCAACCGTCACCAAACGACCCACCGTCAGGAAAACTCTTGCTCATTCTCGAAGTCTTGAACCGTATCGATATGTTGCCGGACAAGGCTGACCAGTTCTTGCTGGTCGGCAATCGGCTTGGCGACATAGTCGTTTGCGCCCGAGGAAAACAACAGGCGTTCCCGATCGCCCTTCATCGCATGCGCCGTGAGAAGAATGACGGGCAGCCCTACTCCTCCCGGAAGCGATCGGATCCGGCGGGTCAACTCAACGCCGTCGACCTTGGTTCCTCCCACGCGGGTGTTCTTCAACGAGACATCCATCAACGCGGCGCTGATGGGGCGAGACGCCACGATCTCGAGGATCTCGTCGCCGTCATCGCTTCTGATCACCTCAAAACCGCCGAGGCGCGTGAGGATCGTCTCCACCAGCAGGGCGTTGGCAGGGTCATCCTCGACCACGAGCACCGTGTCCGCCATGTCTCAGCCCTCCGAACACCTACAAAAGTACCACGTATCAGCGCTTCAGAAACCCATCAATGTCGTGGCAGTTCACGATATCGGCGGCGGAGGCGCCGGCTTTGCGGGCGACGTCGACGCCCCAACGAATGTTGTCGAGACCTTCGACGGAGTGAGCATCCGGGTTGATGACAAGCTTGATCTTCTTGTCCAACGCGCGGCGCGCCCACCGCCAGTCGAGATCGAGGCGAAAGGGGCTGGCGTTGATCTCCAAAGCGACTCCATTCTCAGCACAGCCATCGAGCACCCTTTCAAGATCCACCGGGTATTCCGGCCGCGCCAGGAGAAGACGACCCGTCGGGTGACCCAGTACCCGGCAGGCGGGATGACGCACGGCTGCCAGGATGCGCTCGGTCTGAGCCTCTTCGGTCAATCGGAACGACGAGTGAACCGAAGCCACTACATAGTCGAGACCCGACTCGCAACCCTCCGGAATGTCGAGCCGACCGTCGGTCAGAATGTCGGCTTCCAGACCTTTGACGATGCGAATCCCCGGGTTGGCGGCATTCCAGGCATCCGCCCTCTCCCACTGATCTCGCAGCCTCCGAGCGTCGACCCCGTTGGCGTAGAACGCCGCCGGTGAGTGATCGGCCACACCGAAGAAAACCCAACCCCGGTCCGCGGCTGCGGCAGCCATCTCCTCCAACGAGGCCAAACCATCCGAGTCGGTGGTGTGGTTGTGGAGGACCCCCCGAATATCGGCGACATCGACAAGATCGGGGATCGCACCGCGAGCCGCCGCATCCAACCACTGCGAGCCCTCTCTCAGCTCTGGCGGAATCCAACTCAGATCGAGCCCGGCGAAGACGACCTCCTCATGGTCACCCACAAGACGTCCTTCACGACGAGCCGTCAGGGCTTCCACGAAAGCATCACTCCCGGTGGCTCGAATCATGGTTTCCCCGACAGAACCCGGTGTCGTGAACCACAGCCGCAGAGGGAGATCGCCGGCGGACCAACACAGCCACATTTGGTCCTCGATCTTCTCCGCGCCGCCCAGGGACCCTGCCACCCGGCCGGCCTCGCCACAATCATCCATCGTGACGACCAAAGCGAGCTCACCAATGGTCTCGCAGCGCCGCCGAAGTTCGCCGGCAGTCTCGACGGAGATGACCCCATCAAGCCCTCGAAGCATGTCACGGGCGGCCTCCGCCGCCATCCAGGCTTCGTGCAGAAGTCTCCGCTCATCGGCCCGGGCACGAAACACCACCGCCTCGAGCACTGCGGTCTGGCTGGCGGGTCCAAAGCCCTTGAGATCAACCAGCCGATTCTCCCGGCACGCATACTCGAGTTCTCCAAGGCTCTCCACCCCGAGATCCCGCCACAACGTTCGCACCTTCTTCGGCCCGAGTCCGCGCAGACCCATGATCTCCCTGACGCCGGACGGCACCCGCTCTTCAGCTTCGATCAATGCCTGCGGCCGCCGGCCGGCAGCGAGATCTTCCAGCACCGCCGCCGTACCCTTCCCGATTCCCTTGGTCTCGAGGATCTTTCCTGAGGCGACGAGCTCCTCGAGGTCGCCATCAGCCGCTTCCACCGCACGAGAAGCACCCTCGAATGCCCGGACGCGATAAGGGTTCTCACCCGCGATTTCGAGCAGACGACCAATCTCCTTGAGTGTTCCGGCGGCTGATTTCCGATCCATTTTCGATGCCTCCAAACAGCTGATCGGACCCCCTGAGCGGATCCTCATCTGCCGTGTCGTGATATATTTCTCTTGATCAGATGGGCCTTCTGAAACGCTTCAAATCCAGTCTGACCTATCCCATCGCCGCGACGTTGGTTTTGGTGACGGTCCTACCGGTTGTACTATCCGGTTGGCTGTTTGCATCTTACAACCGCGAACACCTCACCACCGTCGAAAAACTCTATCTCAACCGTCAAGCGGTCTCGCTGGCCAACGAGGTGGATCACTTCTTCTCGAGCCGGAGTACCTACCTCGGAAGCACCGCCCGCGCACTCGCGGTCTCCAGCCCCGATGATGTCGCTTCTTTCGAGTCCTTTCTCCAGGAGATGGCAAGCGAGGCCGGTCCGTCCTTCGCCTATCTCCAGATCCTCAACCGTGAGGGCGAAGGAAGCTATGTCTACGACCCCCTGCTCCAACCTCAAGAGGTCAAACTGCTTTCCGACCTCGTTCGGTCTGCACAGGAGGGAGCGCTCCTCGGTGACCCGGCGCCCACATTCAGCCTCGAGCTGCCGGCCGACAGATCGCCGTGGGCGATCCTGGTCTTTCCACTCCAGAAGCGTGACGGCGTTGCGTGGGGGAGCCTTGCGGGTGTTCTCGACTTCGCCGATTTCGAAACCCGGTTCTCAGAAAATACCTTCGCCGGTTTCTACGTCAGCGTCATTGACGGCGGCGGGACGGTGATCCTGAGTTCAGCCCCGCCACTTCGCGGAGCCTCCCTTGCCGAGTCCCCCCTGATCCGCGACTTCCTGACCCGCCCCCTCGCCCTGACATCGACCTACACCAACCCGATGAACCCAGATGCCGGTGAGGTTCTCGGCTCCGCCGCTCCGGTCCCGTCGTTGGGCTGGGGCGTGCTCCTCGAACGTTCCACATCCCTGGCCTTTGCCCCGGTCCGTGTGATGCAGCAGCGGACCCTAATGGTGAGCGCCATCGCAGGTCTGGTGGCTCTCGGTCTCGGGTTTGTTCTCAGCCGCCACCTGGTTCGCCCGCTCCAGGAACTCGCCCACATTTCGAGCGAGATTTCCGAAGGCAAGTTCAACGTTCGCTCCGAGGTTCACGGCGACGATGAGATCGCGCAGCTCGGGAGCAACTTCAACCACATGGCGGAGAACATCGAGTCGCTGGTCAGAAAGCTCAAACACGCCCTGCGCCAGAACCAGGAGTTGTTCCTGGAGACGATCCGCACTCTGGCCGCTGCCATCGACGCCAAGGACCCCTACACCAAGGGACACTCGGATCGCGTCAGCGCCTATTCCATGGCCATCGCCCGACATCTCGGGCTCGGCTTCGACGATGTCTTCCACATCCGCATCGCAGCCATCCTGCACGATGTGGGAAAACTCGGCATCAAGGACGGGATCCTCAACAAACCCGGTGGCCTGACCGATGAAGAATACGAGATCATGCGCCGCCACCCGGCGATCGGGGCCCAGATCATGACCCCGATCAGCAAGCTCAAAACCATCATCCCCGGGATCCGCAACCACCACGAAACCTGGGACGGCAACGGCTACCCCGACAAACTCGAAGGCGATCAGATCCCCATGGTGGCGAGGATCATCGGGGTCGCAGACACCTTTGACGCCATGACCACGAATCGGCCCTACCAGAAGGCAATGTCCCTCACCTACGTGACGGACAAGATGAAGGCCATGGCCGGCACCCGCTTCGATCCCGTGGTCGTGGACGCATTCACCGCCGCGGTCGACGCGGGCGATATCATGCCCCCGGAGCCATCTCCGCAAGGGGCAGACCTCGGGTCAACCCAGGAGGCCTCATGAACCGCCGGATCATCGTCGTTGTTTCGTTCCTCGTCCTGACACTGATGAGTGGGGGGACGACTGTCAGTCTCGCGTCGCCATCGCCCGACCCGAAAAAGAACAAGAAACAGGGAAAGACCGATCCTCTGCTCGCCCAATCGCTTATTCGCCAGGCTTATGTCTTCATGCAGCAGCAGCGGTACGAAGAAGCCCTCGAGCGATTCCGCGAAGCCGAGAAGGCAAACCCCGGCAATGCGACGATCTACAACATGACGGGGCTCTGTTATTTGAGAACCAACCGGATTGACCAGGCCCTCGAGAACTTCGACACAGCCCTCCGGATGATCCCCGGTTTTACCGATGCGAGGAACAACCGCGGCACAGCCTATCTCGTCCTCGAGCAGTACCGTCTTGCAGAAGTCGACTTCATCGCCGTCCTTGCAGACTCCACGTACCCACACCGCTGGAAGGTCTTCTACAACCTGGGTCTGACCTACCTGGGTCGTGGCCAGGCCGGGGCCGCAGAAGAGAGCTTCACAAAGGCGATCACCGCGGCAGTTCCGGTCTTCGAAGCCTATCTCCGCCTCGCTGAAATTGCGGTATCGCAGGGTCGCAACGAATCCGCTCTCGGCCTCCTCGAAGAGGCGCGTTTCAAGTTCCCCGAGCGGCTTGACGGGCTCCTCGCCTATGGCCGTTTGCTCGTGGACATGGGCCGAATGGACGAGGCGCGGCCGTATCTTCAAGACGTGGTCGTGTCCGATCCAGGGTCGCCGCTCGCAGTCCAAGCGCGGGCGCTTCTCGCCGAGCCCTGATGCCCTTCAATATCCTGCTCACCAACTTGATGGTGGATGTCCCGGAGGCGGTCGGAGCCATCTTCCTCGACGAAGATGGCGAGACCGTCGATTTCGTCACCCGTCACGGTGAGCCGTTCGACCTCAAGGTCGAGGGCGCGATCCAGGGGCTCTTCACCCGCCATTTGGTCTCGACCTTCACCAGCGCCGGCATCGGCAGTCTCGAGTACTTCATGATTGAGGGATCCGAACTCGCCACGTTGACGCACGTCCTTCCCGATAGCTACTATGTGGTGCTCGTAGTGCGAAAGCCCGTCGCACGAGCACGGGCGCAGCATCATCTCAAGGAGACCGCCAAGATGATCGCCCGCGAGTTCGAGTAGCCGGCACCAATCGAATCCACGAGAGCATCGAAACGAGAGAACAACAAGCCGCCGCCGATGGCGGCCGACGGGACACGGGAGACACGATGGCTGGATCATTCCTGAAAAAACTCAAACGCGGCCTCTTCATGACGCACACCGAGTTCATCGAGAAGGTGGGCGAGACCTTTCAGCGGACAGGACCGGTCGAGCCGGAACACATCGATCGACTCGAAGAAGCACTCATCGCCGCCGATGCGGGCGTCGCGCTATCGGTTCGACTCGCCGACGAGATCCGCGACGAGGTCAGGGCGAATCGGATCACCACCGCTGAGGATCTCCGGCCCGCCGTCAGACAACGTCTTCTGAAACTCCTCGCCGATGCTGACACCCAACGACAGCCCGCTGGAGCCGGTCCGAGAATCACCCTCGTGGTCGGGGTCAACGGCACCGGCAAGACGACAACCGTCGCCAAACTGGCACAACGGCGGATCGAGGCGGGTTCCTCGGTGGTCCTCGCCGCAGCGGACACCTTTCGCGCCGGCGCGGTGGAGCAGCTCAAGGTCTGGGCCGACCGGGTCGGAGCGCCGGTGGTCCACCAGCAGGAGGGCGCCGATCCGGCGGCCGTGGTCTACGACGCAATCGCCGCCGCAAAATCCCGCAACATCGACGAGGTCCTGATCGATACCGCCGGACGCTTCCACACCCGCGCCAATCTCATGAAAGAACTCGAGAAGGTCAAGGGTGTTGCCTCCCGCGAGGTTGCCGGCGCACCGCACGAGGTTCTCCTCGTCCTCGACGCCACAACCGGATCCAACGGCATCGAGCAGGCGCAGCAGTTCGGCGCCACCGCAGGTGTCGACGGCGTGGTCCTGACCAAGCTCGACGGCACAGCAAAGGGTGGTGTCGTCCTCGCCATCGCCGAGAACCTTAAATTGCCGGTCCGCTGGATCGGCGTCGGCGAGGGCATCGACGATCTTCTTCCCTTCGACGCCGAGGACTTCGTCGACTCTCTGCTCGACCTCAGAACATGAATTCTCGACGTTGAGGCCTGACCCTGATTCCGATACACTGGAGTGCATCTCGGATCAGGAACGGACTGGGTTGAATTCATCAGACATTGACCACGGGGCAGACAGTTCTCGGGACTCGGAGGCAACGCCCTCCACTCCCGTGCCGAAGCTATCGGCCGATGGAGAAGCGTCCGTCGATCCGGCCGACGTTCATTGGATGCGGCACGCCCTCGATCTTGCCCGAAAGGGCCGATACGGTGCATCGCCGAATCCCATGGTCGGAGCAGCTCTCATCGACGCCGACGGTTGCCTGGTTGGTGAGGGCTACCACGAACGCTGCGGGGGACCCCACGCCGAAGTGAACGCGCTGGCTCAAGCCGCGGACTCGGCCCGGGGCGGAACCATCTATGTCACCCTGGAACCATGCGCCCATCACGGCCGAACACCGCCCTGCGTCGATGCCATCATCTCTGCCGGTATTCGGCGCGTGGTCGTCGCCGTGAACGACCCCAACCCGGTTGCATCGGGAGGTCTCGACATCCTCCGAACCGAAGGCATCGAGGTCACCGAAGGAATCGGTTCCGAAAGCGGCCGCATCCTCAACCGGCGGTGGCTGCGCTGGGCGCACAACCAACGACCGTGGGTCAGCGCCAAAGCAGCTACTTCCCTCGATGGCCGGATCGCCACCCGCACCGGTCACTCAAAGTGGATCACCGGAACGGCGGCGCGGGATAGTGGACTCGAACTCCGTGAGGAACACGACGCCATTTGTGTCGGAATCGGCACGGTCCTGGCCGACAACCCGCGGCTGACCCGCCGCCTCGGCCTCAACCTCGGAGACAATTGGCATCGGGTGATCCTCGACTCGACCCTGCGGACCCCCAGCAGCGCGACCGTGATCGAGTCCAACCCCGAAACGACCATCATCGCCCACACTGCCGAAGCTGCAGAATCCGACCGCGTGCGTCTCGAAGCTGCCGGGGTCGAGCTCGTGGAACTTGCCGGCGATGACAACGGGCGGATCGATCTCGGCGCCCTCCTCGACCACCTGGGGAACCGAGGGGTCACCGCCCTTCTCGTCGAAGGTGGAGCCACCGTCCACGGTACGTTCTTTGATGCCGATCTCGTTGACGAGCTCTTCTTCTTTTTCGCGCCCCTCATCATCGGCGGACCTGCACCCGCCGCCGTGGGCGGCATCGGGGTGGCTGACCTCGAAATGGCACACCGCTTTCACCTCGAGAATGTACGCCACCACGGCGCCGACCTCGAACTCCACTGCGTGCGACCGGAGGATGCGGATGTTCACGGGTCTGATTGAAACGGTCGGCACCGCTCGACGACTCGTGCGTTCCGCCGGCGGCTCACGCCTCGAGATCGAGGTGAAGTGGCCCGACGATCTGCTCCCCGGACAGGGCGACAGCATCGCGGTCAACGGCGCCTGCCTCACCGCACTGAGTCCTACGGCGGGCGCCTTTGGCGCCGATCTCTCACCGGAAACCCTCGACCGCACCCTCCTCGGTGAGCTTCGACCCGGGCAGCCGGTCAATCTCGAACGCGCCCTCAGGTTCGGTGACCGGATCGGCGGCCATCTCGTCCAGGGCCACGTTGACGCCCATGTCCAAATCGTGGCGATCCACCCCGAAGGCGGTTTCCAACGATGGCGACTCTCGCTGCCGGCCGAACACGCGCAGGAAATCGCATCCAAGGGCAGCGTGGCGCTCCACGGGGTTTCGCTGACGGTGTCGGCAATCGGGACGGACTGGTTCGAAGTGGCGCTCATTCCTGAGACCCTCGGATCGACGACCCTGGGAAAACTCACCGCGGGCGAACGCCTCCACCTCGAAACCGATGTGCTCGCCAAATATGTCGCCCGCCGTCTCGAAGGACCCGGGCAATCCTCATCGACCCCGTCCGCCATCAACGAGATGTTTGGGGGCAGGGGTGCGTAGGGTCGAACCGGCGTATCCGGATCTCTTTCCAGTGACCCATGTCCAACGACCGGGTTATCTGCCCGGACCCAAGGTCGGTCTCGACCCCATCAAGCTCGGGATTGTCTGGGAGGACGCCCCAATGCGAATCCTCCCGGCCGAGGGATCGGTTCCCCGGGAATCCGTGCGCGCGATGTCCTTCGCCTGCGTCGCCCGTGAACGCAAAGATGTACTGCACCGCGTCCTCGATCGCGGAGGCTCGATCCTGCTCGTTCTTGACGATCCGGAAGTCACTCCTGAGGAACTCGGTTTTGACAGCACCCCCGGGGATCTTCGAGTGAGCGCGTTGCTGCCGGTCCTCCCCTTCCCGCTCTCCGAGGGCCTCAAGATCCCCGCCGCCTGGGCCGACTGGCGCTGGGGTGCGGTGCTCGGGCTCTTTCCTTTCCCGGGGGCCGATGCCGAGGTCGAGCGGCGGATCAAAAACCTCAAACGAGACGGCGCCCGGTTTGCCGTGGCTGCGCCGCTCTTTCTGACTCCGAAAGACCGTCATCGGATTCTCGAAGGCTGTGATGGGACCGGGGTTGCCGACGAGCTTGAGAACGCGCTCTTCCACGCCGATGTCGGTCGTGGTCTGCACGCCCTCGAACGCCGCGCTGGGGTCACTCTCCACGATGTAGGAATGGACCCGTTCATCCCATGCATGATCCCTCAGGGCTACCAGGCCAACGCGGTGCGAACCGCCGCAGTCCTCCGTCTCTGGGCGCGTCGGCTCGATCAATGCCACGAGGAGTCATCGTGGGGTTGGAGGTTGCGGCGCGCAGCCGCTGCCTTGGACCAACTTCCCAATGACCCGGCCATCCTCGCGTTGGAGGACAACCTTCGGGTCATCCCAGGTTTTGATCCGTGGGTCGAGAGTTTCACCCGCGCCCTGTGGTACGGAGGAGAACCCATCGACTCGGCATGGCAGCGTTGGTCCGGAGAAGACGGGAACGGGTGAGTCGGGACTCACGACTCAGCTTCCTCATGAGGGAAGACCTTTCCCGTTTCCGTTGTTGTCATTTTTGCGCGAAACAAACGAGGAGGAAACATGTCTGAAAAAGTATTCAAGCAGATCACCGTCACCGGATGTTCGTCGGAAAGCTACGAGAAGGCCATCGAGGCGGCAGTCGAGAAGTCGTCCGAGAGTCTCCGGGGACTCTCATGGTTTCAGGTCACCGAGTTTCGCGGCGGTATCGGCCCCGATGGAGGCATCGAGTTCCAGGCCACGCTCGACGTCGCGTTCAAGGTGGACTAGGAGCGTGTAGGGAATAGATGGTGGATGGATTTCGGAGGGTCGTTTGAGGCCGATTTTCGTCGGATTCGCGGGTTCATACTGGTGGTATGGGCCAAGAATACGCCGGAAATCGGGCCAAACGACACCCGAAAGGCGCCGCCAATTCTATTCACTACACGCTCCTAGCGATTCACGAGCAGAAGTCGCGAATTGGTGCGACATCCTTGCAACCCGTTGCCGATCACGGTATTATCCGCCGCGCGTGGGGCCGTAGCTCAGTTGGGAGAGCGCAGCGTTCGCA
>CBESWV010000141.1:0-10159 GCA_965533305.1 uncultured bacterium | reverse complement strand
TGATCGGCGTGACATCGGAGGCGCTCTATGTCGCCTTTCGGAACTTCGACCCCGATCCCGGAAGGATCGCGGCCGCGGTGACCTCCCGCGATGGAGACCTCGAGCGGGATGACTCGGTCACGGTTCTCCTCGACACCTTTCAAAACGGGCGGACGGCGTACTTCTTCGCCACCAACCCCCTCGGGGTGCAGACCGACGGCACGGTGGCGGACAACGGCCGCACCGTCGAGACCGAGTGGGATGCGGCTTGGAAATGCGCCTCGATGAGGACCGCCGATGGTTGGACCGTCGAGTTCGCGATCCCGTTCAAGATGCTGCGCTTCAAGGGAGGAGATGAGGTCAGCTGGGGAGTCAACTTCCAACGGCGGGTTCCGCGGCGGCTCGAGACATCGGTGTGGTCGGGACCGGGCGAGTCGGAGTGGCGGGTGTCGGAGTTCGGCGCGCTTGACGGCCTCACCGTGAGGGCGATCGATTTCAAGAAGCTCGCGTTCATCCCCTATGCGCTCATCGCCGCAGAGAAAGGGGAATCGATTTTCACCAAGGTCGGCGGCGATCTCAGGTTCCGGCTCACCAACAACCTCAGTGGTGACCTCACCATCAACCCCGACTTCGCCCTCATCGAGGCCGATGTCGAGGTGGTCAATCTCACCCGCTACGAGCTCTTCGTGCCGGAAAAGAGGCCGTTCTTTCTCGAGGGCATCTCGATGTACGACCAGCGGATTCGCCAGTTCTACAGCCGGCGCATCGGCGACATCACGGCCGGCGGCAAGCTCGTCGGCGAGGTCGGCGGCTTCGATTTTTCCGCTATCGCGACGCGCGCCGATCTCCACCTCGACAACGAGGTGACGGGATCTCCGGAGACAACCGATGCGGACTACACCGTCCTGCGGGTGCAGCGGGGAGTGTTCGGGTCTTCAACGGTTGGTCTGCTCGCGGGCAACCGGCGAGCAGAGGGGGAGAACATGGGCTCGATCGGTGTCGATGCCACCCTCTTCTTCACCGAGACCATCGGGATGACGGGCCAGCTCCTGCGTTCGCACGGGCCGACCGACGACGGCACGATCGGCTGGTTTCTGCGACCGGCGTACGACTCGGCCAACACCCACTTCCACATCCGCTACAGCTCCCTCGATGCGGGGTTGAAGGAAAACGTCAACGCCGTCGGTTTTCTCAAGGACGACGACCGGAAGGAGTGGGATGCCGAGGCGACCCACCAGATCTGGTTCCAGGAGAGCGCCTTCGAGAGACTCGAAGGCAAGATCAACTACAACCGTTTTGACAGCCAGGCCGGTGATCTCAGGAGCTGGGAGCTGGAGACCGATATCGAGCTCGTTCTGACCAGCGGCTGGCAGTTCGAGCTCTCGTACGACGACGGGCTCGAAATCTTCGAAAAGGAATTCCGCAACTCGATCACGAGCTTCGAGGTCGGCTATGACAACCGAGCCGGGAGAGTGATCAACGTCGGCGTGGGCACGGGTAGAAACTTCGA
This sequence comes from uncultured bacterium, assembly GCA_965533305.1. Classification (GTDB taxonomy): domain Bacteria; phylum Acidobacteriota; class Thermoanaerobaculia; order Thermoanaerobaculales; family Sulfomarinibacteraceae; genus JAHECW01. The sequence continues at coordinate 8,670 of CBESWV010000141.1, read as the reverse complement.
CAGCGATCTCAAGCTCTTCACGGTCGAGCTCCAGTATCGGCTGTCGAAGGCCTGGGATCTCTCGTACGAGGCGACCCGGCTCGAGCTCGACCCGGACCCCGAGCACGAAACCACCTGGATCCATGTCTTTCGATCGAGCTACTACTTCACCAACAATCTGTTTCTCAGTCTCTTCGTCCAGACCAATTCCGTGATCAGCAAAGAGAATGTCCAGCTGCTCGGGGTCTGGCGGTTCCTGCCGCCGTTCGGATCGCTGCAGATCGCCTATCAGAAGGGGACGTCCGAGATCGGCGCCGTCTCGGAGCAGGAGGACACCGTCTTCACCAAGCTCTCCTGGGTCTTTTGAAAAAAGGAACGATGATGACAAGCACCCTCAACAGTCTGCGTCGCGTGGCCCTCGTGTGTGCCCTGTTTTTCCTGGTCGGCGTTTCGCCGGTGTCCGCCGCCAAACCGTCCCAGACGGGCTATCCCCGGTTGATGCAGGGACCCATGGTGGGCGCCGTGACCGACACCGATGCCAAGATCTGGGTCCGCACGAGCGGCGCCTTCACGGTTTCAGTGGTCTACGACGTCACGCCGGACTTCAGCTCGGCAAAGCAGACCGAACCGGTGATGGTCGAAAAGGCGAACGACTACACCGAGGTCATCACCATTTCGGGTCTCGAGCCGTCGACAGAATACTTCTACGAGATCAGGGTCGACGGCATCAAGGACCGCTATCTCAAGAAGCTCAAGCCTCTGCGGTTTGAGACGGCGCCTCCAGTCGGCGAAGCGGCCGATCTGCGCATCGCCTTTGGATCTTGTCCCAAATGGCAGGACGATCGGATCCAGCCCATCTGGCCGTGGGTGACCCACCACGAGCCCGACATCTTCTTCTGGATCGGCGACAACATCTACGGCGACACCCTCGATCCCGACATCCTTCGGGAGGAGTACCGTCGGCAACGCGAGATCGCCGGACTGCAGCCGCTCATCCACAACACCTCGAGCCTCGCGGTCTGGGATGACCACGACTTCGGGCTCAACAACCACGATCGCACCAACCCTGTGAAAGAGGGAGCCTACGAGGTCTTTCTCGAGTACTGGCCGAATCCCTCGTTTGGGCTGCCCGATGTCAAGGGCATCTTCTACACCTACACCTGGGGCCAGGTGGAGTTCTTCGTCATCGACGGCCGCTGGTACCGCGATCCGGATGAGGACCCGGACACTCCGGAGAAGACCATGCTCGGCGCCGCCCAGTACGCGTGGCTCACCGAGAAGCTCGAAGCCAGCACCGCGGTTTTCAAGGTCCTGGTCTCCGGCAGCGGCTGGAGCAAGAACAAGGGCCCGGGAGGCGACTCTTGGGCCGGGTTCCTTCGTGAGAGGAACCGGCTCTTCGACTTCATCCGTGACCGGGAGATCACCGGAGTGGTCGGGATCTCCGGCGACACCCACGTTGGTGAACTCAACGTGATCCCGTGGTCCGATCACGGAGGCTATGACTTCTACGACATGGTGAGCTCGCCGATGGCTCAGGTGATCCCGGACAGCTGGCTGGAACGCAGACCCGAACAGCGGATCTGGCCCGTCTACTTCCAGGGCAGCAACTTCGGGCTCATCGATTTTGCAATGGGTGATGATCCGACCATGAGCTACCGACTGGTCGACACCTTCGGCCGGGTCGTTCGGGGGCCGTTCGAGGTCAAGGCTTCCGAGCTGGTCAACGGAGTGAAATCGTGGCCCGACAAGGTTGAGGAAGTACCGAAACAACGACAGGAGAACTACGACGCCGGCGACGGCTACTACGAGATCCCGGTGGAGGACTGACCCCATTAATTATGAATTATGAATTATGAATTTTGAATTTCGCACCACAGTGTCAGGGACAGAGCGCGCCGCGAGAATGCTTGTCATTCTGAGCGAGCGTAGCGAGTTGAAGAATTCTTCGAAGTTCGGAGCGAAGCTGACAGTAGGAACACGCTGCCGACCCTCGGAAGACCCATCGACTCTCTCGTCGGACTCGTTCGCTCAGGGTGACAAGAGTCAATTATGAATTATGAATTATGAATTGAGAACAACGTTGCTGGGGACGGAGCGAGCGGCCACAGTTCTTTCCTCGAAAGGACCTTTGGCCATTGTGGTGCGGGCGTCCTGCCCGCAGGAAGTTAAGGGGAATACGTTATGAGAAGCGCATTGAGTCCATCAACAGGTCTGATCAAGGTCCTGCTCATCGTGGTTCTCGTTGGAGGAATGGCCCCGGTGTTCGGATCCGAGAGATCGGATGAACCGCTGGTGTTCATCGTGGCTGCGGATATGCGGAGCGCGGCCGTGGACGCCTTCTCGGACGTCTGCAAGGCGATCGATGCCGCCGGCCGCGGCGATTTTATGATCAGCCCCGGAGATATCGACTCCGACCCGCCGTCGGCGGCCAGGGACATGCTCGATGAGTTCTTCGGTGCTGAGTATCCGTGGTACCCGGTGATCGGCAATCACGAGCTCGAGTCACCATCGAGCATCAGCTACCTCAGAAAGCTCGGGATGACGCTGCCCAGGGTGGTCAATCGGGGACCAAAGGGGTGTGAGGAGACCACCTACTCGTTTGATTGGGCGGACAGCCACTTTGTGGTCCTCAATCTCTACTACGACGGGGTCAGTGACTGGGCAACGGAGGGCGGAGTCGCCCCGGAACTCATGGCATGGCTCGAGGCCGATCTTGAAGCCAATACAAAGAAACACACCTTCGTCATCGGTCACGAGCCGCTGGTGCCGATGCCGGATCTGGACAACGGCCGCATCCGCCACCAGGGGGACTCGCTCGACGAAGACCCGAAAAACGCCTTCGAGCTGCATCAGCTGCTGCTCGAGCATGGAGTCGACGCGTACATCGCAGCCCACACCCATTGCGCCTCCTACGCCAAGATCAACGGTCTCTGGCAGCTCGACCCCGGGCACGCCAGGGGCCTGGAACAGGCGTCGTACGGCGATGCGATGTACGCGGCGATTCAAGCTGCGCTCGATGAAGGGCGGAAGCGGGGCGAGAGCGAGTCGAAGGCGCTGCAACGGCTCTACCGGGAAGACGCCTACAACGTCGACAAGTGGTTCGGGTACCTGGAGTTGGATGGCCTGCCGGTGATCCCGGCGCTGGCCCAGTTCTACAACGAGTACGGCAGCGACCCCAGCGCCCGTGACCGTTACTACGAGGCCCAGATCAGGGGCCGCGAACAGGCGAGGTCCACCTTCATGAGGATCATCGTCGGTGACGACGTCAAGGTGGAAATCTATCGCGATGACGCCCACGGTGGGCCATACACCCTGATGCATACGGTGGTGCTGAATTGACCGGGCTGATGTGTTGTTGCCCATGAAGAGAGTGTTGAGCTCGAGTGGGCGAGGGGTGCGTGAAGGACTCGAATCATGACCCAAGAGGTCAAGGAGCCGGTATGAACCTCCGTGAAAATCTGCTGAAAATGATCGAATCGCCGCCGGAAGGCGCGGATCGAGTTTCGGTTGCCCTGGCCGACAGGTCGTTGGCAATCTACCCGCATTCACCCATCGCCATAGGCAAGGCGCTGCTCTTCATGGGTCGCGGGACACCCGGCCGTCGGCTCTACATCGTGGCGCCGCCGAATGATCCGGTGTCGGAGCGTTTTGAGGGCACCTGTTTGAAGTGGGCCTTCGACACCCAGGATCAGGTTCGGCGCTGCCGTCTCACGCCCGTCAACGCCGCGATGCTGCGGGAGCTTCTGGAATGGACGCGACCGCGGGTCTTGGGCCTCGCCGACAGCTTTGGGCTCGGTGACCGGCTCGGGATTGCCGGACCGGCTCATCTCCGTTCCATGGCCGGCAGCGGTTTCGAGGTGGTCCTCGCGCAGCAGTCCATCCGCGAGCTCGAACGTACCGAGCGGACCCCCGACGAGGTCATGGACGCCGCCACCTGGGCGGTCTTCCAGGAGGGCTGGCGCACGGGTTACGGCGCCGATGCCGATCACCTGAAGACCCCCGCCGATGTCGAACTCATGGCCGCAGCGGGTTTCACCATGTTCACCATCGATCCCGGTGACCACGTGGTGGACGCCGCCGACGAGATGTCCGACGCCGAACTCCGCGCTGCGGCCGCCGATCTTCCCTGGTCCGCGCTCGACGAGAGTCTCGAGGGCGTCCTCTCGCGATTCGCCGGACAGCGGTTCGAGATCGGATCGGAGCTGGTCCTCGAGCCCACCACTGAAGATGTCCTCCGTGGGCTGGTCAAGTACGGCGCAGCGCTGGCCCACGTCGCCGCCATGTACCGTCACATCGTCGAGGTCATGGGTGATCGCCCCTTCGAAATCGAAGTCTCGGTGGACGAAACCGCCTCGGTCACGAGCCCCTTCGAACACTGGTTGGTGGCCTCGGAGCTCAAGCGGTTGGGGGTGAAGTGGATCGGTCTGGCGCCGCGTTTTGTCGGTGACTTCGAAAAGGGAATCGACTATCGCGGCGATCTCGGTTTATTCCGGGAGGAGTACGTCAAGCACCTCGCCATCGCCGAGGCCTTTGGTCCCTACAAGATCAGCATCCACTCGGGCAGCGACAAGTTCGGGGTCTATCGCACCATCGGCGAGATCGGAGCGGGTGGTGTCCACGTCAAGACCGCGGGTACGAGCTATCTCGAAGCGCTCCGAGCGGTCGCAGTCTGCGATCCCGGTCTCTTCCGGGAGATCCTCGATTTCGCTCGGTCGCTCTATGAACACGAGCGACGGACCTACCACGTTTCGGGCGAGCTCGAACGGGTGCCGGCGGCGACCACCCTCGATGACGAAGCCCTGGTTCGCCTGCTCGACGACGAGGATGCGCGGCAGGTGCTCCACGTCACCTTCGGCCGGGTGCTCACCGAGCGTCAGCCGGAGGGCAGAGCGCTTTTCAAGGATCGAATCATGGCGGTTCTCAGAGAGAACGAGGATGTCCACTTCGACAATTTGGTGACGCATTTCAAGCGCCACACCGAACCTTTCGGGAGGGTGTGATGAGTTATCTTGATGATCTGTTCTCCCTCGACGGCAAAGTCGCGGTGACCATCGGTGCCGGTGGCATCCTAGGTGGCGCGATGGCTACGGCGCTGGGCCGGGCCGGGGCGCGGGTCGCGGTCCTCGATCTCATCGAGGAGGCGGCGGTGGCGCAGGCTGATTCGATCTACAGCGCGGCCGGGGTCGACGCCCTGGGAATCGGGGTCGACGCCACCAACGAGGACGATCTGAAATCCGCACTGGATCGGATCGTCGAGAAGTGGGGCCGGGTCGATATTCTGCTCAACGCGCCGGGTATCAACTCGGGCACCCCGATCTTCGAGATCACCCGTGAAGAGTGGGACAAGATCCTCGCGGTCAACCTGACCAGTTATTTTCTGGCCAGCCAGATCTTTGGTAAGCAGATGGTGGAGCAGGGTGAGGGCGGATCGGTCATCAACGTCTCATCGGCCTCGTCGGGACCGCCGCTTTCCAAGGTCTTCACCTACTCCATCACCAAGGCCGGCATCAACAATATGACTCAGTTCCTGGCCCGCGAGTGGGCGCCTCACAAGGTGCGGGTCAACGCCGTGGCGCCGGGTTTCTTTCCTGCCGAGCAGAATCGCAAGCTGCTCACCGAAGAGCGGACGGCCTCGATCATGGGCCACACTCCCATGGGCCGGTTTGGCGAAGCCGAAGAGCTTGGAGGGGCGGTGGTGTGGTTGGCTGCGGAGGCCGCCTCGAGTTTTGTGACAGGGACGCTGATCCGCATCGATGGCGGCTTCACCGCCATGACCATCTGAGGGCACTGTGGAGAGTTTGAGCCACCCTGACCGTTCCCTCACCGAGGTCGAGGTCCGTCAGATCCTGACCCAAGGCCTTGATGAATCGAGGTTCGTCGGCAAGAAGGTCCTGGTCGTCATCCCGGACAGCACCCGCACGGCGCCCATCCCGCTGATGTACCGGCTCCTGCACGAAGTCCTCGGCCCGTGGGTGGAGGCGCTCGATTTTCTGGTGGCTCTGGGAACCCACACCCCGATGGACGACGCCGCGCTCGGCCGGTTGGTCGGCGTCGAGGTCCGCGACGGCTCGACCGGGGACTCGATGATCTTCAACCATCGATGGGATCTGGAGGAGAGCTTCGTGACCGTGGGCGTGATCCCTGCTTCAGAAATTCGCGCCGCCAGCGACGGGCAGATGGATCTCGATGTCCCGGTCCGGCTCAACCGGCTGGTCGGCGACCCCAATGGTGAGCGACCCTATGACGAGCTTCTGGTCTGCGGCCCGGTCTTCCCGCACGAGGTCGCTGGTTTCTCCGGTGGCAACAAGTATTTTGTGCCCGGGGTTTCGGGGCAAGAGGTCATCGATGTCACCCACTGGCTCGGTGCGTTGTTGACGAGCAAAGAGATCATCGGTGTTGCCGACACCCCCATGCGGCGGCTCATCAATCGTGCCGCGTCCCTGATTCCGACCCCGAGCTCTCTCATCGCCATGGTCATGCACGGCATGGATCTGCGTGGCATTTTTGTCGGTGAGATGGATGAGACCTGGCACGCGGCCACCGAGCTGTCGGGCGCTCTCGATATCGTCTTCGTCGATCGACCCTATCGTCGAGTGCTCTCCCTGGTCCCCGAGATGTACGACGATCTGTGGACCGGCGCCAAGGGGATGTACAAGCTAGAACCGGCCATTGCCGATGGCGGCGAGGTCGTGATCTGGGCGCCGCACATCACTGAGGTCTCCTATGTTCACGGGAAGTACATCGACGAGGTCGGCTACCACGTGCGCGATTATTTCACCGCTCAGTGGGAGCGATTCGAGCACATCCCGTGGGGAATTCTCGCCCACTCCACCCATCTGAGAGGTGCGGGGACCTTTGAAAATGGTGAGGAACGAGCGCGCATCGACGTGACCCTCGCCACCGGGATACCGAAGGAGCGTTGTGAGCGTATCGGGCTCGGCTATCTCGACCCGGCTGGGGTCGACCCGGAGGAATGGGCTGATCGAGAGGATGAGGGGATTCTCCTCGTGCGCCGGGCCGGGGAACAGTTGTATCGAGTCAAGGGCGAGAAGTTTGAGTAATGAACAACATGTCATCCTGAGCGAGGCCGCAAGCCGAGTCGAAGGATCTCCACAGGTACGGAAGGGCGCAACCAGCATTCGGATGCGCGTCTGTTCTTCGGGAGACCCATCGACTCGATCGTCGGACTCCCTCGCTCAGGGTGACATGTGATGAAAAAGACATTGGAGGAGCGAATGACTGACAAAGCGGATCTCGGCCTCATCGGCCTCGCGGTCATGGGCCAGAACCTGGTCCTCAACATGGATGATCACGGTTTCAAGGTGGCGGTCTTCAACCGTACGATATCGGTGGTCGACGACTTCATCGAAGGCAACGCCAAGGGCACCAAGGTGGTCGGCACCCACTCTCTCGAGGAGTTGGTGGATTCGCTCGCCTCACCACGGCGGGTGATGCTGCTGGTCAAGGCCGGCAAGCCGGTGGATGCCTTTATCGAGATGCTGATTCCACTGCTAGACAAGGGCGACATCATCATCGATGGCGGCAACTCCAACTACAACGACACGATCCGGCGGGCCGCGTGGGTCGAGTCCGAGGGACTGCTCTACATCGGCACCGGAGTCTCGGGTGGTGAGGAAGGCGCCAGAATCGGCCCGTCCATCATGCCCGGTGGTTCGCCGGCGGCGTGGGAGCACGTCAAACCGATCTTCCAGGCCGTCTCGGCCAAGGTCGAGGACGGTTCGCCGTGCTGCGAGTGGGTGGGGGAGAACGGCGCCGGCCACTTCGTCAAGATGACCCACAACGGGATCGAGTACGGCGACATGCAGCTCATCTGCGAGGCCTACCAGCTCATGAAGGATGGCCTCGGTTTCGATCACGACCAAATGCACGAGATTTTCGCCGAGTGGAACGAGGGCGAGCTCGACTCGTATCTCATCGAGATCACCCGGGACATTCTCGGCTACCGCGACGAGGCCGGCGAGCCCATCGTGGAGAAGATCCTCGACACCGCGGGTCAGAAGGGCACCGGCAAGTGGACTGCCATCGCGGCCCTCGAGATGGGGATCCCTTTGACCCTCATTGGTGAAGCCGTCTTCTCGCGCTGCCTGTCGGCGATCAAGGACGAGCGGGTTGTGGCGTCGAAGGTCCTCAGCGGACCCGCCGACGCGGTCTTCACCGGAGATGCAAAAGCGCTGGTCGATGATCTTCAGCAAGCACTTCTTGCCGCCAAGATCGTTTCCTACGCTCAGGGATACATGCTCATGCGTGCCGCGGCCAAGGAATACGGCTGGAACCTCAACAACGGCGGCATCGCGCTCATGTGGCGCGGCGGCTGCATCATCCGGTCGGTCTTTCTCGGCAAGATCAAAGAGGCCTTTGACAAGAACCCGAATCTCGAGAACATCCTGCTCGATCCCTACTTTGCCGACAAGGTGCAGGCGGCCCAGGAGGCTTGGCGGCGAGTGGTGGCGGCGGCGGTCGCCATGGGCGTCCCCGTGCCGGCACTGTCGAGTGCGCTCGCCTTCTACGACGGATACCGCCACGATCGTTTGCCCGCGAATCTTCTCCAGGCACAGCGAGACTACTTCGGCGCCCACACCTACGAGCGGGTCGACCGGCCGCGCGGAGAGTACTCCCACACCGACTGGACTGGTCACGGGGGCGACATCACCGCCCGGAGATATGACGCGT
>CBESWV010000140.1:0-10174 GCA_965533305.1 uncultured bacterium | reverse complement strand
AGGCGAATGCGTGTTCAGTTGATCACTGCTGAACCCCCGCGAACGGCCGCTCGTGCTAATCTTCACAACGCTGCCGCGCCGCTACGGACCGGAAGCCGATCGGCGCCCAGCCAACGTCATTCCTGGGAGGGAAATCCATGCGCCGAATCCTCGTCCTGGCCCTTGCGGTCCTCGTTCTTCTCCCCGCCGCCGATGTCTTCGCCAAAAAGGCGAACGACACAGCAGCCGATGAACCTAAAGCCCTGATGTCGGACACGACCCTCTCGGGTCTCGAGTTCCGCCTCATCGGACCGTCCTACAACTCGGGCCGAATCGTCGATCTTGCGGTCCAGCCTGACAAGACACAGATCATCTACGTCGCCACCGCATCGGGCGGCATCTGGAAGACCGTCAACAACGGCACCACCTGGAATCCCATTTTCGACTCCGAGGCCTCCTACTCAGTCGGCTGCCTCGCCATGGACCCCACCAACTACCAGACGATCTGGGCGGGCACCGGCGAGAACAACAGCCAGCGCTCGGTGGCCTTCGGCGACGGTGTCTACCGCACCGACGACGGCGGCAAAAGCTGGACCAACATGGGTCTCAAGGACTCCGAGCACATCGGTGACATCGTCATCGATCCGCGCGACACCAATGTCGTCTACGTCGCGGCCCAGGGTCCGTTGTGGAAATCAGGCGGCGATCGCGGTCTCTACAAGACCACTGATGGCGGCGCGACCTGGGAGCGCATCCTCCACGTCTCCGACGATACCGGGTTCAACGAGGTCCACATGGATCCCCGCAACCCCGATGTGCTCTACGCAACGTCCTACCAGCGCCGTCGCCACGTCTGGACGCTGATCGATGGCGGCCCTGAAACGGGAATCTACAAATCCACCGACGCCGGCGCCACCTGGAAAGAGCTCGAAACCGGTCTTCCCAAGGTGGACATGGGCAAGATCGGCATGGCCGTCTCGCCCGCCAACCCGGATGTGATCTACACCGTCATCGAGGCGCAGCGCGACGAGGGCGGAACATATGTCTCCAAGGATCGTGGCGAGACCTGGGAGAAGCTCTCCGACTACTACGCGGGCAGCCCGCAGTACTACAACGAGCTGGTGGCCGACCCGGTTGATGTCAACACCGTCTACTCCATGGACACCTGGCTCCACCACACCGTCGACGGCGGCAAGACCTGGACCAAGGTCGGCGAGGACAACAAGCACGTCGACAACCACGCCATGTGGATCAATCCCGCCGACACCGATCACTGGGTCGTCGGTTGCGACGGCGGCGCCTATCTGAGCTATGACCGCGGCGCCACCTGGAAATTCATCGCCAACCTGCCGATCACCCAGTTCTACCGGGTATCGGTCGACAACTCCAAGCCCTTCTACTATGTCTACGGCGGCACCCAGGACAACAACTCCCTCGGCGGCCCGCACCGCACCCTCGATGCGAACGGCATCTCCAACGAAGACTGGTTTGTCACCGTCGGCGGTGACGGCTACGAGACCGTGGTCGATCCCACCAACCCCAACATCGTCTACTCCCAGTGGCAGTACGGCGGACTCGTGCGCTACGACCGGCTCTCGGGTGAGCTCATCGACATCCAGCCCCAGGAAGAGCCCGGCGAGGACGCCCACCGCTGGAACTGGGACTCGCCGCTGATCATCAGCCCCCACTCCCCCACCCGGCTCTATTTCGCCTGCCAGCGGCTCTACCGCTCCGACGACCATGGCGACTCATGGACCGCCGTCAGCCCCGATCTGAGCCAGGCCCTCGACCCCAACACCATGCCGACCTTTGGCAAGATCCAGTCCATCGACGCCGTCGCCAAGAACATCTCCACGTCGGACTACGGCAACATCGTCGCCTTGACCGAGTCGCCCCTCGTCGAGGGTCTGATCTATGTCGGCACCGATGACGGACTCGTCCAGGTCACCGAGGACGGCGGCGCCAACTGGCGCATCGCGACGGCAGCGCCCGGCGTGCCGAAGGAGAGCTATGCCTTCCGCGTCGAGGCCTCGCTGCACGACGCCGACACCGTGTATGCCGTCTTCAACAACAAAAAGATGGGTGACTTCTCGCCCTATGTCTATGTCAGCCGCAACCGCGGCACGAGCTGGACCTCGATCTCGGGCGACCTGCCCGACCGCGAGATCGCCTACTCGTTCATCCAGGACCACGTCAAATCCGAATTGCTCTTCCTCGGAACTGAGTTCGGGGTCTACGCCACCGTCAACGAGGGAACCAACTGGGTGAAACTCAAGGGCGGCCTGCCCACCATCCAGATCCGCGATATGGACATCCATCGGACCGAGAACGACCTGATCCTCGGCACCTTCGGCCGCGGCTTCTACGTCCTCGACGACTACACACCGCTTCGCCAGATCACCGAGGAGGCACTCGAAGAGAGCGCCATCCTCTTCCCGGTGAGGGACGCGCTCCGCTATGTCGAGAAGACTTCCCGCATCGGCTCCCGCGGCCACGACTTCTACACCGCAGAGAACCCCGAGTTCGGCGCCGCCTTCACCTACTACCTCAAGGACGGTTTCAAAAGCCTCACCGACCAGCGCATCGAGATCGAGAAGGAGGCCCGAAAGGCCGAGACCAATCAGGTCATCCCATCCTTCGATGAGCTCCGCGCCGAAGACGAGGAACTCGACCCGTCGGTTGTATTCACCATCCGCGACGCCTCGGGTGACGTGGTGCGCCGCATCGACGGTTGCGCCAAGGAGGGCCTCCACCGGGTGGCCTGGGATCTTCGCTACCCCAGCTCGCGGCCTGCGGACATTTCCGCCAAGGAGCCTTCCCGCTGGGGTCCGCCCACCATGGGTCCCCTCGTGGTTCCCGGGACCTACTCGGTGAGCATGGCCAAGAAAATCGACGGCGTCATGACCGATCTCGCCGGTCCCGTTGAGTTCGAGGTCGTCAACCTCGCCCTCGCGGCCTTGCCGGGCGCACCGCCCGCCGAAGCTCTCGAGTTCGAGCAGCAGGTGGCACGTCTCCAGCGCGCGGTCGGCGGCGCGGTGAAGGTGACGAAGGAAGTCGAAGACCGTCTCGCCCATCTCCGGCAGGCTGTCCTCGACACCCCGGCGGCCGACGCCGACCAGCTCGCCACTGCACGTGCGCTCCAGACCGAGCTCGACGACATCAAGATCGTCCTCATCGGCGATCCAACAAAGGGCGGCCGCAACGTCTTCGCCCCGCCGTCCATCAGCGACCGGGTCGGCCGCATCGTTGGAAGTCTGTGGACCACTACCCAGGGCCCGACGACCACCCAGCGCGACACCTATCGCTGGGCCGGCGAGGCCTTCGCCACGGAACTCGGCCGACTGAACACGCTGGTCACCGACCTCGAGGCCTTCGAGGCCGAGCTCGAGTTCGCTGGCGCCCCGTGGACCCCGGGCCGGTTCCCGACCTGGCAGCCCGAATAGTTCACGCCTTCGTCAACAACTCGGCGGGAGGGGTGAGAACCCCTCCCGCCCTTCTTGTTCTGTCTCGATGGCAATCTTTGTTGCGCCTACGTCTCGTGGGCGATGGATCTCACCCGCGGCGGCATACGTCCATCGCCGGCGAGAAGCCGGCGCTACAAATCATCGTTCACCCCCATTCTTCAATTCTGCCTTCCCACCGGCCGAGGCCGGTGGGAAGGCGGAATTGACCGAGCGGGTTCTACAAGGAGGAGGACTGCAAATGAAGGCGACATTCGGTGCAGGCTGTTTCTGGGGTGTGGAGATGAGCTTTCGAAGGCTCGATGGAGTAACTGATAGCGCGGTCGGCTACGCCGGCGGCACTACCGAGAACCCCACCTATCACGACATCTGTGGCCACGGCACCGGCCACGCCGAGGTGGTCGAGGTCGAGTACGACCCCGCGGTCATTACCTACAAGGCGCTCCTCGAAGCCTTCTTCGAGATGCACGACCCGACCCAGGTCAACCGGCAGGGCCCCGACCTCGGCGACCAGTACCGGTCGGTGATCTTCTTCCACACCACCGAGCAGCAGGAGATCGCCGAAAGTACCAAGGCTGAGCTCGACGCCGCACGGCGCCACGCACGACCCATCACCACCCTCATCGAACCCGCGCCCACCTTCTGGCGAGCCGAGGAGTATCACCAGCGATATATCGAAAGACGCGGAGGCGGTGGCTGCGCCGTGAGGTAGTCAACCACGGGTTTCCGATGTTGATCTCATGACTGAGACAGAGAACAGGTATCTTTTCTCGCAAACGAGCCTTTTGTGACCATCTATACTGGATTTGGTGATTGATCCATCCATCGCAGCGATCGATCACTCTTTTCGAGGGAGGTCAGAATCATGCTTCGATCCGGGTTCGCCGTTGGCTTGGTTTTTGTCTGTTTGTTCGCGAGCTCGGTTCCGGTAGGAGCTTTTGACTGGCCTGAGATCCCGGCTTCCGAGAAGGCGCTGACCCAGGTCTCCGGGCAGCCCAACGCTCCGGCGGTGATCTTGGCGCGAGAGGGATTTGTTCATCTCTCCGAGAATCGAAAGTCATCCTATGTCGAGGTCTACGCACGGATCAAGATCCTCAATGAGGAGGGGGTCGAGTTCGGCTCCGTCGAGTTGGAATCGAGCGATTTTCTTCGAACCAAGAACATCGCCGGCCGCACCCATCTACCCGACGGACGTATTGCCGTCCTCAGCGATGATGCGATCTTCGAACGCAAGTTCTCCGACTATTACAACTCAGTCATCGTCTCCAGCGCCCTTCCGGAGGTCGTGCCTGGAGCCATCATCGAGTACAGCTATCGCACCTATTTCGATTCGATCTTCCTCCCGAGGGAATGGTACTTCCAGTCCGCCATCCCGACGCTGAAGAGTCGTGTCACCTTTGAAATGCCAAAGACCGTCAGCTATTACCCGATCGAGTTCAATCGGCTCAACCAGGACAAGATCCCACGATCCATCGACGAGAACGTCGCGGGCGGACAGGTGACGTATATCCTCGAGAACATCCCACCCGTCGCCGACGAACCCTACAGCTTTCCGTTTGATGATCTTGTCACCAAGGTGTTGCTCATTCCCGGAGCCGACCACTCGACCTCGATACCGGCGCCCCTCTTCGATTCGTGGGAATCCATTCTCAACCACTACTACGGTGTCGGCGATGACGACTACAACGGATTCAAAAGCAGCACCGGTTCGGCAAAGAAACAAGCCAAACTACTGGCCAAATCCGCCACCGGGAAGAGACAGCAGGCAACGGCCATCTATGACTGGGTTCGAGACGAGATTGACGTCGAACCCTATGTCGGCCTCTTTGTCGGCGATCCCCGGGCCGACCAGATATTCAAGAGCCGAAAGGGAAGCCATGGCGAAAAGGCCACCCTTCTCAAGATCATGCTCCAGACCGCGGGAATCGACGCCCGGGTGGCGTGGGCGAATCCACGCGACGAGGGAAGAACGGCCGCAAATGTCCCCAACCCGTTGCAGTTCAGCGAGGTGATCGTCGTCGCCGATGTCGGGGGCGATCAGGTCTTTCTGGATCCGAGCGACCGCAGAAACGCCTTCGGCATTCTCTCTCCGACTCTTCGTGGAACCCAGTGCTTTGTCATCGGCCCCAAGAAAAGGTTCGAATGGGTCACGATCTCCGCACTCGAACCGGAGGATTCCGAGCGCGTCGCGACTCTCGACTACACGCTGGACCCCGAGGGATCGCTGAACGCGACCGGCCGCCTCGAACTGACCGGCGGACGCGCGTGGCACCGACTGCAGTGGAAGGACTCGACCGAGGAGACCGCCATAGCCTGGAAGACAGACCTCGAATCCAGCTTCCCCGGCTTCGACATCGACGACGTGGAGGTCACAGAGCTGGCCGCCGGCCCGTCGGTGACCGTCAGTTGGATCATGAACCAGCGAGAAGAAGAGATCCTGGGCGATGAGTCCGGCATCGGACTCGCCTCCCCCATCGGTCTCTCGTCAAACCCCTTCACCCTGACAGCGAATCGGCGGTCCACCCCGGTGCAATTCGAGTATCCACGAACCGATCGGGTGGTGACGACCATCAACTGGCCCGAGGGCTGGGTCATCGCCGGAGAACCGACCCTCAAGGTCTATGACGGCTCGGCCGGTCATCTCACGACCTCATCGGAGATCGATCACGATGCTCGGCGAGCGGTCTTCGAACGCGAGTTCGTCATCGCCCAGATGGAGATCATGTCCAGTCGCGACTACAGCAGGCTGCGCTCCCTCTTCGCAACGACCGTGAGCAGCGACAGCAGCGGCCTGCTTCTGATCACTGAATGACCCGTCTTTTTCAGCTCGTTCTCGTCATCGCCGTCGCCACCACGGCGGGCGCCGAGACCATCGCCAGCCGCGATGTGACCATCGAGATCGATGGCGGATCGTTCAGCGAGCGTCTCCAACTGGAGGTGTTGCTCGAGGACCCATCAGACCTGGAGGAATGGTCGCGGTATCCGATCTTCCTCGATGAAGACGTTGAACTCGTCGATTTCGCCGCGGAGGTGCGTGGAGTCGACGGTTCGCTCAAAAAGATCCCCAGACGCAAGCTGAAGAATCAGACATCGGTCGGGTACGGCCTCTATTCATCGGCCTACGCCGAGATCATCGAGTTTCCAAAACTCCACCCCGGAGACACCATCCGGATCGATATTGCTCGACGTTTCCGGCCGTCTTACCCCGCCCACCGGATTCCCATCGCTCGGGACACGGATCAACGACGGTTGAGAATCACTATCCGCGGAGCTGGAGATCGCCTGCGTTGGGCCCTGAGCGGATGGCAGGAGAAGTTGGAGATCGAAGAGTCACCCGGCGGTCTCTCGATTTCCGGGGATGATCTCGATGCACTTCGCCCGCGAGCCTATGAACCCGACGGCACCACCTGGCAACCCTCCCTCTGGCTTGCCTGGGACGACAACGGCACCTGGCAGGGAGTCGGCGATTGGTACACCGGATTGATGGATGAGGTCGCCATGGACACGCTCCAGATCGGAGCACTGGCAGCGAGGCTGACCGCCGGTCTCGAAAACCGCCGCGACCGGTTGGAGGCCATCGCCTCACATGTCAAGACGATGATCCGCTATGAGGCCGTCGAGATCGGCGAAGGAGGGTACATTCCCTCCTCATCAGCAGAGGTGATCACCCGCGGATGGGGGGACTGTAAGGACAAGGCCAATCTTTTGGTCGATCTCCTGGCCTCGGTCGACATCACCGCTCACATCGTGCTGATCCGGGCCGGCAACGATACCCGGATCGATCCCGAGTTTCCCACGACCATCGTGTTCAATCACGCCATCGTGGCGATTCCGGCGGAAGATCTCAATGTAGCTGATGGCGACTCCGTGGTCGACGGATATTTCTTCATCGACGCCACCATGGATCGGGGGCAGCCGCTCTGGCTGAATCCGTACAACCAGGGAACCGCAGCATTCGTCGTCGGCGGCGCCTCGTCACGTCTGGTCGAAATCCCGGTCATGACATCGCTCGAGACCTCCGACTTCGAAGTCACAGGAAAGGTCGACACCATGGGAATGTTCACCGGCGAGGCCACCCTTCGGCTCACCGGGGAACGGGCCCTTCCCTGGGTCCGTGGGTTCGACAGCGTCGACCCGGCTCGCCTCGATCAGGTCATCAGGGAGTCCTTCCAACGGATGCTTCCCGGCGTCAAACTCACCATCCCCACGTGCGAAGAGCGTGCCACCGGTGTTCCAAGCGTCATCCTTCGATCGATGGTCCGGATTCCCAATTTTGTAACCAGATCAGCTGCCTTCGACCGATTCCGACCGGCCACGGTCGCCTCTCTGCCTGACACCCGAGCCCTCGACGACCGGGCCCGGCCCATCGTTTTAGAACCGGGCACGATCCGGACACGGTGGGGAATCTCCTTCCCCGAGTCCTGGTGCCCGGTCGTGCCGGTCGACACAACCGTCAACAACCGAGCCGGTGAGTTCAGCTATCGGGTTCGAAACGATCTCGATGACACGGTGGAGGTCGAATCAACGGTCACCCTCGACCGGTGGTGGTTTCCCGCCGAACTCACCGATGACCTGCGGGAACTGAGCATCGCCGAAAATCGAGCCTTCCGGAAGACCCTCCGGCTCCAGTGCGACGGGAATCCCGCGTCGTCCGACGACTGACCCCGCCCGCGAGCGGGCACGGCGCGGATTCCAACTCAGTCGATCTGCGATCGGGCCGCTCGAAACTCCGGCTCGGCGAGGATGGTGAAGATCACGGCAGCGATGCCCACCGGAAAGAACCCGAAGATCGCCGCGATGGCGCCTGCCACCGAGAGACCCCAACGTCGACGGTTGATGGCCGCGATGCCGCCGATGACGGCGATGAACCCGGAAATAAAACCAACAAGGGCGAGCGGCAGGAATAGGGCCATCGGCAGAAAGGCCAGCCGGTTCGCCTCGGGCTCGGGGACCATCCCCAGCACCGCCGCCCCGCCCAACGCCAGTACCAGCAGCGGAATACCGCCAACCAACCCAAAAATCCCAGCCGTGATATCGAGGATGCCCGCGACCGTTGCTTTGTTGCTTTCCATCTTGAGTGCCTCCCGTGCGAGTAGATCCTCTGTTCGTTCCCGTTCCCGTTCCCGTTCCCGTTCCCGAATGGTCGCCGACTCTGACTGGAAATACGCAAATTGCACCTCGCCGGTTCGGCAAACACCCACTGTTTGTCTCGCGTATGGTTACCGAACATGGGACGCGAACCGATGACCCCTGAGGCGCCGGCGCACGATCCACACGCCGATCTCGGTGTGTGGGGTACGGTGAAACTGTCTCTGACGGGCAAGGAACTCGACTTCACCACCGGGCCCATCGGACGAGCCATCATTCTGCTGTCTATCCCCATGGTGCTCGAAATGGTAATGGAGTCGGTCTTCGCCCTCACCGACGCCTTCTTTGTTTCCAGGCTCGGCACCAACGCCGTGGCGACCGTCGGCCTCACCGAGGCCATGGTCACCATTCTCTTCGCAGTGGCCCACGGCTTGGGCATCGGGACGACAGCCATGGTCGCCCGGCGCATTGGTGAGAAAAACACCGCCGGCGCGCGCACCGCGGCAGCTCAGGCGATCTTCCTCGGCATCGGCATCTCCGCAGCCTTTGCGATTCCGGGCGTCATCTTCGCCCGGCGGCTGCTGGCGGCCATGGGCGGATCGCCGGAACTCGTGGCCTCCGGCCACGGCTACACCCAGGTGATCTTCGGCGGCTCAGCCACCATCGTGCTTCTCTTCCTGCTCAACGCCGTTTTCCGCGGCGCCGGTGACGCCGCCATCGCCATGCGGGTGCTGTGGATCGCCAACGCCATCAATATCGTGCTTGACCCGTGCCTCATCTTCGGTCTCGGCCCGTTTCCGGAGATGGGGATCACCGGCGCCGCGGTCGCCACCACCATCGGACGCGGTATCGGAGTGGCGGTCCAGCTTTGGGTGCTCTTTTTCGGCGGCAGCCGAATCCGGATCGCGTTGCCGGATCTCGCGCTCCGCCTCCGCGTCATGCTCGGTCTCTTCCGACTTTCGTTCGGCGGCATGCTGCAGACCCTCATCGGTCACTCGAGCTGGCTTTTCCTGGTGTGGATCGTCGGCAGCTTCGGTGCTGCCGCAGTGGCCGGCTACACCATCGCCATCCGGCTTGTCATGTTCGCCATCCTCCCCTCCTGGGGAATGGCCAACGCCGCCGCCACCCTGGTCGGTCAGAACCTCGGCGCCGGCGAACCTGAACGCGCAGCGACCTCGGCCTGGCGGGCGGGAATTTACAACACAGTCTTCCTCTTCGGCGTGGCGGTGGTCTTCGTCGCCGCCGCCGATCCCATGATCCGCCTCTTCACCGACGAAGCGGCCGTTATCTCCTACGGCGTCTCCTGTCTCCGTTGGGTCTCATACGGCTATCCCTTCTATGCCTGGGGAATGGTCATGGTTCAGAGCTTCAACGGCGCCGGCGACACCTACACACCGACGGTGATCAACTTCTTCTGCTACTGGCTCTTCCAACTGCCGCTGGCTTATTTCCTGGCCCACCACGCAGGCTTCGGCGCCACGGGGGCGTTCATGGCCATCGCCATCGCCGAGGCTCTGATCGCTGTGATCGGGATTCTCGTCTTTCGCAAGGGCAAGTGGAAGGAACGAACAGTGTGAGAACCCAGTTCTCAGCTCTCAGTTTTTAGTTTTTAGTTTTTAGTTTTTAGTTTCATCGCAGAGTTCATC
>CBESWV010000139.1:0-10179 GCA_965533305.1 uncultured bacterium | reverse complement strand
GCGACTACAAGACCGCGCGATTCATGTATACGGAACGGGATTTCACCCCGGCGGCCCGCGAGATGACCGACTGGCTCGTCGGATCGCTCTTTGACCAACTCGTCGAGGGCGTCGCCCAAGGAAGGGGTATGGCGCCGGACGAGGTTCGGAACCTCATCGATCGTGGGCCCTTCCTCGGTGAGGAAACCCAGGAAGCGGGTCTGGTCGACCACCGCGAGGACTGGACCACCTTCACCGGGCGACTCGAGGACAAGGCGGGCTCGGCCAAAGTCGTCGGTCTGAACCGCTACCTGGCGGGTGGCGGATCGTCGTCGCGTGGGGCGAAGATCGCCGTGGTCACTGGTGTCGGCGGCATCATGCGCGGCGAGAGTCGACGTCAGTTCAACCCGTTGTTCGGCATGAGCGATGTCATGGGCTCCGAGACCATCGCCCGCGCCTTCCGCACCATTCGCAAGGACAACGACATCAAAGCGGTCGTCTTCCGCGTCGACTCACCGGGAGGCAGCGCGCTGGCGTCGGAGATCATCCGAGAGGAAATGGCGCGGACAGCCGAGAAGATCCCCGTCGTCATCTCCATGGGCAACGTCGCGGGCTCGGGTGGCTACTGGGTCACCTGCGGCGCTCAGGCGATCGTCGCCGAACCGGGCACCATAACGGGTTCCATCGGGGTCCTGACCGGGCATCTCAATATGGAAGGCTTCTACAATGACAAGCTCGGAATCTCGTTCGGCAAAGCCGACTTCGGCGCCAACGCAGATATCTACGGCGAAACTGAAGATTGGAACGACCAGCAACGGGCCATCGTCGACCGGATGCTGGACAAGATCTACGATCGCTTCGTCACCCTTGTCTCCGAATCCCGGGGGATGAGCCCGGAAGCGGTCGACGCCATCGGTCGGGGCCGGGTCTTCACCGGTATCCAGGGCCTTGAGAACGGCCTCGTGGACCTGGTCGGCGGGTTTGACACCGCGCTCGATGAGGCCAAGAGGCTGGCCGAGATCGATCTCGATGCCAAGGTCCGGTTGGTGAACTTCCCCAAGGCCAAACCCTGGTGGCAACAGATCATCAACAAAAAATCCGACAACCAGGTGGCGATCGAGTCGGTACTCAACGACTACCAGACCTTCGTGACCACCGGCAGAGTTCCGTTCCAAGGTGAGGTCTGGATGACCCCGTTGGCGTTGGAGTAGGGAGAGGCTGTCAGCTCGGCCTCCTGCAACAACCCTCTTCCCCGATGATTCGTGGTCATTGTGCCGGCGAGACGCCGGCACTACAAAGGGTTGCGATCATTGTCGGGCCGGCGTCTCGCCGGCCTGATGGTGAGGAGGGTTGGAAGACCACAGTGTCCGGTTTTTGATGATTGCTGGGGGCTGAGCTACGAGCGCCCGCTCGACCCCGCCGTCCACCGTTCAATGATCTCGGCCACCGGTTCGATGGCCTCGACCCCGGCGACGCTCTTGCCGGCCTGGAGGTAGTCGCGGTGTGACACCACTCCCCGTTGATTGGCGCGCTTGAGACGGATGACCGAACGGATCGAGTAGAAGGCCCGAACCCAGTGCTTGACCCTGGGGTGGGTGAGCAGCCAGTGTTCGAATCGCCCGGCCTCAGTGCCCTCGCTTTCAACCATTTTCGTCCGGATGACCGACACCGGGACACCGGTGATCTTGTGGGTCAGAACGATGTCGTCTTCGCTCGCCTCGATGATCGCCTGTTTGTACCCGGCTGACTCCGAGCATTCGGTGGTCGCGATGAGCCGGGTGCCGATCTGCACCCCGACATACCCGAGATCGAGGGCGTCGCGGTAGGCGGCGGCATCACCGATCCCACCGGCGCAGACCACCGGCAGCCCGAGATCGCCGATCTCGTCGAGAAGCTCTTTGGGGGAGCGCGAACCAGCGTGGCCACCGGCGCGGCCGTTGACCGCAATGAGGCCGTGAACCCCGGCCTGGATCGCTTTGTCGGCCCACTTCCTCTCGGTGACATCGTGGAACACGAGCCCGCCGTGAGGGGTCACCGCGTCGACGATCCAGCGAGGGTTGCCGAGGGACGAGACAAAGAACCGGACGCCCTCCTCGAGGGCGATCTCGAGCCACTGCCGCATCCGCTCGAGATACCGGTCCGATGACTTCTCGGTGAGGATGTTCATCCCGATGGGGCCGTCGGCGAGGCTTCTGATGTGACGGATGCCCTCGCGGAAGTCCCATCCGTGGACATAGACAAGCGATATCGGTTGGAGGACGCCGATGCCGCCGGCCTGGGTCACCGCGGCCACCAGTTCCGGGTTCGAGCACGGATACATGGCCCCGCCGATGATGGGGTGCTCGATCCCGAGCAGTTTCGTCAGAACAGTTGATTGTGAGTTCACCGCATCATGGTACGCGGACACGGTGCCTGGCACCAACTTTGTTCGCCGCGAACAAAGTTGCGTGCCTGCGCACCGCTCCCATCGCGCTCCTGCAGGCGTTCGATCAATCCCGCCCGCATGATGACGATCCGGATCCGCGGCGCGGGACAGTCGCGCTATCCTGTGAATGTGATCGAAACCGAGGCAACCAAGGTCATCATCTGCCGCGGCGCGCTGGCAACCGAGCGCCGGCTGCTGACCGAGGTGGATCGCCTCGTGACCCGGAATATTGATGACCTCGGCACCCCGGTCAGAATCATTGTTCCCTCGCGCAGCCTGCGGCTCCACCTCCTGCGGAAGCTGGTCTCCGAGCGCGGCGCGGTTGCCGGGGTCGTGGTCCAGACCATGGGCGGGTTGGCGCGCGAAATCATGGATCGGTCAGGTTCGGCCGTTCCCGGTGGTGTGGTGGCTTTCGAGGTCCTTGTCCGCCGCTTGGCTCGGGGAGAACAGGTCCTCGCCGCCGAGCTCGAGGGACTGAGCGACGGATACGACGTGGTTCAGGGCGCGGTACGGGATCTGGTCGATGCCGGATTCGGTCCCGATCACGAGGACGGTGTCCTCGAGCGTCTGGACGAGCTCGTCCGTGTGGTCCCCCGATCAAACCGGGATCGCGCCGCCGCGCTGACTCGTGTGGCTGCGAGGGCCTTGGAGAGCGTCGAGATCACCGGCGCCCGACCTCAGGCCGCACGGTACATCCGGGCCGCCGAGGAGCTTCGCAAACACGGGAATGTTTCGCTCCCGTCACGTGGTGTGCTGGTTCACGGATTTGCCGACCTCACAGGGGTCGCGGCCGATCTTCTGACCACGGTTCTTCGGGAGATCGGTGGGGTGGTCCTGATGGACCGGGTCCCCGACCCTACGCAGCCGGGGCTCAGCGATTCCGGAAACTCCTTCCTCGATCGGCTGGAACTCGCCCTTGGAGGGTTGAAGAAAGAAAACGACGACGGGACGCAGTCACCGCCCGAACTCGACCTCGCGGAGGCTCCTGATGTGGAGGCAGAGGCGCGGTGGGTGGCGGAGACCGTTCGTTCGATTCTCGAGAGGGGAGATGAACCCGAAGATGTCGGGGTGGTGGCGCGCCACCTCGGTCAGCTCGGGCCGGCGCTGAGGCGGCACATGGGTCGTCTCGGTGTTCCCTTTTCGGGGGTGGGCGCCCAGGTCCCGGGCGGTCTGCTGCGACGAAAGGCGAGACGGCTCGCCGACCTGCTGCGCCGGAGCGGTCGTGCCGAACTTGATCTCTGGGTGGAGACTGCTGAGGACCTGGATGGCGGAACCGAACTTCTGCTAGGGATGCGAGTGTTGTCGCTCGCACGTTTGAGTGACCTCGTGGATCTCGCCAGTACCGATAGGCGCCTCACACGGGATGTGCCACTGCCCGTCGGGCGCATGGGATCGACCGAGCGGTCAGGCGCGGATCGCGCCGCGGGGCCGCGACTGCCCGCGGCCCGACTCGTCCACGCGCGAGCGTCCGCCGAGAAGGTGCTCGAGGCGTTGGAGAACAGCCCCGATTGCGTCGCGGCCCGGGAGCACCACGCACACACCATGGGGCTATTGAGCGCCCTAGGCTGGAACTGCAATGTAGGTTTCGCCGAGCAGATCTCAACCACCGTCAACAACCTCGCGAGCGAGTTTCCGGTTGGGTTCGAGCTGGACAGGGACGAGTGGTCCTCGGCCTTGATCGGCCGGTTGGAGGAGCTCGGCGAGACACCCATCGGTGGAGCGGGCGGCGGGGTCCAGCTTCTCACCGTCATGGAGGCGAGGGCGCGGACGTTCTCGCACCTGGTCGTCTGCGGTTGTAACCGGGGCGTCTTCCCGCGAGTCATCAACGATGACGCCCTTCTTCCGGATCTCGTTCGAGCGCGGTTGGCGGCCGACGTCCTACCGGAGATGCCGGTCAAGGCACGATCGGCGGATGAGGAGCGCTATCTCTTCGCGCAGCTCCTCTCGTCCGCCCCGCGGGTTCGGTTGAGCTGGCATCTGGCGGCCGAGGGTCGGCGGATGGCGCCGTCGCCATTTGTCGACCGACTGGCTGACGCGGATGGGGGCTCGGTCGAGTCGATTCCGCCGGTTTGGACGACCTCGCAGCGACGCCCCGGACCTCGCCCTGCATACGAGCATGCGGTCCTGGGGGCAGTGGTCGAAGGCACGGGTGTCGGAGAGGAACGCATCGCCCTCGCCCTGGCCGAAGGTCGGGGCGATGGGAAAACCGAGACGGCGTCTGTTCCCGCAGGGCGGCTGGCGAGTTCGAGACTGGAGGTCATCCGGGCGGCGGAACCCGAAAACGGGTTGTCCTCGGTGGGTCCGTGGTCGGGGTTCGTCGGATCCTCGACGAGACCGGGGGACCGCCTCTGGGTGACTCGGTTGGAGGCAGTTGCGACCTGCCCTTGGCAGTCCTTCATCCACCGACGGCTGGGGGTGCGGCCACTGCCTGATCCTCATCTTGGGTTGCCTAACCCCGACCATCGTCTGGTCGGAGCGGTGGTGCACGAGGTCCTCGAACGCATCGTGATCGAGGCGACGAAGACGGAGAGGCTCGATTTCGATGAGGCGCTCGACCGGGAACCCGTTGCGGTTCCGTGGCCCTCGGCGTCCCGGGTTGATGGTCTTCTGGACGAGGCGGCTCGGCGCATCGTCTTCGACGAGGGGCTCAGCGGATTCGGTCTCGCTCGGCTCCTGGTGGCGGGCGCCCGTCCGATCCTCGCGGTTGCGGCGGCGATCGAGTGGAACGACGCCACCATCCTCGAAGGGGTGCTGGCACCGGAGATCACCGGTGGTGTGGCAACTCCCGTCAGCGGGCGGACCATCGCGTTTCGGGCGGACCGGCTCGATCGCGGGCCGGAGGCCACCGACTACAAGACCGGCGGACCTCTGTCTGATGCCAAGAAAACCGAGACGAGGTTTGGGCATTTGTTGACGAATGTGAGCCGCGGCCGAGTGCTCCAGGCAGTGGCCTATGCGCTGGCAGGGCCCGCGGAAGGTGGAATCGGCCGCTATGTCTATCTCAAGCCTGACATCGGCGAAGCGCCCCCCGAAAGTCGGGTTCTCGAAGCGGCGGCGAGCAACGAAGATCTGCGCGGCGCCTTCTGGGCTGCGGTGGAGGCCATCGAGACCGGATTGGAAACCGGGGCAGTCTTCCCCAGGGTATTCGAAGCCGATGGGAAGAAAGCCGATCACTGCCGTTTCTGTTCGGTGGCGGAAGGTTGTCGATGGGATGACTCGGCCTTCAGAAACCGTCTGGTGACCCTGATGGAGGACGACGAACCGACCGACGACGCGGCGCTCACCGCGGCGCGCCGCCTCTGGTGGCTCGGAATCGAGAGGGAGGCCGGCGAATGACATCCCGGAGTCACGTTTCCCTCGATGATCAGGCCACCCGGGCGTTGGCACAGGATGAGTTCACCCGGCCCTTGATCGTTGAGGCTGGGGCGGGGACCGGAAAGACGGCCCTGCTCGTGGCGCGGGTGGCCGCGTGGTGCGTCGGCGCCGGCTGGAACCGTCACACAGGTGATGCGGACGAACCCTCGGCGGTGGCTCGCCGGGTGATCGAAGGCGTCGTGGCCATCACCTTCACAGAAGCCGCCGCCGCCGAGATGGCGACGCGAATCGGCGCCGCCTTGGCCGGGTTGGCCCGGCGGGAGTCTCCCATCGGTTGGGTGCCCGGCCGCACCCTCGCCGAGATCGACATCGCCGAGATCACCACCCGCGCCTCCGCCCTCGGGGGCGAGATTCACCGGCTTTCGGTGACCACGATTCACGCCTACTGCCAACGGGTGCTCGCGGCGCATCCCTTTGAGGCGGATCTTCACCCTCAGTTCGAGATCGACGCCGACGGTTCAGCCATCGAGTCCCTGGTGGACGATGTGGTGGAAGATGCCTTGCGTGGGCTCGAAGACGACCCGCATCGCGAGGCATGGGAGCAGCTGGCGGCCAGATTTGTGGGACCGGCCATGGTGGCCGAAGCGCTGCGCTGCTTGATCGGAGCCGGGGTTCAACCGAACGATCTACAACACGACCCGTTCGATCGGTCCGCGGCGGCTGGGTTCTCGGCGGAGCTCGAGGCAGCCCTTTCCGGGTTCTTCGACGCCGAAGCCGGCTTGTTGGTGAAGGTGCCTCGGAACCAGATCACCGAAGACACCCGGGCGGCGTTGGCCCTGGTGGCCGAAAGACTCAGCGCTCTCGAATCCCAGACTGGTTTCGAGGTGTTGCAGGAGACCCTGGTGGGGCTCGGGAACAAGCAGCTCAAGCGGTTGCGTGATTGGTCCAAGGGCACCTTCACAAAAGGGGAGGCGAAGGCGCTGGACGATTTCGCCGATGGGCTGATCGGACCGGCGGGTCGCCTGGCAGAGTCCCTCGACTCACTGATCGCAACCGATCTCGAGGGCTTCCGCGCCGCCCGGGAACTCCTGTTCGACCTGATGGGCGAGGTCGACCGCCGGCGGTCGACCCGCGGAATCGTGACCTTTTCCGACCTCCTGCAAGAGACGGCGAGACTCTTCGAGGGCAACGATGAGATCTGCGGCGCCGAACGACGTCGGACCGAGCAGCTTCTGGTGGATGAGTTCCAGGACACCGATGATGTCCAGTGCAGAATCGTCGACCGGTTGGCCCTCCACGGTGATGAAGATGAGCGCCCGGGGCTCTTCATCGTCGGTGATCCCAAACAGTCGATCTACGCTTGGCGGAGCGCTGACCTTGCGGCGTATGACGAGTTCGTGGATCGGGTTCTGGATCGCGGAGGTGTCCTCGGGCCGTTGACCCGAAACTTCCGATCCGTGCAACCGATCCTCGACGAGGTGGAACGGGTGGTGGCGCCGGTGATGCACCGGGAGCTCGGGATCCAGCCGGCATTTGAGGCCCTCGAGGCGACCGATGAACGCCGGCGTTCGCCGGGCTTCGAACACCTTCCCTGGAGCGCCGTTGAGCACTGGGTGTGTTGGCACGTCAACTCGGATGGGGTTCTGTGGTCGTCGAAACAGAAGACCGCCGAGATCGTTGCACTCGAAGCCCGCGCCATTG
The DNA here is from genome assembly GCA_965533305.1 of uncultured bacterium. Lineage (GTDB taxonomy): Bacteria > Acidobacteriota > Thermoanaerobaculia > Thermoanaerobaculales > Sulfomarinibacteraceae > JAHECW01. The sequence goes on along the minus strand of CBESWV010000139.1, from coordinate 2,759 downwards.
CCGCCGACATCCGAAACCTCCACAACGAAGCCGGGGTCCGCTATGGCGATGTCGCGGTCCTGCTCAGGGCGACAACGGCCCAAGGGGAGCTCCTCGAGGCCTTCCGCGAGGCCGGAGTGCCCTTCGATGTCGCCCGGGAGCGCGAGTACTTCCACCAGCGGGAAATCATCGAAGCCGCGGCCCTCGTCCGCGCCGTGCTCGAGCCGACCGACACCCTTGCCCTGTTGACGGTGATCCGGTCCGATGCGGTGGGAGTGCCTGACGTTGCTTTGGCCCCATTGTGGGACGCGGGCTTTCCCTCCGCGGCCGCCGAGCTCGACGGCTCCGGCGAAGGCGAGGTGGAGCTTCTCCGTAGTGTGATTTCCAAAGCGGTTTCATCAATGGAGGCCACGCCCGGGTCCGAGGCCGTTCCGGGCTGGCCGGATGCCCTCGCCGGCGCCGTGGAGAGCCTGGCCGAGCTGCGCCGATCCTTGCACGAGGACCCGCCAGATTTCTTTGTCGAACGGCTTCGCACCCTGTGGCTTGCAGAAGTCTCGGCCGGTGCCAGACATCTCGGCCGATTCCGGCAGGCGAGACTCGATGGTTTTTTCGCCGATCTCGAGCGCATTCTGACCCGGAGCTCCGGCGCCAGCGCCGAGCTTGCCAGATTCCTCCGCCGTGCTGTGGAGGAAGGGAGGGAGGCGCCGACGGTGTCGGAGCCCGATCGCGATGCCGATGCGGTCCACGTCATGACCATCTACGGCGCCAAGGGGCTGGATTTCGAGCACGTCTATCTTGCGCAGATTCACAAAAAGACCGGTGGATTCGGAACGGCGGCGGCGGTGGTTCGTCGATTGGATGATCGGGCCGAACTCTCACTCTTCGGGTGGTCATCGCCGGCGTTCGTCCGCGCCGAGAGGTTGCGCGAGCGTCAGACTCGGGCAGAACGAGTGCGTCTTCTCTACGTAGCCATGACCCGCGCCAAACAGCGTCTGGTGGTGTCGGGCGGATGGGCCGAGCCCGGTGAGCTGGTGGAAGCGACCGAGGCGGACACGCTCGCCAAACTCATCGCCCATCGTGGCGACCCCGAGCATCTCGTGAACCTCATCGAGCGCGGCGTCGATCGCGAGGCCGGAGCCGATCCCTGTGTCGGTTGGTATCTTCCGGCTCTTTCCGAGGATGAGCCGGCGCCACAGGTGGGCCGGAAATCGGCCGTTTCGATCTCCGATGGGGACGCCGCTGCTCGTGACGCGGGGCTCATTACCGAGGCGAGAAATGCGGCCGGGCACCGGATGGCGGCGCGCTGGACGGAGGCGGCATCCGGCGCCGCCCACCGTCTGAGTCGGCGGATGGAGACCGAGATCGATGGTGAGACCGCTACCGGAAAGACCCTGTCAACGCCAGGCGTGGCAGCGATTGTCGGAACGGCCATCCACCATCTGCTCGAGTCCTTGGATCTCACGGGTGACCTTGCGGAGCAGGTTCTGGCGCGAAGCGAGTCGTTGATCGAAGGTGCTGTTGCCGGCCTTGATCCGGATACGGCCGTCGATGCGATCGCCAGGCTCGAAGAGATGATGGATCACCTGGTGCAGAGCGAGTGTCTTCGGAGGTTGGCCGAGTTGGCGCCGGCGATCGTCGCCAGGGAGCTGCCTGTCTTCCTCCGTCCAACCGAAATGAACGGGACATCGGTGATCAGCGGCGCAGTCGATCTCGTCTACCGTGACCCGGGCGATGGACGAATTGTGATCGCCGACTACAAGACCGATCGGGTCGAGGGCGATGCCGGGATCGCCGGCCGGGTTGAACGATACCGGCCGCAGCTCGAGACATACGCCCAGGCACTCGAGCAGGCCCTCGATCTTGACGAACCACCTCACACCGAACTCTGGTTCCTCCACCCGGATCGGATCGTGCGGCTGACGTAGCTTCGGGTGTTCTGAGGACGCGGACTGGGTGCCTGGCACCCCTCCCATCGCGATTCCGGAACGTTCGATGATCTTCTCCTCAGCGTTTTCCTTATCCGGCTGTGAAGCAGACGGGAAAGAAAACGCCCGGCGGTAAAACCGCCGGGCCCCCTCACAGCTCAGGCTCCTCCCCCAACTGCGAACTGGGGGATTCAACACGATATTGTGAAAGTCAATCCAGAATCGACTGATTCTCCAGCGCCCGTTTCATGGTGATGCCGATCTCGGCCGGGGTTTTGGCCACCGCGATTCCGGCGGCCTCGAGGGCCGCGATCTTGTCCGCCGCGGTGCCTTTGCCACCCGAGATGATCGCTCCGGCATGACCCATCCGGCGTCCCGGAGGCGCCGTCTGGCCGGCGATGAACGAAACCACAGGTTTGCGTACGAACTGGGTGATGAACTCGGCCGCTTCCTCTTCCGCGTTGCCGCCGATCTCACCGATCATGACGATGCCTTCGGTGTCGTAGTCGGCCGCGAAGGCCTCGAGACAGTCGATGAAATTGGTGCCGGGCAGGGCGTCGCCGCCGATGCCGACGCAGGTCGACTGGCCGAGACCGAGGGCGGTGAGCTGGCCGATGGCTTCATAGGTCAGGGTGCCCGAGCGCGAAACCACGCCGATGGGACCGGGGATGGAGATGTGGCCGGGCATGATGCCGAGCTTGCACTCACCCGGGGTGATGACGCCGGGGCAGTTGCCGCCGACAAGGCGGGTCGGCAATCCTTGAAGGATGCGTTGGACCCGAATCATGTCGCGGGCCGGGATGCCCTCGGTGATGCAGATGACGACCTCGACACCGGCGTCGGCCGCCTCGAGGA
>CBESWV010000138.1:0-10226 GCA_965533305.1 uncultured bacterium | reverse complement strand
GGCTGCATCGATGAATTCCTTCGAATCAAAATCCGCGAAGCCTCAGGAGCGAGACTTCAAGGTCCCACATTGAAGTTCGTATGTACCGCTCTTCCCTCTCCCTCGATCGACACGGTGAGTTCGTAGGCGCCCGCGGCATCGATCAGGAGGGTCGACGACAGTCGTCCGTTGAAAAGGGGGAGCTCGATCTCGGTCTGACCATCGGTAAAGCTGCCGGGTGAGATGGACAATGCCACCATCAGGCCGTCGGGCGGAACCCCGCCGTTTTCCAGATCCCAAACCTGAACGTGGATGTCGACAAAGATCGGATACTCGGGAATTTCGCTGGGAAAATGGCCGAGGGTGACCTCGATACGCCAGTCGCGCCCTGTGGTGGGGAGGTCACAGCCACAGCCGTCGTTGCAGCCCGTCAGAAGCAATCCCGCCGAAACACACACGAGAACAACCAGCTTGGTTTTCATCCTGATCACCGCCGGCCCGGGCATCGTTGGGCTGAGACCGACCTCCTGCAAGGTCTCCGTCGGCGTTGATGCGTGGCCGTTCTCGACGAGAGAGTTCTTGACTCTGGGCGGAGATCGCGGTCGACGACTGACGGTGCCATGGGTCGATTCTAGCCTAGTGTCTCTTTGGTCGATCGAGCAGATTGATGGTCATTCTCATCAAATGCAATCAAAGCTGGAAAGAACAACCCACAAGGCTCCAAGCCCTCAAGACCCCTTGTACAATGTCTGTGATGAATTCCTTGTCGGGCAATCACGCCGCGTTTCTCATGGTCGTCGCAGAAACCATCACACCGGAAGTGGCGGCGCTCGATTCGATCGGCCGAGCCCGGATGGAGTCCATCATCGACACTGCGCTGCTGGATCGCGGCCAAACCACGCGGTCACAGTTCGGCACCTTTCTCGGGGTGATCCGGATGGCGCCGGTGCTCCGATACGGCCGAACGTTCGACCGCCTGGGCGCGGATCAGAGGGCCGCTGTGCTCCGGTGGTTCCAGGACTGCCCGGTCTCGCTGCTTCGGAAAGGATTCTGGGGTCTGAAGGTGCTGGTCTTCATGGGCTACTACGGCCAGGAGGAGAACTGGGGTTCCATCGGCTACGCCCCGGACTTCGACGGCCGGGCGGGCGTGAGCCATGCGTGAGCTCCAGTACGATGTGGTGATCATTGGTTCCGGCGCCGGCGGCGGCGCGGTGGCCAAGGAACTCGCCCCTCTGGCAGCCGACGGCAAGAGGATCGCTGTTTTGGAGTGGGGCCCGAAGCTCGCTGATGACGCTTTCACCGGCCGCGAGGTCGATATGGCCCGGCAGCTCTACTTTGAATCGGGTGGCGTTCTCACCAAGGACCGCACCGTGACCATGGCCTATGGCAAGGCCTACGGTGGTTCGACCGTCGTGTACACCGGAACCTCGCTGACGATACCCGAGGACGTCGTTGCACGTTGGGATGTTCCGGGGATCGAATACCCAGATCTCCGGCAGCGATCGGCGAAGTACCTTGACGAGAACAACGTCCACAAACTCGATGAGTCCGAACTCAACGACAACAACCGCCTGTTTCGGGCCGGATGTCAGAAGCTCGGCTACCGAGTTCAGCAGTTCCCCATCAATGTCAAAGGGTGCCTGTCGGCGAGCCTGTGCAATTTGGGCTGTCCCAACGACGCCAAACAGGGGACCCACAAGGTCCAACTGCCCGCGGCGGAGGCCGCGGGGGTCGAGGTGATCACCAACTGCAGGGTGACCAGGGTGGGGGAGTCGAGTTGCGACGCGGTCGTGGCCGATCCGGGTTTCGGTCTTCGCTCGTCATTGGAACCGGGAGAGTACCGGGTCAATGCGAAGGTCATCGTGGTCTGCGGCGGCGCCATCAACTCCTCGGCGCTGATGCTGCGGTCCGGCTTCGGCGATCGACTCCCGACACTCGGGCGCTATCTGACCCTGCACCCGGCGCTCATTCTCATCGGCGAGCACCCGCACGAGATCTCAAACTTCCACGGCCACCCCAAGAGCTTCTACTGCGACGAGTTCTGGGAGTCGGAGAGGTTCCTGCTCGAGAGCTGTATGTATTTCCCGTTCGTCACCTCGAAGAATCTCATCGGATTCGGCGCCGAACACTCCGAGCTCATGCGCGCCTTCTCCAGGTTGCAGATGATCCTCGTCCTCGCGGTGGATCCCGCCCTGGAATCGAACCGGGTTCTCGTCGATGGCGATGGCGAGGCGGTGATCGACTACACCATGGGTTCGACGGTCCTCGACTCACTCCATCGCAGTATGGTCGCGAGCGCCAAGATCTTCTTTGCAGCCGGAGCGCGGAGGGTTCACGCCCCCGCCGGAGTTTCATTCTTCATCGATCAAGGTGACGCCGGCCGCGTGGAAGAGATGATCCCGCGCGCCAACGTCATTCCGGGCAAGATCTCGGTGGCCAGCGCTCACATCATGGGTGGTTGTCGAATGGGCCGGGATGCATCGGACTCGGTGACCGACAGCTGGGGACGGGTTCACGGTTCGCCCGGTCTCTTTGTTGCCGACTCGGGACTCTTTCCCAAGGCTTCCGAGATCAACCCCTATGTCACGGTCATGGCGTTGGCGGACCGGGTCGCGGAGCACATCCGCGACAACGCCGGGGAGCTTCTGAGATCATGAAACTTCGTGGGTCAAAGCTCATTGCCCGGGCCCTCGCCGACGAGGGAGTGAAATTCACCTTCGGGATCCCGGGAACCCACAATATCGAGCTTTATGACGCCATCGATGAAGAACCGGGAGTCGAGGCCATTCTCGTGACCTCTGAAGTGGCCGGCGCCTTCATGGGCGACGGCGTCTCGCGGTCATCGGACCAGGTGGGCGTCCTCAACGTGGTGCCCGGGGCCGGTGTGACCCACAGCATGTCGGGGATCGCCGAGGCCTTTATGGATCAGGTTCCCCTGGTCGTGCTGGCCTGCGGGATCAGACTGGACACAGGGGCCTCGTATCAGTTGCACGATGTCGACCAGATCGCGATTCTACGTCCGGTGACCAAGGCGGCGATGCGGATCGAAACCGCGTCCGAGATCTACCCGACCATCCGCCGCGCGTTCCAGATTGCGCGCAGGGCGCCTGCAGGGCCGGTGGCGGTCGAGATCCCGGCCAACTTCTTGATGTTGACCCAGGACGTCGACGCCCCGTCATGGGAACCGGAGCCGGAACCCGAGCAAGGGTGTGACAACGACCTCGTGGAACGTGCGGCCCGTCTGCTCGGCGACGCGAAACACCCGGCAATCTACATCGGCGCCGGAGCGGTGAAGGGACGACACGAGCTGATCTCGCTCGCTGAACAACTCGGGGCGCCGGTCGTGACGACCTTCCAGGGCAAGGGCGTCTTTCCCGAGTCCCACCCGCTGTGGCTTTGGACCGGGATCGGCCGCTCGACCCCGCCCTTCGTGCGCACGATCATGGATCGGAGCGACTGCCTGCTCGCCGTGGGGTGCCGATTCGGCGAGGTCGCCACCGGGTCCTACGGTTTCTCTCCTCCGGAGACCTTGATTCACGTCGACATCGATCCCGAAGTGCTCGGAAGAAACGTCCCGACAACTCTCGCGGTGGCGGCGGACGCGAAGGACTTTCTCGCCGCGCTGACCGCGCTCATCCAGGGCCAAAGGCCCCATGAGAGCCTCGAGAGGGAGATCGCAGACGGACACAGAAAGGTACGGCGGGGTTGGCGGGGATCGTCATCGGCGAAGCGAGTCACCCCCGACGCGTTGTTCACCACCCTCCAACGCCACTGTGGAGACAATGCAATCTACGCCACCGACAGCGGGAATGGGACATTCCTCGCGGCCGAACACCTCCGACTCGATCATCCGGCCTGTTTTATCGGGCCCATCGATTTCTCCTGCATGGGTTACTCGGTTCCGGCATCCATCGGAGCCGCCTTCGCCAACCCGGATCGCGATGTGGTGACCCTGGCCGGGGATGGGGCTTTCCTCATGACCGGTCTCGAGGCCCTGACCGCGGCGACCTACGGCGCGACGCCGTTGATCTGCGTGCTCCGGGACGGTCACCACGGTCTCATTGCCGAGTTTCAGAAGATCCCGCTCAACCGCCAGACCTGCAGCATCCTGCCCGACTACAGCGTTCAGGCGATCGCCGAGGCAGTCGGCAGCCGGTATTTTCGAATCATCCGCGATTCTGAGCTCGAGTCGGTGATTCCCGCCGCCCTGGAGCTGGTTCGCAATCGGGTTCCGGTGATGGTTGAAATCGCCATCGACTACAGCGAACAGACCTATTTCAGTCGGGGTGTGGTGGCGACCAATTTCTGGCGCTTCCCGTGGCGCGATCGGCTGAGAATGCTCGTCCGCGCTTTGATGAGGAGGGTGAGTGGCTGACGAGGGTGATGTCAGGGATCCGTCGGGTGTCCCGGACGAGCTGACGCTCACCAACGTCAGGCCCGTCCGACCCGGTGATCCCGACGAAAACCTGAGCCTCGAGCCTGGTTTCTCGTCCGGACAGGTCCTCGCCGGGCGATACGAGGTCGAGCGCTTCCTGGCACGGGGTGGCATGGGTGAGGTCTATCAGGTCCACGATCGGGAACTCGGGGAGAGCGTCGCTCTCAAGACCATCCTTCCACGATCGGCGAATGACCCCATGACCCTGGATCGGTTTCGCCGTGAGATCCAGATCGCGCGCAAGGTCAGTCACCGCAATGTCTGCCGGATTTTCGATCTCGGCAGGCACGTTCAGCCCGGCGGCGAAGATGTCGTTTTCCTCACCATGGAGCTGCTCAGCGGCGTCTCGCTCAGGGCACGGCTCCGCCAGGGGGTGATGGATCCTACCGAGGCCCTCGGCGTGGTCGAACAGTTGGCCGCCGGGCTTGGAGCGGCGCACCAGAAAGGTATCGTCCACCGAGATCTGAAACCGTCGAACATTTTCCTCGTCCCTGAAGGTGATGGGGTCCGGACGGTCATCGCCGACTTCGGTCTCGCGCGTTTACAGGTCAAGGATGAGAGCCAGCTCACGGTGACCGGGACCGGTGAAATCCTCGGAACGCCCGCCTATATGTCGCCGGAGCAGATCGAGGGCAAATCGGCCACGACCGCGTCGGATATCTATTCCCTCGGTCTGGTGATGTACGAGATGCTCACCGGTGCACAGGCGTTCGAGGGCGCGAGCGCGTTCCAGATCGCCCTGAACAAGCTGAGGGAAACGCCCACCAGCCCCAGCATGCGAAGCCCGGGTGTGCCGCCGCGTTGGGATCGGACCATCCTCCGCTGTCTCGAAAAGGAACCGGAAGACCGATTTTCGGATGTTGAGTCGATCCCATTGGTGCTTGGCGGCGCGCGGCGGATGCCGGTTCGGCGGTTCCGAGGTTTCGCCATCCCCCGCGCCGGTTGGGCGGCGATTCTGGCCCTGTTGATCGTGGCGGTCGGCGCGGTCGCGGTTTCCATGTGGGGTTGGCCGCCGTGGAGTGTTTCGGGAAAATCTATGGCAACGGTTGAGCTCCGACAATCGGTTGCGGTGCTGGGTTTCGAAAACCTCACCGACGATCCGAGCATCGCGTGGATCTCGACCGCGCTCGGCGACTTCCTGACGACCGAGTTGGGTGCGGGTGGTGAGGTTCGCACCATTCCCAGCGAGAGCGTGGCCCAGGCGCGAGCGGAGCTCGGAATCGATCACGTGAAGACGCTCGGACCGGAGACGCTGGGTCGGCTGCGGGATCTGTTGGCAACCGACCTGGTCGTGCTCGGTTCCTACGCGGTGCTCGGGGAAGGCGCCCAAGCGACCATCCGACTCGACGCACGGGTCCAGGACATCAACGCCGGAGAGATCATCATCCTGCAATCGGTGACCGGGACGCGAAACGACCTCGCCGGTCTCGCCATCGGCGCGGCGGCGGAGATCCGTAGTCGTCTCGGTCTCGATGTGTTTGCCGAGTCGATGGTCAGTGGAGCGTTTCCCAAGGACCAGGAAGCAGCTCGGCTTTATGCCGAGGGGGTCGTCCGGTTGCGGTCCTACGATCCGGCGGGGGCGAGGGTCAAGCTCGAGCAAGCCGCCATCGCCGAGCCGGATTCGCCGCTGATCTGGATCGAACTCGCCAAAGCATGGGAGAGTCTCGGTTATAGAGACAATGCGATCACAGCGGCCACAAGGTCAAAGGAACTGAGCGAAGGCCTCGGGCGTGAGCTTCGGCTCAGGATCGAGGGTCAGTATCAGGTTCTCGCCGGGCGTCTGGATGAAGCTGTGGATACCTTCCGCTCGCTGTGGTTGGTCTATCCCGATAATCTCGAGTACGGCCTCATGCTCGCCGAGGCTCAGGTGAAGGCCGGAAAGCCGGACGCCGCCCTGTCCACCGTGGCCGAACTCAGGGGGCTCCCGATGCCCCTGAGCGGGGATCCGCGGATCGATCTGGCGGAGGCTGACGCTGCGGGCAACATCGGCGACTCAAAACGGCAGGCCGCCTCCGCGGAGCTTGTGATCGCGGCGAGTCAACGCATCGGGTCGAGTGTGCTCGAGGCCGAGGGCCGACTCGCCCTCGGGGTGGCGCTGAGGGGAACAGGTCAGCTCGATCTGGCGCTGACCGAGCTCGAGGCCGCCCGTCGCCTCGCGACGGTGGCCGGCAACCCGACTGTGGAGGCTACCGCTGCCTACTCCTTGGCTGTGACTCACCTCGCCTTGGGCGATGTCGAAGCCGGGACGCGCGAAGCAGAGGCGTGTCTGGCTACCTCGCGAAACGTCGAGGCCAGAGTCACCGAAGGCAACGCGCTCAATCTGCTGGGCAGCATCAGGCTCCGCCACGGAGATCTTGCCGGGGCGTTGGCATTCTTCAACCAGGCCCTCGATCTTCAGCGGGAGATCGGTAACCGGAGCGGCGAGGCGGACGCATTCAACAATGTCGCCCTGGTCCAGATGTGGTCGGGCGACTTTGTCGCCGCGGTGGACAGCTTCACCCAGGTCAGAGCGCAATTCCGTGAGCTCGGCAAAGCCAAGTTCGAGGCGGCGGCGGTGATGAACCTTGCCCGGATCGACGCCGCCCGCGGTGACCTAGACGGTTCGCGCAGCCTCTTCGAGGAGGCGGCCGGGCTCTATCGGGTTCAGGAGAACCCAGAGGCGCTGGCGGAGGCGCTCTTCGGGCTTGGAGAGGTGCTCTTGACCCAGGGAGACCTCGCCGGTGCGCGAACCCGGCACGAAGAGGCGCTCGATCTTCGGCGGGATCACCAGTTCGCAAGCGTGGTCGAGAGCGAGTTCGCCCTCGCCGGTCTGACCCTGGCCGAGGCGGCTTCGGGGCGCGGGAGCTATGACGCTGCGGCTGCCGAACTGTCGCGATCGGTGGCGCGTTTCGCGGAGGCGGATCTGCCGGCCCTGGAAGCCGATGCGCTCAACTACCTTGCCGAGGCGGAACTCGGGGCCGGCAGGGTGGAAGAGGCGGTGGCCGCCCTCGATCGAGTCCGAGCCCTGGAAACATCCGCCAACTCAGTGACGCTCATGGTGCTGAAGATCAATGAAGCCCGGGTAGCCGGACGGCGGGGTCGTTTCGAGGATGCGCGGTCGATCCTCGAGGACCTCATGGTCGAGGCTCGCGATCAGTCGAGTTTCGGGGTCGAGATCGAAGCCCGGTTGGCGATGGCCGAGATCATGGCTGAAGCCGGCGATGTCGAAGGCGCGCGACGACTCCTCGGTGAGGTTAAACGCGACGCTACTGGGAGGGGTTGGATCCACGTCGCCGATAAGGCTGGCGAGGTCGAAAAGCGCCAGGTCGGTGCGCGAAACTGAGGGTTCCGGTGGCGTTGGTGGTATAATAAATTTGAATCGGTGAAGACCGGTTCGATCTCCTGAGGGAGCGCGAAAATGAAACGGTGGTTGAACACAAACCGGCGGAGGGCGCCGTTAGTGCCGCTACTGCTGTGTGTTTTTTCTTCGGGCACGGTGGTCGCACACACGCTTCCCTGTACCAAATTCTTTGTCAGCAGCGGTTCCGGTGCCTGGCACAGCGAAAAGAACTGGAATCCTGTCGGGATTCCGGAACCCAGCGATGTTGTCTGCATCCTCGAAGGTGGCCAATACCAGATCACGGTATCCGACCCCGTGACCGTGGCCGGGATCGAAATCAATGCCGCCATCGGAACACCGAAACTCAAGATCATCGGCACTGTGTTCACCCTCAACGGCCCGGGTCTCACGGCCGGCGATACGATGTTCAAGGTCAACGATGGTGCGGTTCTCCGCACCGATACCGGTTCCACCATCGAGGTTCATTCCAAGCTCGTGATCGACGGCGGGACGGTCGGAATCGATGTCGACCTGTACGGTCATCTGAACTACGCCGGCACGGGTTCCCTTACCGGATCTCTGGTGACTCACCCGTGGAGCGTGATTGAGTACGAAGACACCGGTGAGGATGCGCATCTCACCGTCGCCGAAGGCTTTGTTAACCAAGGGCAGGTCGTGTTCGACGGAACGGTCTCCATGACGCTCGAGGTGAGCTCCGGGACCGTGGTCAACACCGCCGGCGGGGTCATCTCGACCCGGCCGGGCGCGAAGCTGCAGGGGATCATGTCCGAACTCAAGGCGATTGTCGACAATCATGGGCTGATCGATGTCGTTGGTTCCGGCCTGCGGATCAGTCAGGACGGGTCTTTGCACCAGAACGGTGCTGACGGCGAGATCCAGGTCGCCGATGCCGAACTCGAGATCGATCTCGGCGGTGGCATCGATGTCCCCTCGAACTTCACGAACTACGGTACGGTCACCGTCGCCGATGGTGGATCGATCAGGGTCGTCGGTTCGACGGGACCGCTGGACGTTCCGTCGAACTTCACCAACTACGGCACCGTGACCGTCGCCGATGGCGGATCCATCAGGGTCGTCGGTTCGACCGGTGAGTCCACATCCATGTCGGTGGTCAACTTCGGCTTCTTCGATCTGGAGTCCAACGGGAGTCTTTCGCTGGTTGATGTCGCATTTGACAATCCATCCTCGGGACAGATCCGAGGCTCGGGGATCCTCGACATCAGCAACGCCGCAGGTGTCAACTTCGACGGCACGTTGAGCCCGGGATTCTCGCCCGGGATTCTCACCATCGACGGTTCGTTGATGCTGGGGTCGGCAACGCGGGTCGCCATTGAGGTCGGCGGTGAAACGCCGGGAAACCAGCTCGACCGGCTCGATATGACGGGGACCCTGGGCGCCGGCGGAGAACTCGATGTCACTCTCATCGATCCATATCAACCGGCCGGCGGCGAGCGGTTCCAGATCTTGACCTTCGACGACCTCGGTGGATGGTTCGACACCACGACGCTGCCACCTCTCATGCACCTTCTGGCATGGGAAGTGGATGTCGACGAGCACGAGATCGGTCTCGAGGTGATCTGTGAGGGAACCCAGCTTGGAATCGAGATGGCGGCCGACCGCGATCCGGTCTCGGTCGACCACGAAGTGATCTATCAGACCCAGGTGAGGAATCACTCGTGGGTGACCGCCACGGATGTGACGGTCAGCGCCATGCTCCCGTCGGATCTCCTATTTCGACCGGATCTCACTTCGCCGGAATGTGTGCTCATCGGTTCCACGGTCGAGTGCTTCGTTCTGGGCCTCGCGCCGGCAGCCGGATGGGATCTCGCGATCGGGGTGGAGCCCATCACGGTCGGCTCGCAGAGCAGCACCGGATGGGTCGCCGCGTGGGAGTGCGACACCGATTCGGGCGACGATCAGGCTCTCGCCATCATCGAGGTAGTGGCGGCCGAGCCGTGCGACGCCAACGACGATCTCGTCGTCGATGCCGATGATCTCGTGCCCGCGGTGGGCCACATCTTCGGTGAGCGGGCTGCCGGGAACCCGGACTGCAGGCTCGCGGGCGGCGTCACCGCCGATGATCTCGCCGCCATCATCGAAGCCGGCCAGTAGCAACGGTGCCAAAGGGTCGGCCGTGGCGGTCGGGTTTTGAAACACAAAGGACACATCGCTTTTTTACCGCAAAGACCGCGATGATCGCAAAGATCATCGCAATGGACATCGCACTATTGACCCATCGCACCATGAGCAGGCTGGAAGCCTACTCCACAATCGAAACGATCCTTGGTTCCCTCTGAACTCTTCATCGTCGCATCTTGAAACACAAAGGACACAAAGGACCACGAAGGGTCCACGAAGCATCGCATTTTTTGACCCGGGCCCCCTCCGACCCTGAATGCACAAGGGGTCTTGCGATGAGTAGGGTGGGTCTTGACCCACCTTCAGAGGCGTTCGGCTAGCCACCACTCTTCC
>CBESWV010000137.1:0-10330 GCA_965533305.1 uncultured bacterium | reverse complement strand
GCGATCCGGATGTCCTGAACCTTGAGCTCCATCTCGCCCGCCTTGACGGCCTGGGCGTCGGCGACATCGACTTCCTTCTTGATCGAGGCAACCTTGAGGCTGAGCGCCTTGTCGGCTTCGGCGATTTCGGTATCGACGCCAAGTCGTTTCTGCTCTTTCTGCTGCCTGGCCTGCTCCTCCTCGATGGCCGCGTCCCGGTCGGCGTTGGCCGTCGCGATACGCGCGTTCTTCAACGCCTCCTGGATCTTGGGCTGACCGAGGGCGTTGAGATAACCTTCGTCGTCCTGGATCGCCTGGAAGACAAAGGAGCGGAACTCGAAACCCATCCCTTCGAGATCGATGTGGGCTTCTTCCCGCACTTTGTCCTGGAAAAGCTTCTGTTCGCGATAGAGCTCTTCAACGGTAAGCGTGCCGACAATTCCTCTGAGATGACCGGCCACGGTCTCCTTGATGGTCGCCTGAACTTCGTCTACGGGCATTCCGAGGAAACCCTCAGCAGCGCTTCTGATGTGTTCGATATCACCCTGGACCTTGACCTGGGCCACCGCTTTGACGTTGATGGGAATGCCCTGGATGGTGTAGACGTGCGGGAGATCGATCTCGAGGGTCATCATCCGTAATGAGAGCACTTCGTGCTGCTCCCACGCCGGCCAGACAAACGTCCCACCGCCACGGATGATCCTGAATCCTTCGATCTCGCCCTTCTCGGAGCGGACCTTCTTCCCGAACAGCTTGCGCCTTCCGAAAACGATGAGCGCCTCGTCGGGCCCCGCCTTTTTATAGCGGACCCTGATCAGGAGGTAGGCAAAGAACGCAAGAACCGGGATAACGACGGCGGCCAACATCAGAATTGTCATGGTCACGAAAACACCTCCACAAAATCTCAGTGATACATAAAAGTCACTAACTCATGTTAAAAAATACGAAATACGGACCCTCTTGTTTCACCGGAATCACGGCTCCATCATATCGGGATCGGGCGAATCCTGAAACGAAAACCGCCGGGGCGACGTGAATCGTCGCCCCGGCGTTCATTGACTGTTTGTCGATCGACCCGAGGTCAACCAGCATGTGGGACGTGCGGTCTAGAAGTTGTACATCAGGCTGACAGAGAACAAGAACACACCGCCCGTGTCCGGGATCTTCAACCAGTCCCCTTCAATTCGGGCGCCGATCTTCTTGAACCGGAAGTTCATCCCGAGACCCCAGGCCAGATCAGTGCCGCTGGTCGAACGATCCTCGGTTTCTAAAGACCTGTAGACGACATTGTCGTTATCCCACGAGGCATAGCCGAGCTTGCCGAAGAAATCCACCTTTTCGCCCACGGGGATGAGACCGACGGCATACAGGCTCCACATGGAAATGTCGATGTTCGACTCCGCATAGAACAACTGGTTGCCACCCTCGTACGACTTGACGTTGCCGAAATCGGTGTACCCTCCTTCGACGGCCAGGTACTTCAAGGGACGATAGCCGGCGAAGACCTTGTATCCAAAATCCTCCTGTTCAAAGCGAAGATCGGCAAAGTCGGGGTTGAAGTCTCGGACATCCAGAGACGAGGGGCCGAAGCCTGCACCAACATAGAATCCCAGATCGGCCGCCGATACCGACACCGCTGCCGCCACGAGGACAAGCACAAAACACATCGCAAGTTTTCTCATAATTCGTACCCCCTCCTCTCAAGTTTTCTTCTGAGAGGTTTGATTGTAATTCACTACAACCAATGGAGATGTCACAAGTTGTGAAAGAAGTTTGAGGCAAACGTCACGGTCACGGTCTCAGTCAGACGTTCCTCTCCGGGCGCTCGGAATGACGACCCCGGTCACTGCGCAGCGCAGACCCTGCTCGACTTCTTCGAACGGCAGCGCGACAAGACCGCGAGAGATTTCCTCGACATCGACGGTGACCGAGGCGAGCATGTCCGAGCGGTGAACCTCATCGCCGATCAGGATGTGCCTGACCAGCGTCAGGGCGTCGTCGACGGAGAGCGTGCCGCCGTGGATCGGTTCCTTCGGGACCTCTCTAGCGGCCTCGGAGACATTCGACAGGGCGCGTGAGAGGCGAGACAGATCAGGCAGGGAGAGGCTGAAGGCCGGGATAAAGAAGGTCTTTTTCCCCTCCGAGTCGGGTGTGACTCGGCCATCCGACCGGACCCGATGATGGACCCGAGCCTGCACCTCAAGCCTCCATGCAGGCCGCCAGACACCGGCGTGGTGACCCGGAGCGGCGAGCAATGCCGTAGCTTCGACCGTCTGGACCTGCTCGTCATCGAGCACAGCCGCGCCGCCGCAGTGGCCGCAGAAGAAGATCGTGTCGAGACCTTCCCCCCGCATGGCGGAACCGCACGACGGGCAGTCGAGGCTGACCAGTCGCAGGGTCATTGGTACCGCTCCATCAGGTCCTTAACGGTCGCGGTGAGCCCGGCCTGCTCCTTGCCGGTGTCGAGACCTGTGCCCTCCTCCACCACTCCCCCGTGGCGAAACTGACGATAACCCCAATAGACCAGACCCGCGAGCGCCAGTCCGACGACGGCAAGTCCTTTGAGCCCATCATCCGACCGGAGAAGTACATTTGCGTGCTGCAAAATGGTGGTGCCCAGAAATGAAGCGCCGGCGCACGAACCGACCAGACAGAACGCCCTCCAGAGGTGGTTCCCCGGCGCCTTTCCATAGGCGAGCGTGCCATCTTCGGCGTCGACGAGCACCTGGTAGGTCCGGTCGCGGAAACCATAGCGAATGACCCACATGGGGTAGTAGACGAGGGTGATTCGACGTCGCACCGAGGTCAACCACGAGAAGCTCACCTCATCGAGGCTGTTGGCCCGCCGAGCGTCCTCCATGGCCCGTTCCCGGAGCCGCTCGCCGATCTCCTCCAACGAGCGGCTGGGGCGAAAGACCATCCCGCGGGACCGAAGAGCCTCGTCATCGAGGGGCAGAATCTCGTCTCCCGAAAGACTGACGCGATGAACCCCGAACTCCGCCATGTCGGCTGCCGGCAAGGTGAAGTCAACCGTTCGCTCGATGGTGTTTTCAACCGGCTCCTTGACGGTTTCCCAACGCTTGCCTCGTTTGACTTTTCGGTGCCTGATCCCGAGGATCCACCCGATGGCATCGAGGCGGGCGCGGACAAAGGGGAACCACGCAAGGAAGGCCTCCTGGACCGCCGCCTCTCTTTTCAGGGCGGGATCCTTGCGAATGCCTTCTCTCAGCCAGCGACGCACCACATCGCTTGCCTGGCTTCTCTCGAGCTTATTGAGCACCATCACACGGGCGATTCCGCGATCTCCGACAACCGCCTGCGGGGTTTCGCAATAGCGGCACACGACATTGGTCCGGCCCTCCTGGACATCGACCGTTCCGCCGCAGGATGCGCAGGTGAGGCCGGTGAGCACCCTGGGTTTCTTGCCGGATTTCCTCTTCTGAAGAGGAGCCTCGGCCTTCGGCGTGGCACCGTCGGCGCCGGGAGGCGGCGGCGGAGGTGGCGGCGGGATCTGCGGCTGCGACACCCGCTACACCTTTCGACTCGTCAGCCACGCGAGTCCGAGGATCGGCACCGCTGAAATCAGATAGACAACGATCTTGAAAAACGGATTGCTGATGACCAGTCCTTCGATGCCGAAGATGATGAGTGCAACGACCGCGACCAGGATGAAGGGTGATTCCGCCTTGGATGGAAAATCAGCCGGGAAGACCTTGCCGGAGATGGCGTCCACAGCGGCCTGATACATCCGCCCCTTCCACGAGTACGGGGTGCGATAGAGCGGCAGATGATAGAGCACCGTCTTTCTCACGGCCACCTCGTCCCCAAAGCGTGCCTGCAGCCACCCGAGCGCTGTTTCCGCCGGCACCTCCGGTTCGATCACCGGGATTCCCGAAGATCCGTCATCGGTCATGGGCGTCGTGGTCCCCGCGGGAAGCTCGAGACCCTGGAGACCCTGCAACGAAGACGGCGCCGCCGGCTGGAGGACGACGCGTTCACGCCCAGCCTCTGAGATGGTGAACGCCCAGAACGGGAAGTACTCGAGTTGTGGGTCCTCGAGACGAGCATTGCGGTCGAGATCGGCCACTGTCGAGCTGCCGCCGAGAAAGCGCCGCAGGTGTGCGGGAACCTGCTCGGCCGTGATGGTCGGCAACATCCTTTCGTGGAAGAGGGTCGCCGATCCATCGAGGACGAGCGCCGTCGAGCAGAACGGGCAGACGAGCAATCTCTCGTCGGCCCGCGGCTCGATGGAGGCCCCGCACTGGGTGCAGGAAACCGACACCTAACAGCCCCGCGCCCGTCGCAACCACAAAGACTCGAAGGCACGAAGATGGACACAAAGAAATTTCCTTTGTGAGTCCCTTTGTGTCTTTGTGCCTTCGTGGTTGTGACGAACACCCGATCGAAGACATCCGGCAGACCCTTCAAGTCTCCACGCGGCGATCAACGACTACTCTCCCTGTTTGGTTCCGCAGTTGGGGCAGAACTTGGCTCCGTCCGGCACCGGCTGGCCGCAGCCCGAACAGCCCGAATTCTCCTGGGCCTTGCCGCAACCGGGACAGAACTTCGCACCCTGCGGCATCTGAGTCCCGCAATCGGAGCAGAAACCACCGGACGCCACGGCCGCGCCACCGGCGGCAGCGGGAGCCCCACCTCCCTGTGCCTGGCCGCCTCCCTGACCCGCCTGATTCATGGCGTTGGTGATCATCCCCGGCATCATGGCGCCGAATCCGGCCCCGAGACCGAGACCCATACCCGAACTGGCTGCACCGCCACCCTCGCCACCACCTTCAGCGGCATCCTGGATCGCCTGCGCTGCCTTGAACTGCATATAGGTGTTCATATCACCCACCGCACCCATGGCGGATCGTTCGTCCATCTTCTCCTGCACCTCGTCGGGCGGGGTGATGGAGTTGATGTAGAAGTCGGTGAGATCGACGCCGTACTTGGCGAAGTCCTCGGACAGCCGGGCCTTGGCCGCCGTTCCGAGCTCGTCGTAAGAGCGGGCGAGGTCGAAGATCGTCTTGAGCGTCTCACCGAGGAGATCGTTGAGACGGGAGACGATGACATCGCGGTAGAAATCCTTGAGGCGGTCGGTGTCGAAAAGACCCTGGGACCCGACCACGGTGTTGACAAAGAGCTGAGTGTCGTCGATGCGATAGGCGTAGTTACCGAAGGCGCGGAGCCGAACCATCCCGAGTTCGCTGTCGCGGAAGACCACCGGCTCCCTGGTTCCCCACTTCTGATTCAAAAAAGTCCGCTTGTTGACAAAGACCACCGATACGCGGAACGGCGACTCACCACCGAACGGCGCGCCGATGACCTTTCCAAGAAGCGGAATGTTCTGGGTGCTGAGGGTGTGGCGGCCGGGCCCGAAGACATCCAGCGCCTTGCCGTCGCGGAAGAGCACCGCCTCCTGGGCCTCTTGAACCACCAACTGGGCGCCGAGCTTGATGTCCGTGCTGCCCTGAGGTGGAAACCGGTAGACGATCTCCTCACCGGTCGGATCGTGGTGTTCGATAATTTCAAGCAGAGCCATCACACGCCTCCCTTCTGGGTCACGTCTTCAAAGACGGTTGCCCTTTCGTCAAACTGGCGATCCGCCGCGTGAACCGCGTCGAGCAGCGTCCGCAGATCCGGCTCGGCTGCTGTTGAAGGCAGCATCTCGATGCGGTCTGCGAGACTTTCGACGGTGGTGATCAAAGCCAGGTCGAAGGCGTAGAGCCGATCGAGCTCCGCTTCACGAATCTTGACGGGGTCAAAGAACCCGCTCGAACCATAATCAGCGTGACGGATCCGGTTGGCCAGACGATCGAGGCCCTTGTCGGCGCTCGAAGCGAGATCGAGATTGGCGAGGTTCCCGGACCGACTCCAGTCACGAACCTGTTCCTGGAGGGCCCCGCGCCCCCGATCAACCTGCGCCGCAAGCCAATCACGTTGCATCTTGTCGACATCCCGGCGAAGCTCCGCTTCGAGGTAACCCTGGAATCCCGGGATCTTGGAACCGATCCGCTCAAGAAGATTGCGACGCTCGCGCGCACCTTCTACGCCAATATTCATTTCTGCCTCCTTGTGTACATCTGGAACACCCACACATCCTACTTCTCAATACGGGACGAATCACTGATCTGTTTCACGAGTAAAAGTTGGCATGGCATTTGCACCGTACTCAGTATCATGTGGTCTATGGTTATCAAACCCTGCTCGTCGATTGTCGAGGGAGTCCGGAAGGCTTCAAGAACCGATCGCATGCCCACCTTGCATCGGCAGACCATCTGCCGCTCACCATTTTAGCCCGCCAATTTAACCTACTATTGGCCTACCATATCACGGCAACCTCCGGTATCAGGGAATCCGGAGGCTGCCACCCACCGACTCCATTCTTCTGACAACTCAGCAGTGGTGAACGACTGTCGCAAGAATAGAAATTTCCTATTCACCTGTAGAGGGTCATGGAAAAGTCGTTTCATTGTATACAAAATTAAATCATTACTGCTTGATCATATGCGCATTTTCGCACTCTTTTTCAGAGATCATCGCCTTCCCATCGCTCCGTCGAAAACCGCAGAATTCTTCAATTCAAGCTGGGTGTTTTCGTGGGAACTCCGATCGGCTGGGATAGAATCGAAACGTGGCGAGAAGAAAATCACCCAACCGTGCGTCCGAAAAACGTAACGTCTCCAAAAAACCGAAATGGGGCCGCGGTGAATACTACACCGCGGGAGAGCTTTTCATGGCCGGACTCGGAGCCCTTCTGATCGTCCTCGCCATCGGCCTCGTGATCACCTCACTCCTCGGCGACTAGAGGCATCATCGCACCATGAAACGACTCGGACCAGATGAACGTGAAGAACCGCAAGTTAAAGCTTTTAAAATACCTTAGAGATATTTTCGCCTTTGCGATATATTGCCGTCAGCGCTTCTTCCCACTCGCGCGGCCGACACCCGAAAACAGAGCCTTTCGGTAGTCCTTGTTCATCCGTGCGATCCCCGCGATGGAGATCTCCTTCGGGCACACCGCTTCGCACGCCGTGAAGTTTGTGCAGGCGCCAAATGCCTCTTCCTCCATGGCCGTGACCATGGCGAGCGCCCGACTATGTCGTTCGGGCTGACCTTGCGGCAGAATCCCCAGATGTGCAATTTTGGCACCCACAAAGAGCATAGCGGCACTATTCGGACACGAAGCAACACAGGCGCCGCAGCCGATGCACTCGGCAAAATCCATGGCGTGCTCGAGGGTTTCGGTCGGGATGGGGACGGTGTTCGCATCCGGAGCGCTCCCGGTCCGGGCGGTGATGAACCCACCTGCACGGAGGATCCGGTCGAAGGACGACCGATCAACGACGAGATCGCACAGCACCGGAAATGCCTTGGCCCGCCACGGCTCGATGGTGATCTCGTCACCATCGGAGAAGTGCCTCATGTGAAGCTGGCAGACCGTACTCCCCTTCTGGTGCCCGTGGGCGACGCCGTTGATGACAAAACCGCAGGCGCCGCAGATCCCCTCCCGGCAGTCATGCTCAAAGGAAATCGGATTCTCGCCCTTGACGATGAGATCCTGGTTGAGGACATCGAGCATTTCCAGGAAAGACATGTGGGTATTGACGTCCTCCAGCTCATAGGTTGCAAATGCGCCCGTGTCCTTCGCGTTCTTCTGCCGCCAGACATGAAGCGTCAACTTCATTTGTAGCTCCTCTGCGTCAGCTGCACGTTTTCGAACTCGAGCTCCTCCCGATGCGCAACCGGCTCCTCATCGGCTCCCTTGTACTCCCAGACCGTGACGTGACGGAAGTTTTCGTCGTCGCGGAGCGCTTCACCTTCCTCGGTCTGGTGCTCCTCGCGGAAGTGTCCACCGCAGGACTCCTCGCGTTCGAGGGCATCCATGCACATGAGTTCGGCGAGCTCGAAGTGATCGGCGACCCTCCCCGCCTTTTCGAGTTCCTGGTTGAGATCAGTCTCATCCCCCGGAACCTTGACGTCGGCCCAGAATTCGGCGCGCAGGGTGCGGATCTTCTCGATGGCTTCGCTGAGCCCTTCGGCCGTCCTGGACATGCCGCACTCATCGATCATGAGCAAGCCGAGTTCGCGGTGGAAACTGTCCACCGTTCGTGAGCCGTTGACACTGAGAAGCTTCTGCGTCCGTTCTTCGACATCGGTCATGGTCTTTTTGCAGGCGTCGTCATCGACGGAGACATCCTCGAGTTTCGCCCCGGCGAGGTACTCGCCGAGGGTGTAGGGAATCACGAAGTAGCCGTCCGCGAGCCCCTGCATCAGCGCCGAAGCCCCGAGCCGGTTGGCGCCGTGGTCCGAAAAGTTCGCCTCGCCGAGGACAAAGAGCCCCGGAATGGTGCTCATGAGGTAGTAATCGACCCACACCCCGCCCATGGAGTAGTGCGGGGCCGGGTAGATCCGCATGGGCACCTTGTAAGGGTTCTCTCCGGTGATCATCTCGTACATGTCGAAGAGGTTGCCGTAGCGGGAGCGGATGACATCCTCACCCAAACGACCGATCGCCTCCTCGAAGTCGAGATAGACCCCGCGTTTCCCGGGGCCGATGCCGCGTCCCTCGTCACAGACCTTCTTGGCATTTCGCGACGCCACGTCCCGCGGCACCAGATTGCCGAACGACGGGTAGATCCGCTCGAGGTAGTAGTCGCGTTCGTTCTCGGGGATGGCGTTGGGATCGCGGTCGTCCCCCTCCGCCTTGGGAACCCACACCCTCCCGTCGTTGCGGAGCGACTCCGACATCAGGGTCAGCTTGGATTGATAGTCGCCCGACTGCGGGATGCACGTCGGGTGGATCTGGGTGTAGCTCGGGTTGGCGAAACCGGCGCCGCGGCGATACGCGCGCCAGGCGGCGGTCACGTTGCAGCCCTTGGCGTTGGTCGAGAGGAAATAGACGTTTGAGTAGCCGCCGGTGCACAGGAGAACCGCGTCGGCCAGGTGGCACTCGAATTCACCGCTGACCATGTCGCGGGTGATGATGCCACGAGCCTTGCCGTCCACGACCACCAGATCGAGCATCTCGGTGCGGGCGTGGACCTCGACGGTTCCGGCCGCGACCTGGGCGTTGAGGGCGGAGCAGGCGCCGAGCAGCAATTGCTGACCCGTCTGACCACGCGCATAGAACGTGCGCGACACCTGGGCGCCGCCGAAGGAGCGATTAGCCAGATAGCCGCCGTACTCGCGGGCGAAGGGAATCCCCTGGGCGACACACTGATCGATGATCTCGTTGGAGACCTCGGCGAGCCGGTAGACGTTGCCCTCTCTCGCCCGATAGTCGCCGCCCTTGATGGTGTCGTAGAAGAGCCTGAAGACCGAATCACCATCGTTCTGGTAATTCTTGGCCGCGTTGATCCCACCCTGAGCCGCAATGGAGTGCGCGCGCCGCGCGCTGTCCTGGTAGCAGAAGGCTTTGACTCGATAGCCGAGTTCTCCCAGGCTTGCCGCCGCCGCACCACCAGCGAGCCCGGTGCCGACGACGATGACACTGTGTTTGCGTTTGTTGGCGGGACTGACCAGCGCGAGGTGATCGCGGAGATCTCGCCATTTCTGGGTGAGAGGACCTGACGGAATTCGTGCGTCGAGTTTCATCGTCCTACCCTCCTCACCGAACCACGCCGGTGAGCACCGCCAGCGGCATGGAGATATTGCCGGCGCCGATCAAGACCGCAAAACCGATGGCGATCCAGCGGCGGAGATTGCCGAACCGAGGATGGTCCCAACCGAAAGTCTGAAAGAGGCTCCACAAACCGTGGTACAGGTGAATCGCCAGCAGAAAATTGGCGGCGATGTAGATCCCCGCAACCCACCAGATCTGAAACGACGAGACCACATTGTGGTAGACATCGCCCCGGATGAAATTGTGGTGGGTGCTTCCAACGGTGAAGTGCCCCAGATGGTAAAGGATGAAGAGCAGAATGATGGGTCCGCTCCAAATCATCGTCCGAGCCGCATAGTCAATCGCGGGCGGGTTGAAGACCCGGTATTTGACCGGCCGACTCCGACGATTTCGAAGCCACAGCTGAACCGCCGCCAAGACGTGGACCGATACGCAGAAGAGCAACACCAGCCTGAACGTCCACAGAAATGGCTTGTTGCTCTGGAGCAACTCGGCATAGTGATTGAGGGTCTCGGCGCCCAGATAGAGCTGCAGATTGCCGATCATGTGCCCCATCACGAACCCGAAGAGGATGATGCCGGTCACGGCCATCAAGATCTTCTTGCCGAGCGTCGAACCGTACAAAGCTGTGATCAGTTTCATCGTCCGCGTTCAGCCTCCCGTCGATAATCGATGTGAAACATCGACGCGCATGTTATCAGGAACGAAGTGCGAAGATGCAAGATGCGG
>CBESWV010000136.1:0-10349 GCA_965533305.1 uncultured bacterium | reverse complement strand
AGGACGCGCGGACCGAGTCTCAACATTGCCATGACTCTGACCTCCACTCTATTCATTGTGGGGCCTTTTGGGCCATTGTCAAGTGTTAAGTCTTTTATTTTGTGAAAGTTGAATAGTTGACCGTATAACCAATCAGGCAAGTAGCGTAATGAGAACGACTTCTGACAGCCGGCGGTTCGAATGCGCTAGGTTGTGCTGATCCACACCCGCCGAGTCCTCGGTCCATCGAGATCGACAAAGAAGATCCCCTGCCAGATCCCCAGCTTGAGCCGGCCGTTCTCCACCGGAATGGTCACCGACGCACCTAGGAGAGTGGCCAACAGGTGAGAGTCGGAGTTTCCTTCGGCGTGAGCGAAAGGAATCTCCGGGACCATGGCCTGGTAGGCAGCGGCGAGATCGTCGGCGACATCGGGGTCGGCCGCTTCATTGACGACCACCGCCGCCGTGGTGTGGGGCACATAGACGTGGCAGAGAGTAGCCGCCGGGTCAAGTTCGGCCAGCGCCGACGCAACCTTCGATGTGATGTTGACGAGCTGGGTGCGAGTGGACGTGCAGACCGAGATCTCTTTCATGGTGTCGTTCTCCAGGCATCGGCGTGGATCTGGCGGTAGGCATCGGAGAGAAAGACCACCCGACGGACGTAGTTATAGGTTTCCGGGATGGGGATCGATTCGGTGAAGGACTCGGCTTCGGGCCATCTTTTCCACCACCGCCGGACCCGTCGATCACCGGCGTTGTAGGCGGCGAGAGCGGGCTCCGTCGCTCCGAAACGACGGATCAACCACGCGAGTTCCTGGGCGCCGAGCCGGATGTTGATAGCAGGGTCTTCCAAATCCGGCCGGCTGCCGAGCCCCAGCTTCCGAGCGTGGAGCCGTGCGGTTGAAGGGAGGAGTTGCAGCACGCCGCGGGCGTTGGCTGGCGAACGAGCGTGCGCGTTGAAAGTGCTTTCCTGCCGCGCCACAGCGGCGATCAGCCACGGATCGACTCCGGTCTCGCGAGCAGCCTGGAGGATGTGATCGGCCCACCGCAGAGGGAGATATGCGCGGGCGGCGTCCGCTGGAATGTCGGCGATGGCGACCGTGCTGATCGTCGGAAAGGCGGCACGGATATTTCGGATGGCGGTATTGGAGCGACCCGCGTCGGCAGCCAGAACAGCCGCCGACAGCGCCTCGGACCGTCCCGGGCGGCGACGGCGGATGTGTCGCCGCCACTCATCCGAGGCCTCGGCCGACCCGGCATTGGTGAGCAACCACGCAACGGAAGAAGGTGGATCCGTGGTGCCGACGGGATCTGATGCCGGGGAGTACGTCGACCCGGAACCCGCGCCGGTGTGTCGCCTCGCCCACCGTCCGTAGACGTCACTGATCTTCGCCTCGGCCAAATCCGCCAGACCCTCGTTGGCGGGGTCGCCGACCGATCGCCAGTAGTGGAGGCACCGTTCGTGGTTCGGCAGGGCACTCGCCATCCCGTCGATGATCTGCGGGTCGGCCCCCGATCGAGCGAGCGCGACGCCGAGTCGCCGGCCTAACCAGGTCCTCCGCCTGTGCTCCCAACCCGATGTCTCGAGTTGGCGCCATGCGTCCAGAGCAGGAACGAGCTTGCCGGCCTCGGTGCCGCACTCGAGTATGAGGATCAGCGCCTCGATGCGGGTGGGACCTTCGGTCGGAACAGCTGAACTTTGAGCCTCGTCGAGGCAAGTCTGAAACAGTTTCACTGCGGCGCGATCGGGCATTCGGCCCCAGGCGCGGCGACGGTACGCCTCTGCTCGAAGACCCAGTTCCAACGGATCGGACTCGCGACGCACCGGAAGGGCGTTCAGAGCTCGACTCGGTGATCCGGCATCAAGCTCGCAACGGGCGAGTTCGATACGTCGTTGGGTTTCCTGCTCTCCCTGTCGTCGCTGTTTTCTCAGTTCGGCGGCGCCGCGGGATCCGAGGCCGGCCGCCCGCCACGCCGCCGCACGGGCCATCCAGTCTTCGTGTTCAAAGGTGTCGAGAACGCTGCGTTCGAGGGTTGATGAATGAGACCGGAGGCGCTGCGGTGCTTCGCGGGCGAGTCGGAAAGCCGCCAGCGCCGCAGTTGTTTCATCGCCGAGATCGAGAAGCTCGACATCGGCTCGCTGGCGAATTGAGTCGGGCGCGCCGATGAGGACGACGACCGCGGCTTTGTGGTCGTCCTCGGCGACCAGCGCGTTGGCCAGGGCCATGGTGGCGTGACCCCTGAGGTCGTCGGGGGGTTGTGCTTCGAGGAACGCACGCCACCGGGTGGAGTCGGCGCCGCTGTTCCGAAGACTGTCGTACCAAGCCCCGAGACGAGCCCTTTCGAGAGTGGGACCGGGTCCCGCCGCGGCAAAAAGATCGCCCGCGCCGGCGGGGTCGTCATCACGGGATGCAAAGGCGCGTTCCAGTAGGTCCAAGCGGTGGGAATCGAGTTCTCTAGGCGGAGGGCCGCCGCACGCCATCACCAGGGTGGCCGAGATTGCAAAGAGAACCAGGGCTCGCGGAACTGCCGGTGTGTGAACCCTCACATACCGAGGAGGTCGGGGTCGCCATCGGCGAGGACTCGGACCAACTCGTCCTGGAAGTAGTCTTGGCTCTCCCGCACCTCGGCGGAGATGCGCTTGTCGAACATCTCGCGGCTGCGATCGATATCCTCCCGCAAACGATGGTAGATATCCTTGGATTCGCGGCCCCGCTCGACCTGCTCCTCGTTATAGAGCTTGATCTCGGAGACGAGGAGTCGAGCGAAGCGGCGGGCCTCTTCTCGCTGCGCCTCGTCCTCGGAAACCTCCATTTCGGCCTCTGCGGGTGGAGGTTGTACCGGCTGGACCGGTGGCGGCTCATCAAGGAACTTCGATCCCGAGGATTTGGGCTCTTCCGGCTCGGGCGGGGTCACCGGCATCTGGACTTGGCTCGGCGACTCGACCGCAACTGGTGGGGCGGTTTCCTCTCCGGCGGGTTCAGGCTCAGGTTCCGGTTCGGGCTCCGGCTCAGGTTCGGGCTCAGGCTTCGGCTCCGGCTCAGGTTCCGGTTCCGGTTCGGGCTCCGGCTCAGGTTCCGGTTCCGGTTCGGGCTCCGGCTCAGGTTCCGGAGCGAACTCGGGCTCGGTGATCGTCTCGGGATCGAACCCCTCGGTGTCGACCGAATCCTCAATCTCCGCCGCGGCCGGTTCTTCCGCTTCAGATCCTGCGGTGATGATCTCGGCCTGGCGTTCGATCTCAGCGACAGCTTCGGTCACGACCTCGTCTTCGGAGACCATGTCGGAATCACCGAATCCCGACACGTCGATCTTCATGGTTGCCGAGGGATCGATCTCCGATTCGACGGTCTCGGTGTCGGCCGGGCCGATGTCTTCGGTTTCCTGGGTGACCACCGCGACCGGTTCCGGCTCGTCCTCGACCACGGACGCTTCGGCTTCGGCATCACTCTCGGGCTCGGGCTCCTCATCCCGTGGTAGGGCTTCGGGAACAACCGCTTGGGCGATATGACCGATCTCCACCGCTTCAGCGAGGAAGGGAGCGGCTGTCTGGCGGTACTGAAGTGTGTCGATAAGCCAACAAACCTGGGCAACCAGCATCTGGGTGGTATCGGGATCCCACGGCTGGTCGTCGAGCCGGTCGACATAGACCGTGCCCATCAGTTTCCCGCGCAGCACCACCGGGATCAAGAGGATTTCACGGGGCTCAACCTCGTCGGCAAACCAGCCTTGAAAGAGATCGTCCTCCGCCGGGGCAAAGCGAACCGGCTGTGAGACTTCGAGCAACTTTGACAGCGCCGGACTTTCTGCAACATCTCCCTTCCAGGATCGAAGAACCTCGCCATCGGCAAAGCCGATCCCGCTCCAGGCCGAGACTTTGCCCTCGCGAAGAACGAGAACCACAGAGCGCGCGGCATTCTCGGAGATCGCGGGAAGGAGTTCCTTGAGCAGCTCCGACTGGCTCTGAGCCCCGTCCAGGGCTCGCATGAGACTGATGGATGCCCCATGGTGTCCGCTACCCGCCGCTTGTTCGAGAACTTCAATCTTGGATTCGAGTTCGGCACATCGATGCTGGTGAGCCTCGGCCTGCTGACGGTAGGAATCCAGCGCCGCGTCGATCTCGTCAACGGGGAAGAGCTCGTTGGCCGATTCCGGCAACGCTCCCTGAACAGAAGACTTGGCCTCGGTGATGAGTTCCTCGAGGTTCTGAACCACGAAGTCGAGACGGCTCGTGATGGTCTCCATTCCGCGACTCTGCGTCTTTCTGATCTGTTCAAGAATCGCGTCATACCGATCCATGGTGCCTCCTGACTGACTCGCAACACGTAACTTCATTATCCCCGGCGTCCTGTACTACAGTCAAGATCCGTCCGGGCGTTCAATCGATCTCTCCCTGAACGGATACAATGAGTGGTCTGGACCCGAAGAGCATAACACTCGCGCGGTCTTTGGTGACGAGATCAGGTCTGTTTCCGACCAAGAAAAGCCGTTGTCACGAGACTTCGATTCTGTTAGCGTTTGCGCGGAAGGGAGAGGCCATGAAGAGTTTCCGTTTACTGTCCGTGTGTGTGGTCCTTGTAGCCGTAGTGGGACTCGTACAGGGTTGCTCTCGGGGCCCAAGCGAGGAAGAGCTCGCGCTTGCCGCGTTCCAGGAGCAGTATGCCGCCCTCGAGGCGGGGTACAACGCCCTGGTGGAAAAGCGTGTCGAGATCGACGTCGCGGAGGCGGCGCTGGTTGAACTGCAAGCTATCCCCGAGAACGAACTCACCGATGAACAGAAGGTCGAACTCGAAGAGATCCAGACCGGACTCGAAGCATCCGCGGTCGAGAGCGAGGCGGGGTTCGAGGAGGTTCAGGGCCTGCTTGCCGACTTTCTCAACATCGGAATCAACGACTATCCTGGGTCCCAAGAAACCGCCGCTGCCCTGCTGGCCTATGCCGATGAGGCCATTCTGGTCGCCGATGACATGGTTGCGAAGTCCGGTGACTACAAGAAGGCCATCGACCATCTCAGCACTGCCGAAGGCTACTTCAACGCAGCCGGTCTGACCTCGTACCACCCATTGGTCGCCAAGATCGCCCAATTCGACGACTGGCGTTTCATCACCCAGGAGCGCTTCGACGAAGTCAAAAAGGGCATGACCAAGGAAGAGGTGGTGGCGGCTGCCGGTCAGGTCTATTTCAGAAATATCCAGGAGAGCCAAGCAAAGGGTGTGGAATCCTGGCTGTACAAGAAGCGAGAGGGCGGCGCTGCAGCCTTCTACTTCAAGACCAAGAACGGCAAAGTCTACGACAAGAATTGGGAAGCGGTGGCTGCGACCACGGTTGTCGAGTAGCTATTCCGGTCGTCGTGATGGCGCTGTGAGAGTCACAGCCGATTCGCCGCCGGGTGTGTGATATCGATCTTGACCGACGACGCTCTGCGATGTTAGCCTGAGCGTCCGAGTGCGTGTGTTGGCCGTGAGGCCTGCGCAAACAGCATGGAGAGGGGGTGAGACCGCCAATGCCTACAGGAATTTACGTTCGCGATAACGAGTCCTTTGAACAAGCGCTGCGCCGTTTCAAGCGCAAGTGCGAAAAGTCTGGCATCCTCTCCGAGGTCAAACGCCGTCGCTTCTACGAGAAACCGTCGGAGCAACGCAAGCGGCAGATGATCCAAGCCCGAAAGAAAATGCTTCGCAAGTTGGCGAAGCAACGTAGGGCGGGTCTGCTCTAGCCCTTGCAACGTTCGCCGTTTGCCGAGCTCGAGTTCGATACGACCATGAAGCTAGTGGCGGCCCATGCGCGAACGCGCGTGGGCCGCTTTCTTCTCAGCGCCACCGGCGGGTTCCCCGCCGTCGGTGAAGCGCTCCGGCGCGCGGCCTTCAACTCTGCGCTACTCGAACTCATCACCATCGATGGTCCCTTGCCTCTCGACGGCATCGACGAAGCGGCCGCATGGCTTGAGCCCGAGGCGCCGACCCCGACCGAACCAAAAGAGTTTCTCGCCCTGTTGTCGTTGGCCAAGCGAGTTGCCGCCGTTCGCCGGAGACTGGCCGATGTCTCCGATGAGCAGGCCATCCTCCGCGGTGTCGCCGAGGAGCTCCCGGATACGACGGGTTTGGTCGCCGTGGTTTCGCCGTTGCTCGGTCGCGACGGGCGCATTCCCGATGATGCGTCTCCCGAGCTCGCCCGGCTGAGACGGGCATCGGGCCGTCGTCGGCAGGATCTGCTGCAGGTGCTTTCGGGGGTTCGCCGGGCTCACGGAGATGCGGTCACCGACGCGCCGCCGACTCTGCGGCGGGACCGCTACTGCCTGCCGGTCCGTTCGGGGGCGCGATCGGAGATCCCCGGTCTCCTCCTCGACACCTCGTCGAGCGGGGCCACCGCCTTTATCGAACCCTTCGAAGTCGTCGAGTTCAACAACGCACTGGCCGAGACGGCGGCCAAAGAGCGGCACGAATTGCAGCGGATTCTCCGGGTGATCGGCGAAGCGTTCACCGGCGCGGCCGATGAGCTCGCCGATGCCGTCGAAACCCTCGGCCGGCTCGATGGCGCTCAGGCGGCGGTCCTTTTCGGGAAGGCCGCGGGCGGACGCATCGTCTTTCCCGAGGCCGGAGCAGAATTGCGGCTGGAGGGCGCTCGGCACCCTCTGCTCGATGGTCGCCTCAGGGATCTTCGAATTGAAATCCTCGGTGATGCCGAGCGCCGCCGCACCCAACGACCGGTTGTGCCCCTCGACTTCGCACTGCCCGCCGATGTGCGGACCCTGGTCATTTCCGGTCCCAACGCGGGCGGCAAGACGGTTGTGCTCAAGACCATCGGGTTGATGGTGCTCATGTGCTACCACGGGATTCCGCTCCCGGTTGACGCCGGAACCACGATTCCGGAGGTTGACGATCTCTGGTGCCATGTCGGGGACGAGCAGGACGTCACCGCCGATTTGTCGACCTTCTCGGGCGCCATGGCGGCGACGGCCAGGCTCCTCAATGACGCCGCCGAGAGCACCTTGGTCTTGTACGACGAGTTGGGCGCCGGGACCGATCCCCTCGAGGGCGCTGCGCTCGGCTGTGCGCTCCTCGAGACGCTCACCAGTCGCGGGTCACTGACGGTCGCCACCACCCATCTCGCATCCATCGCGATGGTGGCGTCATCCGCCGATGGCTTCGAGAACGCCGCCATGGAGTACGACGAAGCCAAGGAACGGCCGACCTACCAGTTGGCGGTCGGCCGGCCCGGAAGATCGCGGGCCCTTGAGATCGCCTCGAGGATGGGGATTGCTCGTGATGTGCTGATCCGTGCGGAGGAGCTCCTCGGCGGCGATCACCTCGAGCTCGACCGCTGGTTGCGACGGTTGGAATCCCTCGAGCAGGAGTTGATCGAAGAGCGATCCGACCTCGCAATTCGCGAGTCCCAGATTGAAGGGCTCAGACTCGATGCCGGGGCCGAACTTGCTCGCCTTGAAAAGGAGCGGGCGCTCCTGCCGGTCGAACTCAAGGCCGAAAGAGAACGTCTTCGGCTTCGGGCGAAGCAGCAGCTCGACCGGGTTACCGCCAAGCTCGAGAAGGCCACCAAGGACCTCAAACCCATGGGCCGTCGCAGCATCCAGAAACTCCGCGACGAAGCGTTGGATCTTGGCGTGCAGCTCCGACCCGAGTCACCGGCGGAACCTGAGGGTCCCCAGATCGGCGCGCGGGTACGGCTCGTGGGACTCGGGGGCGAGGGCGAAATCCAGGCCGTTCGGGGATCACAGGTGGCTGTGGTCATCGGCAACAAGCGGGTGTGGGTCCCGATCACTGATGTCGAGATCCTGCGTCGTGGAAAAAGGGCACCCAACAAACGGGTCGTCCATATCGAGGTTACCGAAGAAGCCCCCCAGGAGCTCATGCTCATCGGCTTCGACAGCGAACGTGCGCGCGAGGATGTTGAAAGAGCCCTCGATCAGGCCTTCGCGGCGGGCAAGCGAATGATCCGAATCGTCCATGGCCACGGCACCGGGACGCTGCGCCGTATGGTCGCCGATGTCTGTCGTGAGCACCCCGCCGTGAAGAGCTTCAAGCACCCGCCCGGCAACCGGGGCGGGACCGGCGCCACCGAGGTTGAGATCGAGGAGTCGGGTTAGGTCTTCGCGGCCGCTACGGCTCCCACGCCGAGGTATCGCCCGACTCGAAGCCGTCGGTGAAGATCGACTGCTGATCGACGAGGATCACCGCGGACTCCTGGCAGGGACCGGAGCTGGCGACGGTGGCCCAGTAGAACCGGGTCTCATAGGGGCTGACATCGATGCTCGAGGTGGTCTCTCCTGTGTTCCAGAGATGGCTGTCGAAGCTCCCCGGCACTGACAGGATGGTGGGATCGCCCCAGGTCATGGTGATCACCGGTTGGGCGCAGCCGAGGTTGGATGTGGTCGCCATGACCGGTTCGCTTGGATCGCTGGTGGCCAGGTTCTGATTCTCGGAGTGCGGAAGGGTGTAGGTCGTCACGGCGAGGTCGTAGCTGACTCCCGGGTCCAGTGTTGTGGCGGGGATTTTGAGAACGGTCTTGGCGCTCGACCATCCGACGGAGAGCCATGCGCCTCCAGCCGTCGGGACGACGAAGACCTCGAAACCACCTGGATCGTTGTAACTCGGCGCATCCCAACTCAGCCAAATGGTGTGATCGCCGACCCAGTCGATGGTTGGGTTGTCGGGCGCGACGGTCTGAGTGCTCTGCCAATCACCGCCGACCTGCTTGGCGTTGAGGAACGACGCCAATGCCGTGTCATCAGTGTAGAGAGCATTCCAACGAAGATCCGATGCGCCGTTTTGGAGCCATGACAAGGCGCCGAGTTCTGCAGGGATCTCCCCGGTGAGTTGATTGGAATCGATGAACAGTTCCATCAGAAACGCGAGACCCCCCAGCTCCGGCGGAATCGGGCCACTGAGTTGATTGGAGTCCAGCATCAGGCTCACCAAGTTCTCCAGGTTTCCGAGCTCGGGTGGGATACCCCCGCTCAGCCTGTTGGAGCCAAGGAAAAGCTGGGTCAGGCTTGCGAGATCTCCCAGTTCCATCGGGATCGCTCCGCTCAATTGGTTGAGCGACAACGACAGAAATCTCAAGTTTGTGAGATTCCCGATTTCCGGCGGGATCGGACCGTCAATCTGGTTTGCCGTCAGGACCATCGTCTCAAGACTTGCGAGGTTGCCCAGTTCGGGGGGAATCCTCCCTTGGAGCTCGGTTGTGATCAGCCACAACGTCTCCAGGTGAGCCAGCCTTCCCAGTTCCGGCGGGATTTCCCCAGCCAGGTGGTTGTAACCCAGGTTCAGGTCCCTCAGGTATTCGAGGTCTCCGAGCTGTGGAGGCAGAGGCCCTTGCAGATCATTTGAGTAGAGATTCAGCCCAGTGACGCGGCCTCCGGAACAGGTCACCCCGTGCCAGGTGCATTCGGAACCAACGGGATCCATCCAGTTGGTGTTGACGCTCCACAACGGACCACTCGTGCTGTCAAAGAGTGTGATGAGCGCGTCGCGTTCGATCTGCGGAATCTGGGCCGCCGCAGTACCCGCGGAGATGAGGATGAAGGCAGTGCTCAGAATCGATCGTCTCATTGAAACCTCAATCTCGACTTTGTGAAATCAACGACCAATGGCTGGGTCTCAATTGAATGTTACGGAGCTGTCGGCAGTGGCGTTGGGTTTTGGTGTAGATCTCGGGTCCTCGCGCAAATCCTCGGCGATGAGGCGATCTTCTGCGCCGCACCGGCGGCCAGTTTATCAGCCCCGGCCTTCTGGGCCGCCTTTGGCGACCCAGCGTCGCACGGGCAGCGTGGTCGTTCGGTAGTTGATTGAAAGGAAAGCGACCACGTTGCCCGCGCGAGCGGCGGCCTATCTCGTAACCGGAACAGATGCTCCAGATCGTGTTTGCCGAGGTTGCCCCCCTTGACGTTTTCCGTGGCGCGATTTGTTGTGTGAGCGTGCTTGGGAGAAAAACGTCAAGGACGGCACGCCCGGTGGAGGCGGTTTACCGCGTGTCCGGCTGCGGTTTCGGGTGGAGGGGACGGCGCGAACCAGGGCCGCGTGGCGTGGTGCCATTTGTTGCATTGTTCGGCGGTGAGCCTTTCCAGAGAAGGTAGAGCGTCGATGCCGATCAATGCAACGGGTGGCTCCGGAGAACTCGTCACGGGAGTTCCTGGATCGGACCGTGACCCGTTCCTCAACTCCGGCCTTCTGGGCCGCCCCCGGCGTCCCAGCGTCGCGAAATCAGCGTGGTCATTGGGTGGTCAATTGGAAGGTCTGTGACCACGCTGATTTTGCGAGCGGCGGCCTGCTTCTCAGCTGGAGCGCACTGTAACCAGCGCTGAACCCGTGGAGTGCCCGGCACGGACATTGTGCGGAACGGGACGCGGCTCCGGGACG
>CBESWV010000135.1:0-10393 GCA_965533305.1 uncultured bacterium | reverse complement strand
GGCTAATGGCTGATAGCTCTGTGTTCCTTGCGGCTTGGTGGTTCCTCCCCGTGCGAACCTTTTTCTCCGCGCTCCGTTGTCACTCCTAGGAACGGCCGTTAACTATTTCGCCCGACGGTCGTCTTCCATTCAGACCGACACGGAGGTATGACATGAATCGCAGAATCACAGCCATCGCAGCCGCCGCCATCCTGATCGCCGGCTTTGCCGTCGCCAGCGAGGGGACTCGTTGGGTCAACGTGAACGTGACCGAGCCGGGAGACGGAACCAACGTCGAGGTCCATCTGCCCCTCAACCTCGTGCTGTCGGTGCTCAAGAGCGTCGATGTCGACAACTTCCACAAGGGCCACATCGATCTCGACATCGATGATGCCGATATCGACTGGGCCGAAATCTTCGCCGCCGTCAAGGACGCGCCCGACGGTCAGTTCGTAACCGTGAACTCGCCCGACGCCAACGTGAGCGTCAGTAAGCAGGGCGGAACACTGCTCATCAATGTCGATGAGATGGACGGCGAGAATGCCAAGGTCAAGGTGACCGTGCCCGTGGAGTTCATCGACGCACTCTCCATCAACGAGGAAAGCCAGATCGATATCGCCGCGCTCCTCGAGAGCTTTGATCGTCTTCCCAACGGCGACCTGGTGACCGTGGAATCCGACGACGCGAACGTCCGCGTGTGGATCGAATAAGAAAGATCGAGGCGGGAGGTCATCATGCGCATGCGTGAAAGAGGCATTTCAACCATCGGCGGAATCCTGCTTGCAGGTCTGGCCGGCATGCTCACCGCGGTCGCCATCACCGATTGGATGGTGGTCGATGTCCAGATCGCCGACCCCAATCCCATGCACATCAAGGTGCCGTTCCCGCTTTTCATCGCCGATGTCGCCAGTTCGTTCATTCCTGCCGACGCCCTCGAGGTCGAGGAGTTTCCGCCCGAAATTGCGGCCAACAAGGAACTCATCATGGCCGCCGTGACCAGTCTGCTCGATGCGCCGGACTCGGCGCTGGTCAAGGTCTCGGCGCCCGATGCGCTGGTCGAGATCAGCAAGATCGGCGACAACATCACCGTGGCGGTGGATGCTGACGACGCAACCGTCCGCTGCACCATCCCCCTCGACGGAGTGCTCTACGCTCTCGAGAAGTGGGACTGGAAGACCTTTGACCCGGATCTGATCTTCGACACCCTCGGCAAAGCCGACAACGGGCCGCTCGTGACCGTCGAAGTCGATGACGGAACAAAAGTCGCGGTGAATCTCTGGTAACCAACAAACGGGTCCCACAAACCCACAACCCTCCTGAAGCGGGCTCTCACGAGCCCGCAATTTTTTTGTGATTGCGACCCCGCAAGACGATGGCAGACACAATCAGGTGGTCTTCAAGGCGGTGTATGGACTGGAATGGTCTGTCCGAATTGTAGCGCCCACGTCTCGGTGACGTTGTGGCCGACCTCGACGTAACCGACGCCGACGTGATTCTCGAATCGCGGTTGGCCGAGCGCGCGCGAGATTGAAACACGAAGAGCACAAAGAACCACAAAGCATCCACCAAGTCGTTTCTGACTCATCGCAAGGTAGGTTAGCTCTTCAAGATCGGAGGGAGCCCGAGTCAAAACCGTGCCGCTTCGTGGAACCTTCGTGGGTCTTTGTGCTCTTTGTGTTTCAATTGCGATGGATGCGATGAAGCCAATCCCTGATTTCAAACACCAAAGAGACGGCGTAGGGGCAAAGGGGCGAGGCAACCATCACTGTTTCACCGCAAAGACCGCCACGAACGCAAAGAACATCGCAGAGAATCCATCTTATGGTCCATCGCAACCGATGCGTGTGGGTGCTGAGAGACTTGAACGACCTCCCGTTAGGTGGCCGTCATTGCGGCGGATCTTGGCGATCATCGCGTTCTTTGCGGTGAAACTGCGATGTGCTTTCTGCGTTTCAATCCGCCTTACGCTCACGGGAAGAGGGAGGATCCCACCCGCCGAGATCGGCGACTCGTTCGGCGATTCCGTGGGCGGTAACGTCCTCTGGCGAAACGGGGTCGCCGATCTTCACCGACACCCGCGACCAGAAGCGTCGGAAGGGCCTGGTCATAGCCTTTCCTCCTCGGCGGCTGAAGAAACTGCCCCATAGCCCGATGACCGCAATGGGCACCACCGGCACCGGCGTCCGTTCGACGATCCTCTCGATTCCCGACCGGAAGGGCTGGAGCTCGCCGTCGTTGGTGATGCCGCCCTCCGGGAAGAGAAAGACGAGCTCGCCCTCCCCGAGTTCCTCGGCGATGCGATCGTACGCACGCTGCTTGAGTTCGGCGTCCTTTCGACCCGGCGCGATCGGGATCACCTTGGCGCCGCGGAAGAGAAAGCGCACGAGCGGCAGCTCGAGGTACTCGTGGGTCATGACAAAACGCACCGGCCGCGCCGACACCGAGGCAAAGATAAGCCAATCGACAAAACTGACGTGATTGGCGACCAGCACCGCGGCGCCCTCGGCCGGGATCTTCTCTTCACCATCGATCCGGAGGCGATACACGATGTTGGCGGCGCCCCAGGCGACAAAGCGAAGGAGGAACTCCGGGATCACGGTGTAGATGTAAACGGCCACCACCGCGTTGAGTACACCGAGCATGAAAAACAGCCACGGGATCGTCCGACCGGCGGCAAGCAGAGCGACCAGCGCCACCGAGGAGAGCACCATCAGCACCGAGTTGATGATGTTGTTACCGGCGATGACGCGCGATCTCTGAGCTGCCTTGGTCCTCATTTGAATAAAGCTCATCAGGGGCACGGTGTAGAACCCCGCCGAGACGGCGATCATGAAAAGATCGATAAGCACACGGATGGCTCCCGGCTGGCGAAGATACTCCGAAATTCCCATGAGATGGCCGTCGAGCGGCCCGAGAAACCTACCGCCGGCAATGGCGAGATCGATGGCGAAGACGCTCATCCCAATGGAGCCCAGGGGTACGAGCCCGAGTTCGAGCCGCCGCCGGGAAAATGTCTCGCAGAGCATGGACCCGATGCCGATCCCGACGCAGAAGACCGAGAGATAGAGGGTCACCACCGTCTCGCTGCCGAACATGACGTCCTTGGAGAAGTTGGGCAGCAGCGACAAAAAGGAAGCGCCGAGGAACCAGAACCACGAAATCGCCAGGACCGAGAGAAAGACAATCTTGACGCTCCGCGTGACCCGGAGGATATCGATGGTCGGCGTCACCGGGTTGAGCCTGACCTCGAGATCGGGGTTGGCGGGCGGCGTCTTTTGGACAAATCGACTGGTGAGGAATCCGGCCACGGCGACAATGACCACCATGAAGCCGAGTCGCGAGACCCAGACATCGCCACCGGCGATGACGAGCCCGCCGGTGATGGTGCCGAGAAGGATCGCCAGAAAGGTGGCCCCGGCCACCAGCGCGTTGCCGCCCACCAGATCGCGGTCGCCGAGCAGTTCGGGGAGGATGCTGTATTTGGCCGGACCGAAAAATGTCGACTGCATCCCCATGAGAAAGAGCACGATGAGCAACAGCGCCAGACTATCGGTGGCAAATCCGACCCCCGCCAAGATCATCACCCCGATTTCCCAGAGCTTGACCAGCCGGATGAGGCGCCACTTGGCAAAACGGTCGCAGAGCTGTCCGGCGGTCGCCGAGAAGAGAAAGAACGGAAGGATGAAGATCCCGGCGCAGGCGACCACGATCTCCTGCGAGGAGACCCCCATCAAGCTCATGGATCGATAGGCGACGAGGATCACCAGGGCGTTCTTGAACAGATTGTCGTTGAACGCCCCGAGGAACTGGGTCCAGAAGAGCGGCCAGAACCGCCGCTCACCAAGGAGTTTGAGTTGACTCATCTCCCCGACAGTCTATCTCGTACCGGTGCCCGCGCCCGTGTCCGTGCACGATAACTCCACGACCCACCCAACCTTCTCGCACAAGTTTGAAACACGAAGATCACGAAGAACCACAAAGACTTCACAAAGTTCGGTTCTTGACTCATCGCAAGGCACGCACCACCTTCAAGGCCTGGGGGAGTCCGGGTCAAAAATGCGATGCTTCGTGGGTCCTTGGTGTTTCTTCGTGCCCTTTGTGTTTCAAACACCCCACCGCCGGAAGTCACTGGCCTTCCGAAGACCCACGGCCTCTGATGGCGCCTACGGCTTCGGGTAGCCCTCCATGACCGCGATCGACCTGGCGAGGACCTCTTCGGGGAGCGGATAGTTCTCGAGGTCGCCGGCGAAGTACATCTCGTAACCCTTGAGATCGAGGAGCCCGTGGCCGCTGAGACAGAACAAGATGACCTTCTCCTCGCCGGCCTCGCGCGCCTTCTCGGCTTCGTCGATGACCGCCGCCACCGCGTGGCTCGTCTCCGGTGCGATGATGAGCCCCTCGGTGCGGGCAAACTTCACGGCCGCTTCGTAGCACACCCTCTGACCGTAGGCGCGCGGATCGGCCAAACCCTGATCCACAGCGGCGCTGACCAGCGGCGCCATCCCGTGATAGCGCAGGCCACCGGCGTGGATGGTCGGCGGGACAAACTTGTGGCCGAGGGAGTACATGGCGAGCATCGGCGTCATCTCGGCGATGTCACCATGGTCGTAGGCGTACGGCCCACGGGTGAGCGTCGGGCAGGCTTCCGGCTCCACCGGGATGATGTCGATCTCGGCGCCGTTGATCTTGTCCGCGATGAAGGGAAAGGCGATACCGGCGAAGTTGCTGCCGCCGCCGGCGCAGCCGATGACCACATCGGGGCCCTTTTCACCCGCCTTTGCGAGCTGTTTCTTGGCCTCCAGGCCGATGACGGTCTGGTGTAGCAGCACGTGGTTGAGCACGCTGCCCAGCGAGTACCGGGTCTTGCCACCGGGATCGGTCACCGCCGCCTCGATGGCCTCGCTGATGGCGATCCCGAGACTGCCGGGAGAGTCCGGGCTCTCGGCGAGGATCGCGCGACCGATCTCGGTCTCGGTGCTTGGCGAAGCGACGCAACTCCCGCCCCAGGTCTCCATCATGACCTTGCGGAAAGGTTTCTGCTCATAGCTCACCTTGACCATGAAGACCCGGCACTCGAGACCGACGAGGGAGCACGAATAGGCCAGCGCGCAGCCCCATTGGCCGGCGCCGGTTTCTGTGCACAGCCGCTCGATCCCGAACTCCTTGTTGTACCAGGCCTGGGCGACGGCGGTGTTGGGCTTGTGGCTTCCAGCGGGAGACACGCTCTCGTCTTTGTAGTAGATCCGTGCCGGGGTCTTGAGCGCTTTTTCCAGCGCGTAGGCGCGGCGCAAGGGCGCCGGCCGCCAGCGAGCGAGCAACTGGAGAATGCCGTCGGGGATGTCGATCCAGCGATCCTGGCTGACTTCCTGTTCGATGAGGTTCATGGGGAAGACCGGCGCGAGGGCATCGGGGCCAATTGGCTGCCCATCGGGTCCGAGGGGCGGCGGCGGGGGCGAAGGCAGATCGGCGGCGAGGTTGTACCACTGGCGGGGCATTTCTTCAGCACTGAGCAGAATCTTCGGGTCACGCATTTTGGGGATTCCTCCAAAAGGTAAAAATCAGGACGACACCGGTGTCGGGGCCGTCCTTATCAGTTCGTATTACTGTACCTGATCCCATACCCGTACTCACTCCGTGCCCGATGGTTCCCCGAATCGACCTTCTGAATCAGCAGTACGTCGTTTTGAAACACAAAGAGCACGAAGAACCACAAAGGCCCCACGAAGCATCGCATCGGTGACCCGGGCTCCTTCAAATCCAAATGGCAGGGGATCCCCGGTAGATCTGCGATGAACCAAAATGAAATCCATTGTGGTTTCTTTGTGGTCCTTCGTGTTCTTGGTGTCTCAATTTGGTCGCTGCGGAAGGTCGATCACTTCAGTCGCCTCTCGAGTTCCTGCACATCGTCCCGCCAGCCCTCACCCTGGGGCAGTGCGAAACGCACCCAGCCGGGGGTTCCGTAGTCCTCGCCCGGCCAGAGACCGACGCCGTGCTCTTCAGCGAGTCGCTCGCACCACGCCGCGGAATCCGGCTTCTGTGAATCGAGTCGATTGCGGATGTCGACCCACAGATAGAAGCCCCCGGCCGGTTTCGCGGCATCGAAACCGGCTCGCCGAACGGCCTCGACCATGGCCGCGATCCGCTCTCGAACCGCGCGGCGGTTGTCTTCAAAATATCCGGACGGAACCGCGGGCAACGCCAGCATGGCTTGCTGCGGCGGGGTCGCCGGAGGGTTGAGCAACGCGGACTGAACAGAGGTGACGTTCGCAACCAGCTCTTGATCGGCGACGATCCAACCCACGCGCCAGCCTGGGAGTGCCAGGCTCTTGGACGCGGAGCCGACTCGAACCAGGATGGACTCGGCGTCGACGGCGCCGGGGTCGGCAACGTCGTCACCGAAACAAAAGGCCGAGTAGGCCTCATCCAGAATCAGTCGGATTCCCCGGTTGCCGCAGCCGTCGACCAGCGTCGCCAGCTCTCCGCCATCGATGGTCGTACCCGACGGATTTGACGGCGACGACAGAATGACCACGCGGGTCCTCGGTCCGGCGAGCGCCAGAGCCTGCTCGCTCCAGCCAGCGAATCCGTCACCCGGCTCGGCAACACCCATGGGCACACCACCGAATCGTCGCACCATGGCCGGATAGGCGGGATAGCACGGCAGCGGGTGGATCACCTCATCGCCGGGCTCGACCAGGGCGGCCAGGAGAGCGAGCAGTCCGCCTTTGGCGCCGTGGGTCACCATCACCCGTCGCGGATCCGCGCGATCCGGATCGACCCAATTCGCCAAGACCGTCCGGAGTTCCGGAAGACCTCCCGGAGGGCCGTAATCGGAGGAGGAATCAGCCGCGATCCGGCCGAAAGCCGCCTGGATCTCGGCCGGCGGGTCGAAGCACGGTTCGCCCACCAGCAGGTTGACCGGATCGCCCGGCCATCGGCCCAAGGCCGCGACAACGCCGTCGAGTGCTCGCTTCATTCGTCGGTCCTTTGGTCTTCGTTCAGGCTCTCCCGACACGTGGTCATGAGCTCGGAGAAAAGGTGGTCGTTCGGCTGCTCCACGGCTTCCATCCACTCGTCGAGCGCCCGGCGCAGCCATCGCCCGGTCTCGGGTGTGATCTCGTTGAGGGTTTGGATCTCGTAGTAGAGCGAGGGATTCTCGCTCGCGACCTCGCGGGTGGTGGCGATCTGGCGGCCGAATGTCACACCGGCAACTTCGCCGAGCTCGGCGGAACCGACACCCGAGTGGACCAGGGCGCGGGCGAAGACCAGATTGGCGAGATGGGTCAGACCGAGAACGAGGCCCATGCGCCGGTCGTGCTCGGCCGGATCCATCTCCACCAACCGGGCGCTGGTGTCGGCAAAGAGGCCCTCCACCGCATCGAGATCGGCGCGCGGGGCGTCGGTGCAGAAGGCGACCGTGCGGTCCTCGAGCATCCGCACATCGGGGCCGAACATGGGGTGAAAGGAGACCACGCGGGTTCCGGCCGAGCGAACACGATCGATGACCGGCCCGAGATGGGCCTTGAGGCTGCACATCTCGGCGACGACCCCTCGCGGTCGAAGGGTCCCCAGTTCGTCCAAGATTCCGAGGCAGACGGTCATCGGTACCGCCACCATGATCAGATCGGCGTTGATCGCATCCGCCAGCGATTTCATCTCCTCGAACGGCGTCTCGCCGGAGGCCGGATCCACGATCCGCACCCGGTGGCCCTGGCCGGCCAGGAAACGAGCGATCCATCGGCCCATCCCTCCCTTGCCGCCGATCACCACGGTATCGAGCGCATCACCCGAATAGACCGCATCCCTCAGGGTCGCCTGCTCCTCCACTGCCTTCTCGATCAGGAAACGGGCGAGGTCACGGCCGAGGCCGGCATCGAGACCGAGCAGCGAACTCGCATCTTCGAAACGGCGGTAGACCTGTGCCTCGACACCGAAATTTCTCAGCGGCACCGCGAGCGATCTCTTAAGATCGCCGACCTGGCGGGCGAGTTCGAGGCGCTCGCAGACGAGGTGGAGAATGCGGCGGTCGAGCGCCTCGATGTCACGGCGATGTTGCTCGAGGAGCGCGTGGAGATCAGATGGTTGAGTCGTCGGTGCGTGCATTCATCCTCCGTCGAGACCGCGACGGCGGCGGGCAGCAAAAAGCCCGCCGTTGCCGGCGGGCCTCAGGATCTGGGTTCAGTGAGACCTTCGCCGGCTCGGTTCAACCCGGGTATACGCGTAATAGGCAATCAAAAAAACGTCGACGGTCTTCACACATCCATCGTAACAGACAAATCAAGGATGGTTTCGACGCCCACGAGACGTGGACGCTACAACATCACAGGCCAACCTTCCCTTTGGCAGATGGAGGCAGAATCCTGCGATGAGTCAAAGACCGACCTTTGTGGTGCTTTTGTGGATCTTCGTGCTCATCGTGTTTCAGTCCGAACACGGCTGAAAGAACCCCACAGCGATATCCACGATGGTCTCGGGCTGTTCGACTACCACTGCGTGGCCGGCTCCCTTGATGATCTTGAATTCTGCTCCGGGGACGGCATCGGCGAGGCCTCGGCAGCGTTCCAGAGGGATGAAACCATCGAGTTCGGCGGCGACGATGAGGGTCGGGCAGCGGATGGACCCGAGCTCCGAGCTCAGGCTGAACGACTCGGCGGAGTCGAGCAGCTCGATGAGGTCCTCGAACCATCGTGTGGGGAGGGCCGCGATCTGTTGACGCCGAGTCGCTCGCTCGTCGCGATGCGCAGCAACCCAGCTCTCCGAGTAGACCACGGGCTCGAGTACATCCGACAGCACCCCGCGATCGCCGTCCTCCAGGGACTGGATCGTTCCCGCACGCCACCGCGCCACTTCGGTTGCCATGACGTCCGTGAAACCATCGGCCGACGCGACGGAGAGCAGTGATCGCACCCGCCTGGGGTGACGGGCCGCGAGCAGGGCGCCCACCGCGCCACCGAAGGATGTGGCCAGAACATGAACCGAGTCCAGCTCGAGGTGATCGAGCAGCTCAACCACGTCACCGACGTGCTCCCCGACATCGGCCGGAGGCGACCCGGGGCTCAGCAACTGGCCTCGAAGATCGCAACGAATCACGGTGAAGGTCTCGGCCAACGGCTCCGCCACCGGCTGCCAACTCGGAGCCGACATGGCGATGCCGTTGAGAAGCAGGAGCGGAGGACCGCCGCCGTCGATCGTATGAAAGATCACTTCAACCTCCGAACCGACATATTCGGTTCTTGAAACACAAAGGGCACCAAGGTCCACGAAGGTCCCACGAAGCATCGCATCTCTGACTCGGGCTCCTTCTGTTTTTGAGTGGTCATTGATTCCTGCGATGACTCAAGCAAGTTCTTTGTGGTTTCTTCGTGGATCTTTGTGTTCTTCGTGTTTCAAACATCAACACCGCAGGGTCGGATGGTCACGTCTTGGAGTTGCAAATCACCGGTCATCACCCCTCGACGCCCTTCATCGGCTCGAAGTCCAGGGTCTTATGTTCAAAGAACCGACGCAGGCTGCCGAAGAAAAGATCCGGGCTCTCGAGATAGACCACGTGGCCCGCACCCGGGATCTCGAGCCAACGCGAGTTGGGGACAATATCGAGGATCTTCTTCTGCTGCCACAACGGGAGGGCCCGGTCCTGCGACCCCGCGATGAGCGCGGTGGGGGTCTCGATCGCGCAGTAGCCGGCCATGTTCTCCTCGAGCGCACCGAAGAACGGGTCCTGGGCCTCGGTGAGCCGGATCAGGCAATGGCGGTGATCGATGTAGCGGTCGTAGAAACGCTGCCTCATGGCCTCAAAGCTCTCGGGCGGGATGGCGGCCGCAAAGGCCTCGCCGAAGATCTTCTCGTACATGTACTGGGTATAGATCTCGAAGACATCCTCCGACGACCGGTAGAACCTGAGCGAGATCTCCTGGTAGAGCTCGAAAAGCTTCTCGTGCGACAGGAGGATTCCCGACAGGGTCAGGGTGTGGAGCCGCTCCTGATAGAGGCGCGCAAAGTCGAGCCCGATGAAACCGCCATAGGAGATCCCCATGAGGTGCAGCTTCTCGACCCCAACCTCATCCATGATCAACGTCAGATAGCGGGCGAACTTCGGGATGAGGTAGGGCACATCATCGGTGGTCGACTCGCCCTGACCCGGATAGTCAAAGAGAATCACATCGTAGTTCGCGGTCAGCCGCGGCAGAAAGCCGTACCACGCCTTGGTGTGCATGGCGAGGCCGTTGAGCAGGCAGCAGCACTCGCGGTCACCCGTGCCGTGGTACTCCCACCAAATGCGGAACTCATCTACCTCAAGGTGTCCGGACCGAATCGGCTTGATCTCTTCCTTCATCGCCCCACCTCCTTCGAGGCGTTTGCCAATTGGCAAAGCCTCGTCAGTTCTTAGTTATTAGTTCTAAGTTTTTAGTTATCA
>CBESWV010000134.1:0-10442 GCA_965533305.1 uncultured bacterium | reverse complement strand
CGCGGATCTGGATCCCATCGAGGCGCTTCGTGCGGAGTGATTGAACCGCGAAGGCCCAGAGAACGAGGGATGACTTTCGCAATGTTGACGGCTCTGAAGGACAAGCTGGAAGCTCGCCCTTACAATGGGCCGAGCGCCTTTGTAGCGGCAAGCTTCCAGCTTGCCATTCTCGAAGTCCGGGTAGGTATGTCATTGGAAGCGAGCGAAGCGAGTCGAAGAATCTTCCGAAGCTCAGAGAGACGATGAAAGCATCGAGGCTGAACCAACCCTCGGGGGACCCTTCGACTCACTCGTCGGACTCCCTCGCTCAGGGTGACAGATTTTGAGGCGGCGTCGGTTCTGTCCCCCCATCTCGGTTCCTGCAAAAGTTTGAATCTACATATTTGGAGAAGTTGGGCCTATCGATTCGGAGCGGACCCGAAACCAACCAAGCTCGGGAGGCCGGACGGTCGTGCTGGAAGCACGATCCAAGACCCATTGCGATGCTTTGCGAACTTTGC
The DNA here is from genome assembly GCA_965533305.1 of uncultured bacterium. Classification (GTDB taxonomy): domain Bacteria; phylum Acidobacteriota; class Thermoanaerobaculia; order Thermoanaerobaculales; family Sulfomarinibacteraceae; genus JAHECW01. The sequence continues at coordinate 9,942 of CBESWV010000134.1, read as the reverse complement.
GCCTTTGCGGTGAAAATTCGCTGCCGCAGACTCGCTCAGAGACTGATCTTGCGGGGGCCGGGATAGTCTTCGAATGTCGGTCGGTCGTCGAGATCGAGGAGCTTCTGCATCTTTTCGGCGACCTCGAGATACTGATCGGCCTGCCCGCCCTGGGCGGTCTCGGCCGCCGACCGCTCGAGCTCGACGGCTTCGATGGGTTTGTCGCTGACATAGAGCAGTCGGGCCAGGGTGTCGGCGATATCGGGTGAGGGATCGAGCTCGTACGCCTGCCGGGCCATGGCAACCGCAGTGTTGAGGGATTTTCGGGCGAGATAGAGCTGCCACGCCGCTCGATTGAGCGTGTCGGCGGTGTGAGGAGACTCGAGTTCTGTGAACCAGCGTTCGTAGAGACCGGCGGCGATCTCATAGTGGCCACCGCGAAAGGCAAAAGCCGCCAGTCCGAAGAGGTCTTCGCCTTCGGCGTCCTCGAGGGTGACGAGGTCCAGCAGTTCGGCGGCATCCTCGAATCGGGCCTCCCTCATGAGGCGGGCCTGTTCACCCGGATCGATCTCGGGGAGTCCCTCATTGAGCAGCGAGCTGAGTTTTTTGCTTCCCGGAACCGGTGGGACTTTGATCGATGTCTTCCACCCATCTCGGTAGAGTTTTCCGGCCCTGAGATACACGCGGTAGTGGAGATCCCTTCCGGCCTCGAACATGAGATTCTCGCAAACCTCGTGCGCGTGCTCGGAATCAGCGTGGAAATGTTTGATTTTGGCGATGGCGCCCTCTGGGTCGGATAGTTCGAGGAGCCCTTCGACCGCCCGTTGAATCGCATCGATGTTGGTCGGGTCCTCATCGAGTTGCTGGAGACAGGCGAAAAGGGTGTCTCCAGTCCGGATGCGACGGACCTCCTGGACGAATTTCTCGGGCGGCAGATAGCCGACGATTCGCTCGACCTCTTCGCCCGAAGGATCGAGGAAGATCATGGTGGGGTACGACTCGACACCGAATTCTCGAGCCGCGGCTGCGCCGTTGGTCTCCGCGTTGAGCTGGATTGATACGAGCTTGCTGAGCTCAATGCGGACATCGCGATCGGAGAGGGTTTCCGACTCCAGCCGTTGACACCACGAACACCAGTCGGTGTTGAACTCGACAAATACCAGCGTGTTCTTCTCGGCGGCGGCTTTGACCGCCTCCTCGAGGTCGCCGTGGAACCAGAACCCATCGTCCGTGGGGCCACAGGCGATCAGGGCCGCGGTCGCGGCTGTCAGGATGAACACCGACCATCTCTTCATTCGAGCCTCCGGATGGGCCGAGCTTGCGCGGCCCGTATCAATCTATGCCGCATTCCGCTCCAGGGTTGCAGCGATGCGAAGATCCCCCTGGGAATGATACGCGATTTCGACGGAAGGGTTGCGGTGAGACCCCCCGCTCCTCGCCCTCACCACACATACCCCTTAGCAATCTCCCGTTTGTCGTGGCCTGCGAGTACGTGGACGACGCGGATCTTGCGCACGGTGATCGGCGAGACGCTGCCCATGGGGATGTGGACGATCCGTTTTCCCTGGTTTGAAGCGTAGGCCTTCATCAATGCCGATGGCGGCGCCGGAGCCAGGTGGACGACAAGCTTCTCCAGGCTGTAGTCCACGGCCGCCATGATCAGCACGTCGGATTTGGACCGAGCCTCCCGGTAGTCCGGATCACGCCAGACATCGTAGAGACGGCCCGGCGGGTAGCTCAACATGAAACCGCCATAGGTCGCCCGCATGATGCCCGGTCCGACGATCTGCTGGGTCGGATCGGTGGAGTAGAGAGCCATATCCGACTCCTGTTCGTGCTCGCCGAGCCAACTCAGGAGGTAGGGATAGGCGGCGCCGTCCGCGTCCTCGTCAAAGATGGCCACCACGGAACCGGCGCTGCCGGGAGCCCGGCCCAGTTCCTGGACCCAGACTCGCCCTTCGTGCCACCGAAGCAGAGTCTCCCGAAGATCGAGGCCGTCGAGCATGCTGGTGGAAAACGGCTCCGACCGGCGGTTCTCGGCCGACAAGATGCCGACTGCTTTCTGCTTGAGATATCGGCCGTAGTCCTCCACCACCAGATCCTCGGGGGGAAAGGAACAGATTCCCGTTGCGTCGAAGGCTTCGAGCCACTCGGCGGGATCATCGGTGGTCGGTCGCGTCCGCACCGGCACGAGACGCCGCTTGACCTTGAAGAACCGTCGTCGGAAACGAACGCTTCGGATTCCGAGATCGAGCATCTCGCCGTCGACCCGAGCGGTTTCGATCTCGGCTGCCGCCAGTTGCCAGGGATAGCACCGCGCCGCGGCGAAGGTCTCCCAGGAAAGGTTGTCGTCGCCGACACCGCGGGCGGCCACCACCCACTCGTAGAGTCCGGGAATCAACAGCCCCTGGATCCGGGCATGGCGTCGGGCAAAATCGAAGAAGATGGATCGCTGCCACGGCGAGATGACGTTCTTGGTCTGTTCTTCCCACGACAGGGCGGCCACCCGCCAGACGACACTACCGAGGACGGCTCGATCGACCACGTGTTTGCCGTCGTCCGCGGCGCGATGGGCGTTGTGGGCGGCCCAGGCGGCTACGGCGTCGGCCCGTTCGGCCTCCTCGACGACGGGTTCGCCGCCGACGAATCTCAATCCATCGCGCCGGAGTTCGATTCTGCGGGATGCCGTGCGGCTGAACTCGGGCTCCGGGGGCAGCTCGTCCCGCCGAAGGTGCTCGTGGACCGCGTGCGCCAGCGGCGGGTCGCGCAGCACGGCGGTGAGATCGTCGGGATGGAGGTTGCGGATCAGCACTGATGTCCGGTATTGGCGGGCCAGCGGCGGTGCGGTGGGTCCGTTCAGGAGGGCCGCCACCCGAGTGGCGTGGGCGGCGCCCACGAGCGCGAGGATCTCGCCTTCGGTCGTGGCGGCCGCTTGTTGCAGGTGGTGCGCCATCCCGCGCTCGCGGAGTTCGTCGCCGTCGTCCCGTGGCAGATCGGTCGCCATTCGGCGGACGATCTCGATATAGGCCTCGGGCCCGAGATCGTGGATCACATGGGGGTCGGGGAAGGGGTCTGAATGTCGGCCGCGGTAGCGCACGTCGGGGTCAATGAAAGCTGTCGTACGCTTGTGCTCGGCGGCCCAGCGAAGCGCCTCGACGATGGGGTCGCCCCCGGCCGCGACCCACACCACCGCATCCTCCCCGGGTTCTTCGGAGATGACCGCCGACATCTGCGGCAGACGGCCCACCGCGGTCTTGACCGCATCGGCGAGGGTGGTCGGCAGCTCCACGGCGATCACTGAAGGATCGAGTTCAGGCAGGATCCGGGTTACCAACGAGCCGAAATCGACCCGATCGTGGAGCACCGGCAGGATGCGGATGCCAGGAACGGCTTCGGGGGCGATGCGGTCTAAGTCCATTGATAGTTATGAATTATGAATTATGAATTGAGGACTCATGATTGTGGTCCGATGAGGAAAAGGTTGGCGTCGGGGCCGATGGCGAGAATGAGCGCGGTGTTGACGGCGTCGGCCGCGTCGGCCGCCTCGTTGCGGTGGAGCCGCTTCATGGCGTAACGGGCGATGTTGAGCCCGTCACGGACCGAGTACCGCAGATCAGCCAGGTGGGCGGCTCGAAGGAACCCGAGCACGTACTCGAGGACATCGTCATCGACGCCTTCGATCTGGGCGCGGAGAATCGCGCGCTCTTCATCTTCATCGGGGAAGTCGATGAGGATCTGCGGCATGAGCCGTGAGTGGATGTACTCGGGAAGTTCGTAGGTCGAGGCGTCTTCGTTCATGGTCGTGACAAAACGGAACTCGGGTGGCGCCGGGATGGTCACGCCGGCCACCACGCTGTCGACGGATCGCCGGTGGTCGAGCAGCGGGGCCAGCGACGCCCAGCTCTTCTCGCTCATTCGATTCCCCTCATCGAGGATGCAGACCCCACCGCGGATCATGGCGGTGACGAGCGGCGACGCCATGTAGCGGACACCGCCATCGGGTGCGAGCACCGGTGTCACCAGCAGGTCCTCGGGCCGGGTGTCGGTGGTCGCCTGGACGATGTAGATCTCCAGCCCGAGCTCGTGGGCGGCGGCGCAGGCGAGGGTGGTCTTGCCGACACCGGGTTTGCCGAGCAATCGGGGGTTGAGTGGGATGTCGCTGTCCGAAAAACAGGTCCATGCGGCGAGGAGCTGGAGTAGCACCTCCCGTTGGCCGATCCATGGAGGGATCTCGGTGACGGGTCGAGCCAGGTGAAGCGTGACGCCGTCGATATCGGTGGTGTTGTCGGTTGGTGAATTGGTCATGGGGTGATTGTAGGCGAGTCTGTTTTCTTTCAACATGAGGGCTTGGGGTGAAGGAGGCGCCGCGGGACTTTGGACAAGGATCAGCGCCGGAAGTAAACTGCTCCCAAGTGGCCGAGACGCTCTCAGCGCTCGGACCGCGGGAGGTCCCATGCGTGACACCGCAGCGATCTACGAAAGAATCCGCCACCTCATCCCCGAGATCGAGTGGGCGGTCCACGAACCACTGATCGCCGAGATCAACCGGCTCAAGACCGAGATGGGGGCGGTGATTCTGGCGCACAACTATCAACTGCCCGAGGTCTTTCACGGGGTCGCCGACATCACTGGCGACTCCCTCGCCCTGGCCAAGCGTGCCGCCGATGTCGACGCCGAGATCATCGTCATGTGCGGGGTCCACTTCATGGCTGAGACGGCCAAGATCGTCAACCCCGACAAGACCGTCCTACTCCCTGATCTCGAGGCGGGTTGCTCGCTCGCCGAATCCATCACGGCAACGGATGTGCGTGAGCTCAAACGGCGCTGGCCGGGAGTGCCGGTGGTCACCTATGTCAACACCTCGGCGGAGGTCAAGGCGGAGACCGATGTCTGCTGCACCTCGGCCAATGCCATCGAGGTCGTGGAGAGTCTCGGCACAGATCGGGTGATCTTCCTCCCGGATGAGTATCTCGGCCGCTGGGTCGAGGCCAACACCGATGTCGAGGTGATCCTCTGGGATGGTCGGTGCGAGGTCCACGAGAAGTTCACCGCCCAGGAGGTCCAGGCCTACCGCGACCAGTTTCCCGGTATCCAGGTCATCGCCCATCCGGAGTGCAGTCTCGAGGTGCTCGAAGCCGCCGATATGGTGGGCTCGACCTCGGGCATGATCAAGTATTTGAGTGAGGAACGGCCGGAAAAGGTGGTCATGATCACCGAGTGCTCCATGAGCGACAACGTCTCGGTCGAGTATCCCGAGATCGATTTTGTTCGGTCGTGCACCCTCTGCCCGCATATGAAGAAGATCACCCTCGGCAGCGTCCGCGATTCGCTGAAAATGCGGCAGTTCGAGATCGTCATCGATCCTGGGATCGCCTCCCGGGCACTGCGCGCCGTGGATCGGATGATCGAGGTGGGCCGGGGCAAGCGCGGGTGAACCTGACGAATGCGGCCTCGCTAGAGAACATCCGAATCGCCGATGTCGTCGTCATCGGGAGCGGTGTCGCCGGTCTGATGGCCGCGCTCCACGCCAGCCATCGGGAGGTCCTGGTTCTCAGCAAGACCGCCTTCGCCGAAGGTGGCTCGAGCCCTCTGGCTCAGGGCGGTGTCGCAGCCGCTGTGGGTTTTGCCGACTCGCCCGTTTCCCACGCGCGCGACACCATGGAGGCCGGCGCAGGTCTCTGTCGGGAGGAAGTCGTACGCGCGGTAACCCGTGAGGGTCCGGAGCGGATCGATGAGTTGCTCGCCCTGGGGACGGCGTTCGACCGTTCGGCCACAGGCGAGCTCGATCTCGGTCAGGAGGGAGCGCACGACCGTGCGCGGGTGGTCCACGCCGAAGGCGACGCCACGGGAGCAGAGATCGTGCGGGCGCTCAGAACCGCGGTCGCGGCCGAGGACCGGATCGAGATTCTCGATCACACACTGGCTCTCGATCTCTTGGTTGATCGCGGTCAGGTCGAGGGGGTGCTCTGCGCCGATGCCGACGGCAGGTCGTTTCTGGTCGCGGCCAACGCCGTGGTCGTGGCTACCGGCGGCATCGGGCGGGTCTATTCCGCTACCACCAATCCGGCCGAGTCCACCGGTGATGGTCTCGCCATGGCCGCCAGAGCCGGCGCCTCGCTGGCGGGTCTCGAGTTCGTCCAATTCCACCCCACCGCCCTCGATGTCAACGCGGATACCACGCCGCTGCTCACCGAGGCCCTGCGGGGCGAAGGGGCGGTGCTCGTGGATGCAAGCGGCCGCCGCATCATGGATGGCGCCCACCCGCGACTCGAGCTCGCGCCGCGTGATGTGGTGGCGCGGGCAATCTGGAACGAGCTCCAGGTCGGCGGTCGGGTCTTTCTCGATGGCACGACCCTTGCCGGTGAGTTCGCTGAACGCTTCCCATCGGTGCTTGGCCTCTGTCTCGAGCACGGTCTCGACCCCAGAGAACGTCCGATGCCGGTGACGCCGGCGGCGCACTATCACATGGGAGGAGTCGTTGTCGGGCTTGATGGGAGCACGTCTCTTCCCCGGCTGTGGGCGTGCGGTGAAGTGAGCTGGACCGGACTCCATGGCGCTAATCGCCTCGCCAGCAACTCGCTTCTCGAAGCACTCGTTTTCGGCCGCCGGACAGGTCGTTCGTTGGCGAATGCCCCTCGCGACCAAGTCTCCACCGACCGGGTCGCCCGAGCCTGGTCCCGTGCCGATGTCGAGCTTCATCGCCATCCGCGGGCGAGGCCGACCGATCCGGTGGTCGCCGAGCTGAGGATGGTGATGTGGCGGGACGTGGGTCTCGTCCGTTCCATGACCGGGCTCCGCCGGGCTCAGCTCGACATCGATCGACTCAGCCGGGGAATGGGCCGCAGGGTCGGAGAGATCGCGAACCTTCTCACCGTGGCTCGACTCGTGACCACCGCAGCCGCGCTGAGGACCGAGAGCCGCGGCGCCCATTTTCGACGCGATTTTCCGCATCTCAGCCGACACTGGAACCAGGATCTCTTCTTCGAGGGGGTTCGGCCGCTCGGGCCCCGGCCGCGGCTCGACGATGATCGACGAAGACAGAAGACAAACCCGGACTCATTCGAGTCCGGTGGATGGAAGGACTGACATATGGCCAAACCAATTCTGCCGGAGCTCCACCAGTTGCTCTTTGAAGATCTGTTGCGCCACGCCCTGCTCGAGGATCTCGGTCGGGCCGGCGATGTGACCACCGATGCGGTGGTTGAACACGACCTCAAGGCCAGTGCGCGGATCATCGCCAGGGAACCCTGTCGGATCTCGGGCGGACCGGTGGCGGCCATGGCCTTCCGGCTGCTCGATCCCAAAGCCGAGGTCAAGCACGGGGTTTCCGACTGCGACGACGCCGAGGCCGGCGATGTCCTGCTCGAGGTGCACGGCCGCGCGCGATCGCTGCTCAGCGCGGAACGCACGGCGATTAATCTTCTGGCGCGGTTGTGCGGCATCGCCACCCTGACCCGGACCTTCGTCAACGAGGTCAGCAACTGGCCGGCGCGGATCATCTGCACCCGCAAGACGACACCGGGGCTGCGGGCGCTCGAGAAGTACGCCGTGCGCTGTGGCGGCGGTTCGAACCACCGCTTCGGTCTCGATGATTCGGTGATCATCAAGGACAACCACATCGCCCTCGCGGGAGGGGTGAGGCCATCGGTGGAGCGGGTCCGCGCCGCCATCGGTCACACCGTCAAGGTCGAGCTCGAGGTCGACACCCTCGAGCAACTCGAGGAGGGGCTCGAGGTGGGCGTCGATGTCGTGATGCTCGACAACATGACGACTGCGCAGCTCAAACAGGCCGTTGAGTTGGTCGCCGGTCGGACAGTGGTCGAAGCCTCGGGTGGGATCACCCTCGCCAACGCCGCCGAGGTCGCCGCCACCGGGGTTGATCTCATGGCCGTGGGAGCCCTGACCCACGGCGCCAAGAGCGTGGATCTTTCGATGGAAGTCATTGTCTGAGGGGCAGGCTGGAAGCCCGCCCCCACAACCATCGCGGACAAGGTTGTTTGGTGGCAGCGCTTTGTGGAGCAGGCTTCAGCCTGCTGATGGAATGATGCGGTACAGCGTCCGGGACCGTCGCGGTCGTTTGGGTTGTCGCTGAATTTCGGGAGCGGGCCACGGAATCGGATACGGACGCGGACGCGGGCACGGAAACGGAAACGGAGACGGATACTGACACGGACGCGGGCGCTGCCACGGCGCGGCGTGAATCGGGTGGCGCCCTGTGGAATAATCCGCCCCCGCAGGGGAGGGTGACGATGGATCGTACACGCGCCGGATTGGACGACGAGACTCTCGGGTTCGTACTGCAGACCCTCAAGACGGTGACCGAGCGTCGCCTCGACAAGGAAACCCGTCTTCGCCTCGATGAGAACGACGAGTTTCCTGTTGAACTCGTCAACGAGATGCTCGGCCCGGAACTCGGTCTGCATCTTCTCTTTCTGCCGGAGGAGGTCGGCGGTCTCGGCGGCGGCGGCCGGGATCTCTTCCGGGTGTCCGAAGAGATGGCCCGCGCCGATCTCGGCGTCGCGACCGCATTCCTCGCCATCGCCCTCGGCGTCGATCCCATCATCGTCGGCGGTACGACGGAGCAGAAAGCCCACTGGCTCGGTCGGATCGGCGAAGAGGGGCTCATCGTCGCCTACGGAGTCACCGAGCCGGAAGCGGGCTCCAACGTGGCTCGGCTCAAGACCGAGGCCGTGCCGATTGCCGATGACGATGGAAACGTCACCGGGTACAGAATCACAGGAGCGAAGCAGTTCATCACCAACGGTGGGGTCGCCCAGATCTGCACCATCCTCGCCCGAACTCCGGGCGGTCCGTCCTTCTTTGTGGTCGAGCGAGGGACTCCCGGATTCGAAGTGGGCGAGGCCGAGCACAAACACGGCATTCGCGCCTCCAATACCACTTCTTTGATGCTCGACAATGTCGAGGTCCCCGCTGATCACCTTCTCGGTCTCGAGGAGGGCAAGGGTCTTGAACAGGCCAACGAGGTCTTCGGCTTCACCCGGCTGATGGTGGCGGCCTTCGGCCTCGGAGCCGGCGAAGAGGCGCTTGACCGCGCCATCACCTACGGCCACGAGCGGATTCAGTTCGGCGAGCCGCTCTATTCGAAACAGGGATTCACCCACAAGCTCATCGTGCCCCACGCGGTTCGGCTCGAAGCCGCCCGCGCCTATTGTGAGTGGGTCTCCGAACGATTGGACGACGGCGAACCCGGGCTTCAGGTCGAGGGTGCGGTGGCCAAGTACTTCGCTTCAGAGGCGGGTAATGCGGCCGCCGACGCCGCCATCCAGGCGCACGGTGGATATGGTTACACCCACGAGTACGAGGTTGAGAAGATTCGTCGCGATGTGCGCATCACGACCATCTATGAGGGGACGTCCGAGATCCTGCAGAGCATCATCGGCACCCACCGGTGGCGGATGTCGGTCAAGACCAAGGGCGGTTTCTATCGTGAAATGGCGACCTCGCTCCGAGAGTTCGGGACCGGAGAGGCGGCGGCGCTCGCGGCAGACGCCATGGCGGAGACCATGCTCGCCTGCCACCGGCAGAAACTCCCCCGCGAGCAGTGGGCCATGTTCGAGCTGGCCCGGATTGCGACCGAGGTCGAAACCGCGGTGGCGCTGGCCCACAAGGCCGCTCGCAACAGTGGCCCCGAACAGGAACTCCTCATGCCGTGTGCCCGGCTTCACGGCGGCTCGGCGGCGCGGGATGTGGCCGTCACAGGTCTTCGGGTGCTCCGCGCCAGCGGGCGTTACGAGGAGTCCGAGATCGAGGAGTGGAAGATCGCAGTCCGGTTCGACGATCTCCTGGCAACCGCCAATGGCGAACTCGAGGAGATGGGACGGGTCGCGCAGGCGCTCGAACGCCAGCGATAAAATTATGAATTATGAGTTATGAATTTCGCTGCACCGGGCGCCCTCGCGATGTGCGATGAATTCATAATTCAAAATTCATAATTCATAATTC
>CBESWV010000133.1:0-10474 GCA_965533305.1 uncultured bacterium | reverse complement strand
CACCGGCCCTACAATGGATCTCAGCCCTTTGTAGTGCTGGCGTCTCGCCGGCACAGAGATCACGAACCACCGGGAAACAGGGTTATTGCAAGAGGCTCAACTAAAAACTAAGAACTGAGAACTGAGAACTGAGCTGCTCAGTCGATGGTGAGTCGGGCATCGGCGCAGACAAAAAGCACATCATTGAGTTCGGGATGGCGTTGGAGCAGTTCAGCGCCCTTGGAACTCAACCGAGGCATGGTGAAACCGAGGATCACGAGATCGGCGGTCGTCGAGTGCTCGGCCACCAGTAGACTGAAGTCGACATTGGCGTCGGTTGGAAATACGCGGACGTTGCGCGGGCTGACCGGAATCCGTCCGGTGGCCAGCGTTTCTTCGATCTTGGCTTCCTCGCCGGCGGCGCGCTCCTCGGGTGCGGCGACCAGAATCTCAATCTCGGCATGACTCCAATCCGGATGGCCGAGAAGGATGTACGCGAGGAGAATCATCAGGCTCGCGTTCTTGTAGTCGTGCCAGGTCAACCAGATGTGGATCCGATCGCGGTTGCCAAAAAAGACATCGGAGTGACGCAGCACCAGAATGTCCATCTCGGTCGCGGCGGCGAAGAGACTGCCGTCATAAACCTCTTGGAGGACCTCTGCCGGATCGCTTTTGGAGAACTCGAAGAGAACGACGTTGTTGTCCATGCCGGAGATCCCGGGCACCTGGAGGCTCTGGGCGAGGGCCGAACTCATCGACGGACTGATAATCGTGTCAACAAAAACCCCGCCGGCCCGATCGTGCGCCAGTTTGACGAGCTTTTTCATTGTCTTTTTTGACTCGGTGAACGTCTCTGGGTTGAGGAGCCCGGAGATGTAGTGGAGATAGGTCCCGACGGCGTGGCGGTGGCACAACCATGCCATCAACTGGAGCGGCGAAGCGCGATCGAAGGTTCGGCCGTCAACCATGATGATGCTCGGGCGCCACTGATCCGCCGTCGGGTCGGCTTCGATGCTCTGAAGGCCGATCTGCATCTGGCGGGTGGCCTGGACCATCACCGCCCGAAAGATCGCCCCGAGATCGTCGCCGCCGGCGGTCCTCGAGGCTCGAATGAAACGATACAGCAGGGCGATGGCGAGGATAGCAAGCAGCGCGAAGAACGGATCCATCTGGAACATGAGCAGCAGACAACCGACGGCGCCGAGAAGGCTCAGGTACCAACGCGAGTGGAAAGTTGGCCGATAGCTCGGCCGCGCCGCGAAGTGCTCGAGGAAGGAGATGGCGCAGAGGGATCCGTAGGTGACCATGAAGAACATGGAGATGATCCGGGCGACAAAATCCACGTTTCCCGCGGCGACAACGGTGATGGCGATGACACCGGTGATGATGGTGGCGTTGCGCGGTTCGTTGGCGCTGCCGGTCCCGCGGCCGAGGAAATCGGTGATCGATCGCCAGCGCACCACCTTGTCGTTGGCGATGGCCTGGAGCGTCCGTGGGGCAACCAGCACCGAGCCCACGGCTGACGAGATGGTGGCGCAGGCGAGACCGATGGGAACGATCGGGCCCCAGAGGGCGATGTTGCCCATAATGAGCTGATTCGCAGCCATTTCCTCGGGTGAAGCCGAGACGGTGAGCTTGATGACGACAAGAACGTAGACCGCCATTCCGGTGGCGGTCGCTGCCAGGGTGCCGAGGGGGATTGATTTTCGCGGATTGGCGAGGTCGCCGGAGAGCCCGACGCCGGCGGTCATGCCGGTAAAGGCCGGAAAAACGATGGCGAAGACCACAAAGAAGCCGTCGGCATCGGAAACTTTCGACAGCAGCGAGATTCCTTGCGACGCATCCTCCATAGGGGGTCCGAGAAAGAAGAGCAGAAGTGATGCGGCGAGCACTGCTGCGATGAGGTAGAGACCGAAGACTCCGGCGTCGGCGCCGCGGATGACCATCAAAGCCAGCAGCAGCACGACGAACGGTAACGAAACCATTCGTGGGTCGAAGATCAGCCCGGTCAGGTTTTCGAGCCACGGCGCCAACGGACGAAAAGCTTCGGCGAAGGCGATGGAGTAGAAGGCGACGGAGATGGCCTGGGAGAGATAGAGCGGGATGCCGATGGTGGCGCCGATGGTCGTGCCGAAGGATCGAGAGATGATGAAGTACTCGCCACCACCTTCGACCCGGCGGTTGGTGGCGATCTCGGAAATGGCCAGCGCGGTGGGGATGGTAACGGCGTGGCCGATGAGGATGATCAGGAAAGCGCCGAGGAGGCCGACGTTGGCGACGGCGTAGCCGAAGCGGAGAAAGAGGACGGCGCCGAGAATGGTGCTGATGGCGGCGAGGAAGACCGGCGCGGTGCCGAAGCCGTGTCCGGAGGAACGGGTCGCTGTGGAGGCCATGGTGCAATCATACTCTCCCGTTTCCCGGCGGCCGCGTCCGCGTCCGTTCCCGTCCACGTTCCCGATGGTCGAGCGGCGCGTGCCTGGCTCTCTTTTCGTCCAACGAAAAGGTGCCTGGCACCGCTCGGGGACGACGTCAACGGAATCAAGTTCGGTGCAAAGTTGATAACAACACACTAAGACCACTAAATTTTATACTTGACTATAAGAAACTAAGATATTATATTATGTCTGCGTGCAAAATTGATAAGGAGTTACTCATAATGAGAAACATGATTCGTTGGCAGCCCATCAACCGTCCCGTTAACTGGAACGCCGGCATGGACCGGCTCTTCAACGAGTTCATGGGCCATTCCGCCCGTAAGATGGAGGAAGAGACCGCGGCCTGCGCATGGACGCCCGCCGTCAACATCCTCGAGAAAGAAGACGGCATCGTCATCACCGCCGATCTCCCTGGCCTCAAGGCCGAGGATGTCGAGGTCACCATCGAGAACGGCGTGCTCACCCTCAAGGGAGAGCGCACCCTCGAGGAGGCCGCCGAGGGCGAGACCTACCACCGGGTCGAGCGTTCCTACGGCAGTTTCGAGCGCAGCTTCTCGGTTCCGAACTCGGTTGAGCCCAAGAAGATCGAGGCCCGCTTCGTCAATGGCGAGATGACCCTCAGTCTTCCCAAACGTGACGAGTCCAAGCCGCGGTCGGTCAAGATCAAGGTCGCGACTGCATAGGTTCTTCTATTGCATCCTCCCCCGATTCACGACTCGGCACGAGAAGACCCCGGAATCCGCCGGGGTCTTTTCTTGACCTCTCCCATTTCCGCAACTAGCGTTGGGCCATGAAGGATCGTGTGATCACGCTGGCCCTGGGGGGTGGTGCGGCCAAGGGACTGGCGCATATCGGTGTTCTCAAAGGGCTGGAGGAAGATGGTTTCGAGGTGGCCGCCATCGCCGGAACCTCCATGGGATCCATCATCGGCGCAATGGCCGCACAAGGGGTCAGCGCCCTCGAGATGGAAGGCCTCTTCCGTGCCATCGATTGGGTTCGACTCGGCCGGATCATGGTGACATCGGTCAGCGGCGCCGCCTTCCATGACATGTTGCGTGAGAGCTTTGGCGGTATCCTCATCGAAGACCTGCCGATCGCGTACGCGGCGGTCTGCGCCGATCTCGACACCGGCGAGATGGTCGTCCTCGATGCCGGCGATCTTGCCGAGGCTGTCTGCGCTTCGTCATCGATACCCGGCGTCCTGCCGTCACGCCATCTCGATGGGCGTCGGTTGGTGGACGGAGCGGTTGTCGAGCCGGTCCCGGTGACCGCCGCCGCCGCGATGACCGTAGGCACCGTCCTCGCCGTCAACGTGGTTCGTCCGCCCGGCCGCGAAGAACAGGGTGCAGCCATCATGACCACCCTGCCGATCTCGGTGGAGTGGCCATCGGCCTTTCGTCGCGTCGAGAGCTGGCTTCGTCGTCAGCGCACCGACGGCAGGCAGGGCGAGATCAGCGCGCGGGTGTCACGATGGGAGTCGGTCTTCCGCTCCTTCCACATCATGCAACACCGCCTCGCCACGAGCAGTCGGATTGACGTGCCCATGATCGAGCCGCGAGTCGGCCGTTTCGGCTGGTTCGATTTTCACCGTACCGACGAGATCATCGCCGCCGGCTATGCTGCATACCGCGACTGGGCGGAAGAGAAAGAATTATGAATTATGAATTTTGAATTATGAATTTCATCGCACCATCGCACCATCGCACCATCGCACCATCGCACCATCGCACCATCGCACCAGATGCTTTGCGATGGTAATTCAAAATTAAAAACTGAGAACTGAGAACTGTCCTAGAGATTCCCCTCCACGAACTCCCAGTTCACATACCCCCAGAAATCCTTGAGGTACTTGGGACGGGCGTTTCTGAAGTCGATGTAGTAGGCGTGTTCCCATACATCGCAGGTGAGAAGTGGTTTGGCTCCGTCGCGCATGGGATTCTCGGCGTTGGCGGTGGTAGTGATGGCCAGAGAGCCGTCGGCGTTCTCCACCAGCCACGCCCAGCCAGAGCCGAATCGGGCTACGGCGGCCTGGTTGAACTGCTCGCAGAAGGCATCGAACCCGCCAAACGCATCCGCCAACTTGCTCACAAACGCGGCGCTGGGGGTGCTTCCGCCGCCACCCTTGAGGCAATTCCAGTAAAAGGTGTGGTTCCAGACCTGGGCGGCGTTATTGAAAACACCTCCGTCGGCGGTCTTGATGAGATCTTCCAAGGAGGCGCCCTCCTGAGGAGTCCCGGCCGTCAGTTTGTTGAGGTTGTCGACGTAGGCTTTGTGGTGTTTGCCGTGGTGGTAGTCAAGGGTCTCGGCGGACAAAAAAGGTTCGAGGTCGTTGGGGCCAAATGGGAGTTGCGGGAGTTCGTATGCCATAGTTTCCTCCATGCTTTGCGTAGTGGCGCACATTGTACGCCAACTGAACGCGAAGACCACAGCCGCGATTGGATCTCTATTAAGACTGTGTCTCGAACAGGGAAGGGTTTCGATCACCGATCTTCTGAGCCAATTCAAGCCCTCCGGAGAGTGCAGCCGGCACATCGGCGGCCGGACAGATGGCATTGAATCCGCACCATGCGCAGAGGATCCCCGGTCGCGGTTCGAACTCGGTTGCGGATTTGACTTCCACGGCAAGCTGGTGAAAACGGTCGAGGAGTTCGCCCGCACGCGCACTATCGACGGACTGCCAACGGGTGCTCTCGTGCCGGAGATAGTGATAACCGGCAAGGGCTTCCTCTTCGTCGTTGTTTCGCATGGCGCAGGCTGCGTAGAGCGGCGCCTGGAGACCTTCCGAGAACTCGGAACTGTCGCCTTCCTTCTTGGAAGTCTTGTAGTCGACGACAAAGAGCCGGCCGCTCTCGGTCCGTCCGATCCGGTCGGCGAAACCGGTGAAGATGATGTCATCCGCGAGCTTGTAGTTCAATCGTTCCTCGAGAGCGACGGTCGTCGAACGATCCCGGCTGAAGGTGCCGCGGTAGAACCTCTCGAGCATCTCCCGGCCGGTGACGAGATAGGCATCGGGGTGATCGCTGCAGCGGATGACGGTGATTTCGTCGCTGAATCCGGCGGACCAGCGATCTGCCAACAATTTGAGGGCTGCGTCCAGGGAAGGGCTTTCCCGCTTCTCACGCTCTTCGTAGATCCACTCCAAGACATCGTGGACGACGTTGCCGAGATACGACTCGATGGATCGGAAGACCTCTTTGAATCCCTTCAAGTAACGATAGCGGTAGCGAAGCGGACACTGATGGAAGCTCTTGATTCGGGAAAACGAAAACTGATTTCGCGGTGTCGGCCCACGGCCGGTTTCTGGCATCGAAGGAGTGTAGCGTATGCGGTTGCAGGTCGCGGGGCGCACGCCATTTACGGGAGCGGATCATCACGGGAACGGGAACGGGAACGGGAACGGGAGCGGAGACGGACGCGGGAACGGGAACGGGAACGGGAACGGGATCGGGATCGGACTAGGACGCGGACGAGGACTCGGACGCGGCCACGGATACGGAAACGGACACGGACTCGGAAACGGCGACGGTCCCGGCTCGAATCAGAGAATCTCGAGAATCTTCTCGGTCGGTCTTCCGAGGATGGTCCCCTTGTCCGAGACGACGATGGGTCGCTCGATGAGCCGTGGGTGCGCCGCCATGGCCGCAACCAACTCCTCACGGCTCAGCGTGTCATCGGCGAGCCCGAGCTCCTTGTACGCCTTCTCCTTCTTCCGCATGAGGGCGCGGGGCTCCATCCCGAGCTGAGAGAGCAGCTCCTCGATGGTCGTCGTATCCGGCGGTGAATCGAGATATCTGATGATCTCGGGTTCGATGCCCTGCTCGCGCAGCAACTGCAGCGCCTGCCGGGACTTTGATCAACCGGGGTTGTAATAGATGACGATGCTCATGGTAAGTACCTCCATCGATGCTGAAGGATAGCAAGGAGAGGGTGGTTATCGCCCGATCCCGAGTTCTTCGATCTCGACCCAACCGGCGGTGATTTCAGAACGCGCCCGCTCCAGGGTTTCGCGAAGATCGGTGTCGCGACCCGGAGAGGCGAAACTGGGATTGAGCTTGACATCGAGGACCCCGGACCCGAGGTCGAAGGCGTAGACCTTACCGCTGAAGCTGAGGTCGTGCACCTCCCGTGCGATCCTCAGCATCGCCTCGGCGACATCGATCTCAACGGCGGCGATGACGAAGTCCGGTTCGGCATCGAGCAGGGTGGGATCGGCGCCGACCAGATAAAGGCCCGCGTCGTGGGCAGCCGCCAGGATCTGGCGATCAACCCGGTCGGTGGCATAGAGGGCGACCTCGACCCCGGCGGCGGTCAGCTGCCAGGGGCCGTCCAATCCTCCGGCTGTGATGACCTCGGCGTCGGGGTGAACCGACCTGAAACCTGCGGCGAAGCCGGCCTCCAGAACCTCCAGCCAGGGCCGTCCCGAGCCGCGGAGCAAACCGATGCCGGTCCCATCGGTCACGGCGGCCGCGACCGCTCCGGCGAGGTATCCCGCCTCCTCGGGGGTAAAGGTCACGCTGCCGACGTTGGCGCTGTGGATCTCACCGGGAATGATCACGAAAACGGTATCGGGAAAGGCAGCGGCCTCGGTGTAGACCAGAGACTCGACCTCCGGGCCGATACAGAAGATGAGATCGACCCTGTCCTGGGCCAGGACCCGGAGACGAGAGCGCTGATCGGTCGTGCCCGCAGCGCGGGACCGGGCGATGTCGGCATCGAGTTCGGCCGCAATGAGCCCAAGCCCTCGTTCGGCCGCTCTCTCCCAGCGTCCGCTCAAGGTGACCGAGGTGAGAAGACGGACTCGGAACCCCTTCTCCCGCGGCGGTTTCCCGGGCGTACAGGAAACCATCGGAAGGCTCATGGCCGCGAGTGCGCCGATCATTGTCAGAGTGGATGCGATTCGCACAGTCTTTCCACCATACACCGTTTGCATTTACGGTACTATTTGGTCATGGATCTCCACCAACTCGTAGCGGATGTCGATGAACTCCTGGATGCCGATGCCGTGCGGGACTACTGTCCCAATGGGTTGCAGGTCGAGGGATCGAGCGATGTGAAACGAATCGTGACCGCCGTGTCATCATCCCGGGCGTTGTTCACTCGGGCCATCGACCGCGGAGCCGATGCCGTCATCGTCCACCATGGCCTCCTGTGGAATGGAAGCGAGCCCCCACGGTTGGTGGGCTCCTTTCGCGAGAGGGTCAGGCTTCTGCTGGCCAACGACATTTCACTCATCGCGTATCACCTTCCCCTCGACCGGCACATGGAGTTGGGGAATGCCGCCCAGCTGGCCCGACGCCTCGGACTCTGCGAACTCGAACCATTCGCCGAACACCAGGGGGCGTCGGCCGGGGTCTGCGGTGTTTTCCCCGAACCCGTTGACGCCATCGAGTTCTTCTCGGCCGTGGCCGAGGTCACCGATCGGGAGCCGCAGGTCTTCGAGGGCAACCGGCGACTGATCTCCTCGGTGGGGATCGTCACCGGGGCCGCCGAACGCGAGTACAACCAGGCGGTGGCGGCGGGCCTCGATGCCTATATCACCGGTGAGGCGACGGAGTGGGTCCTCCACCAGGCAGCCGAAGATGGGGTCCACTACATCGCCGCAGGGCACTATGCCACCGAGCGATTCGGCGTGCAGGCCCTGGGTCGGTGGCTCGCCGAGCGTCGTGGGCTCGAGGTCGAGTACATCGAGATGCCGAATCCGGTCTGAGGGCAAGAGGTCTCTCGCACGGTGTCCAATAGGTCCCGCGTTCACCGGAGGTGCCTGGCTCCAACTTTGTGCGCCGCGCTCAAAGTTGCGTGCCTGGCATTCTCACGGGAAGGGCCACGAGAGAATCATGCTCAGATGCGCGCCGCTGAGTCCGATGTCCTCATCGCTGGTGGCCGAGAGAGCCCCCCTTAACATTGTTCGGCCTCGAGGATCACAAGACGACGAGGCCGATCTGAATCCGAACAATGTTAAGGACGGCACGTCCGTTCGAGACCAAGACCGCGACCCATCATCGTTTCCCCCCTCGTGTCGGTAGATGAAACGGGTCTTCTAGGAGCGTGTAGTGAATAGAATTGGCGGCGCCTTTCGGGTGTCGTTTGAGGCCGTTTCTCAGCGCATTTTTGGCCCATACCACCAGTATGAACCGGCAAATCCGCCGAAAAACGGCCTCAAACGACCCTCCGAAATCCATCCGCCATCTATTCACCACAGGCTCCTAGGTGTCAATCAAGCCCTGCCACACGCGCTCGATGCGGCCGAAGACCGCGGCCCAGGTGAAGGATTCGAGGGCCTCGGGCATGGTCTCGGCCGGATCGCCCAGAGGCGCAGCGTCGAGAGTGTGGCGGAGCCCATTTTCAAGCCGGTCGACGAACGCCGGGCACTCGGCCTCGACCGGCGTGTCGATGGCGGCCATGGTGGGGAGTTCGACAAGTTCAAGGACGGCCCCGATTCGCGGCGCCATTTCCTCGACGATGCCGGGAAGGTCTGTGGCGACCAGCCTGCAACCGCAGGCCAAGGCCTCGACGAGCACCAGCGGGAGCCCCTCGTAGAACGACGGCAGAACGCACACCGATGTTCGACGCATGAGCTCGGCAAGTTCCTTCTGCGAGAGTTGGCCGTGGAGTTCGACTCTCGGCTCCATGGCGGTCATTCGATCTCTCAGGACATCGGCCTCGGTCCCCGATCCTTCGCCGGCGATGTGCAGCACCAGATCCGGGTGGGTGGTCGTCAGAATCTCGAAGGCGTCGAGGAGCTGAGGCAGCCCCTTGGCGTTACTGAACTTGCCGGTGTAGAGCAGCGCTGGCGCATGGTGCGGATCGCGGCCGCGAGCGTGGAAGAGATCATCGCGGTAGCCCGCACCGACGATGTGAATTCTGTCTTCGCCGATCCCGAGCCGTCGTTCGAGGTCATGGGCGTGATCCTGGTGGAGCACGAGAAAGGCGTCGTTGCGAGCGCAGCCAGCGCGAACTCTATCGGCGAGCCCGGGGACCAGTTCCATCTGTCTCAGACCGGTGGCGTGGCAGTGGGTCACGACCGGTGTGGTTGGGGCGAGGTCCTTGATGAGCGATGACATGAGCCACACATGGTGCGAGTGGATGATGTGGGGATCGAAATCACCGATCACCTCGGCAAGATGACTCCGCCACGCCTGAAGATATGCCGAGATATTCTCATCGGTCATGGCGCTGAAAACTGTGCTCGGGTACGGCATGACATCGCTCATCCCCGGCACATGGAACGGGAGTCCGCCATCGCCGAAGACCAGTGGATGGATTCTGTCGGGAGCGAGTCCGCCCAATTCCGGCCGTGAATCACCCGCCGGCACACCAACCACCGCCCGTTGTTCCCAGCCCGCGGCCGACGCGTGGCGGACGATGGCATCGAGGGTGATACCGCTGCCGGTCAAGGATGGGCGTTGAGAGAGGATGTGCAGGATCCGCATGGTCGGTTATCGTAACGCGGAATCTCGGACACGAGTGCCCGGGTTGTGTATGGGAGAGGAACTGCCCATGGAAAAGATCCGCGACGAATTGCTCGATTTCTGGTTTGGCGACGCGACCGATGATGTTGATGTCGGTCAGGCTCAGGCCGCCCTGTGGTGGGGAGCGAGCGCCGAGACCGACGATCTCATCGCAGGGCGATTCGGCCAGGCGGCCTCGGCCGCCGCTGCCGGCGCTCTCGATCACTGGACCGGATCGCCGCGAGGTCGGTTGGCGCTGGTCCTCCTGCTCGATCAGATGTCTCGGGTCATTCACCGTGGCGCCCCGGGGGCCTTCGCCCAGGACGACACGGCCCGCCGGGTTGCCGAGAAGGGACTCGAATCCGGGGCCGACCGTTTGCTGCGCCCCATCGAGAGAGTCTTCTTCTATCTCCCCTTCGAACACTCCGAGGACGGGCGGACCCAAGAGCGGAGCATCGAGCTCTACCGGACTCTGGCCGAGGAGGTTCCGGAGAACTGGAGAAAGTCCTTCGACTTCTACCTCGATTTCGCCGTTCGCCACAAGGCGATCATCGACCGGTTCGGTCGGTTCCCGCACCGCAACGCCATCCTCGGGCGCGAGTCGACGCCCGA
>CBESWV010000132.1:0-10584 GCA_965533305.1 uncultured bacterium | reverse complement strand
ATCGTCAACGGCATCCGCCACATCGTCCGCCGCCTCTTCGACGGCGTCGCCCACGGTCTCCATGGCGTCGTCCAGCTTGTCGCCCGCGTCCTCGATCTGATCTTCGGAGCATCCGACCAGAAACAGCGCAGCGATACAGATGGTCATCAAAAGGATTCGTTTCATCATTCTTACCTCCGTGTGTTTTTCGTACAGCGACAGTATGCACGAATTTTGGCGTGATTGAGGCCTGGCACCTTCACATCCGGCTGTGCCATGCTTGGCGTCTCCATTCGAGGGAACGATGATCCGACGCGAGGCGACTCCGTGAATCGTGGGGGTAGGGATGAAAACTGTTGCCGTTCAGGGTGAGACGATTGACAAGGTGGTTGCCGCGACTCGCGGACACGCGCTCTTCAAGAGTTTGGGAGATGACCAGCTCCGCCAGGCCGTGAGTCAGGCGAGCCTGGTTCAGCTCGATGCAGGCGAGAACCTCATCAAGCAGGGCGCTCCCCTTGATGGCTTCTTCCTGATCCTCGACGGTGAGCTGCGGGTGCTCATGGGGGCCGACGCAGACGGAGACCCGGTCGAGGTGACCCGTTTCGGCCGCGGCGAGATGCTCGGGATGGCCTCGCTGCTCCTCGGTCGACCGAGTGAGGCCGCAATGGAGGCCGCCGTACGGTCGACGGTTGCGCGCTTTGAACCCAGGTTCTTCGAGGTCATGGTCGAGAAAGTGCCGTCCTTCGGCCTCGCGGTTGCGCGTTCGTTGGCCGAAAGGATGGCGATGCTGGCCGAGCGCCGCGTCCCGGTGCCGGAGGGTGACCGGAAACTCGAGCCCTCGAGCGAGGCCATCGTCCTGCTGCCGCACGAATTCATGATGCGCCACCGGGTGGTGCCGTTGGCCGTCGAGGGCTCTGTCGCCACCATCGGCTGCGCCGATCAGCCTTCGCCTGAGCTCATCGAGAGGATCCGCACCCACCTGCCGGCCATGGAGGTGCGCATCGTCCACCTGGGCAGCAGCCGACTCAACGAGATTCTCAGGAGCCATGCCGGTGGTGAAGAAACCGGGCCATCCGGTCCGGCCGCGGATGCTTCGATGCTCGAACGGCTGCTCCGAGCCATGGCCACCGAGGGTGCGTCGGATCTCCACCTCACCGGTGGTCAACGCCCACGCTGGCGTATCGATGGTGCGATGCACACAATCGCCGATATCCCGCCCCTCGGGGAGGAGACCGTGCTCGAGCTGCTCGGCGACGCTCTCGAAGAGCGGAATCGATCTGAATTCGAGGCGACCAACGACACCGATTTTGCGCTCTCGCTGCCGGGCGTCGCGCGTTTCCGGGTCAACCTGTTTCGTGATCTCGGTGGTGTCGGCGCGGTCTTTCGCCTGATCCCGACCACGATCCTGAGCCTCGAACAGCTCGGCATGCCGGAGGTAGTCACCGATTTCTGTAAGTTGCCCAAGGGCCTCGTGCTGGTCACCGGCCCCACCGGGAGCGGCAAATCCACGACCCTTGCCGCCATGGTCGACCTCATCAACCGCGGCCGCCAGGAGCACATCATCACCCTCGAGGACCCGGTGGAATTTGTCCACCAGTCGCAGCTCTCGCTGGTCAATCAGCGCGAGGTGGGGTCACACACCAAAAGCTTCGCGGCCGCGATCCGAGCCGCGTTGCGTGAGGATCCGGACATCATTCTGGTCGGTGAGATGCGCGATCTCGAAACGGTTTCGCTGGCCCTCGAAGCGGCCAACACCGGGCACCTTGTGCTCGGGACACTGCACACCGCGACGGCGATTTCGACCATCGAACGCATCGTCGGTCTCTTCCCGCCCGAGGAGCAGAGCCGCATTCAGACAACCCTGGCCGATGTGATTCGTGGGGTCGTTGCGCAGAACCTGCTCAAGCGGATCGGCGGCGGCAGGGTCGCCGCGCTCGAAGTCATGGTTTCGAGTCCCGCTGTCTCAAACCTCATCCGCGAGGGCAAGATGCACCAGATCGCGAGCTCGATGCAGACCGGCAAGGCGGCCGGCAACCGCTTGCTCAACGACTCACTGGCGGATCTCGTTAGCCGCGGGTTGGTGGACTCCGAGGAGGCGCTGTCCAAGGCCGTCGACAAAGCGGAGTTGGCGAAACGGCTCGGGCAGCGCCCCGGATAATGCCGTTTGGATGAGTGGAATCTCGGGGGCTCTTTTTTGAAACCCCTCGAGCACGAGATCGATCAACTCGACCGGACTGAGCCCCTCACCGTTGTCCTTGCGGTCGGTATGGCATTCACTCCAGGGTTGTGGAGGGTGGTGAGAAGCGCCATGGCGGGCCTCGATCTCGCCTCGCCCTTGGCCGATCTGCCACGTGCGGCGGGCTCGCCGCTGCTGGTTGTGGTCATCAGCATGATCGTGCTCGGCGGCCTCGCCTTTATGGAGTTCAATTCATTGAGCGAGGGCTGACACCCACGCCGTCACCGTGAGTACAAGCACGCCGCGACGCAGTGTGAAGGTGCTCGGAATGACTGGAGCTACTTTGTTGCGAGCGGCTGGTGCGAAAACGCTGCGGCCGCCCGTGGGAGCTTTCGGTTCGCCTGTTCTTCAATCACCGACCGCCCCTTGAAGCGGGATCCGCTTCCGGTCTTTGCTTGGTCGTTGTAGCGGGTGACGATGGTTCGCGGCTGGATTCCGTCGCCGAAGAGGTCGAGTCTGAGCTTCCACAACACCGACAGAGTCTTGGTGCCGAGACCCGCGAGGCGCTCCCAGCTCCGTAGCCCAAAGAAGCGCCGAGCCCGGCGCCCGAGCGCCCGCGCCCGCCGGCGCTCGACCTCGTTGACGGCGTGGTGCTCGACCGCCGGGAGGATCAACCGCCAGACTCGGGCCTGTTTCTCGAACTGGCGAAGACGCGTCTCGAGGCAGGCGTCCCGGTCCTCGATGGATGACAGGTGTTCGTAGCCGCGGATGGCGGTTTCGACCATTCGGAGCATGGAACTCGAGTTGGTCTCGTAGTCCTGACGAAACGCCCGCTCCATCCACTCTCTTGGTTCATCTCCCGAGAACGCGGGGTGGTGATAGGCGAGCTTGGTCTGGCCGTGCCACTCCTGCAGGGGCAGGTCCGTTCGGAGCAGACCGCGTTTTTTCTGGTCCTGATACAGCGCGGTCACAGGCATGGGGGTCAGCAGCATGAACTGGACGAGATCCGATTCCAGCCCGACTAGGAAATCGATGTCGGATTGGATGTTCTCAGGCGTGTGGTGTTCCATGCACAAGATGCCCGAGGCCAGCACGGCGATCCCGCGATCTCTGAGCGAGCGGACGAGTGTTCGAGGATCGATCCCGGTGTTCTTCGCGAACAACGACTGCCGGCTCTGCGATTCGAAACCGATCCACACCAGATCGACCCCGAGTCGCACCATGTTGTCGATGCCGAACGCGGTGATGGCCTCGGCGGAGGAGAAGATGTGGAAACGGAAGAACCGCTGGTGCCGCTCCATGGCATCGAGCAGCTCCATCGCCCGTTGACGGTCTTTGAGGAAGTTCTCGTCCATGACGAAGAAGTCGTCGGTTCCCCGCTCATCGGCCACCCGGCATGCGGTTTCGAAAAGTTCGCGGCCGGAGGAGATGAACGGTGTGTAGCTGCGGCCGAAGAAATGGGAGGTCGAGCAGAACGAGCAACCGTTGACGCAGCCGACACCCGGAACCAGAAGACTGGCCGGTGTGTCGAGAAACGGAACCCCGAGGATGCTCGCCCTTTCGGTGCTGTGCAGCGCGGGATGGTGGATGGGGGCATCCGGATCCTGGCCCAGGTGTTCGCGCATCCAACGAATTCCCTCGCCCTTGACCACGTGATCGCAGTCGATGTCGTGTTCGACGCCCTCGATGGCCGCGCCGTGGCCGCCGAGGATGATCTCGCTCGCCGGTGACAGCGATCGCACCACCCGTGCCATCTCAGCCGCCTTGTCCCGGTTTGGGGCGATGAAGGAGATCCCGACGATGTCGTAGTCACCGCGCCGGACCTCCCGGGCGAATCTCTTTGCGCTGGGAAAATCAAGCACCGTGACATCGGCATCGATGTTGGCCGCGATGAAATAGAGGCCGAACGAGCGGTGATGGAAACGGAAGGAGGCCACTCCCTGCGCCTTGGTCACCTGGTTGTGGAAGAGCTCCATGATGTTTTCTTTGCGGCCGAAGTCGTCATCCACGCCAAACGGACCGAAGACGCCAGCCAGGAGGATTCTCGGTTTCTTCGTGTGCATGCTCATCGTCTGCTCCCTGCCCCCAGAAGGGGCCGTACGAGAAAAACTAGGCCGCCGACGTCATGGATCTGTCACCCGGGCGGAAACGTGATTCATTCCTGACGAATCCCTGACGCAGGAGGGTGAAAACCTCGGGCAAAGGAGGCAATACTGAAGGTGATGCAGGGATCAGTAAACACCGCCGGGAGATGGGTTGGGGCAGAGGCACCGGTTGCGCCGGTTTCTCTCTTCAGAAAGGTCCGTGAACTCCGTGTCGGTTGAGACGATCCTCGTGGTCGAAGACAACCAGGCCCTGCGGGAGGGTCTGGTGCTGAATTTCAGAAACCGGGGTTACGGTGTCGACTCGGCGGAGGATGGCCGCGAGGGGATGCACAAGGCCATGGCCACCAGACCGGATCTCATCGTGCTCGATGTCATGCTGCCGGGTCAAAGCGGTCTCGACATCCTGACCGAACTCCGCAGAAAAGGCCGAAAGGTGCCGGTTCTCATTCTCTCGGCCCGCGGCCGCACCGAGGACAAGGTCGAGGGGCTCAGTAGTGGCGCGGACGACTATCTGGCAAAGCCCTTTGAACTGCCGGAACTGATGGCCCGGGTGGAGGTCATGCTTCGCCGCCGCCGCGCCGATCCCGCTCGGGACAAAAGGTTGACCTTCGGCCCGGTGGCCATTCATCGCGAGCGCCGTGAGGTCTTTGTCGAAGGTCGCGAAATCGAGCTCTCGGTCAAGGAATTCGGAGTTCTGGATTTTCTGGCGGAGGCGCCGGGCCGGCCGCGCACCCGCGAGGAGATCCTCGATCGGGTCTGGGGGTGGGACTTCGAAGGATCGGCGAGGACCGTCGACAACTTCATCGTCTCCCTCAGACAGAAGCTCGAACGAGACCCGTGCCGGCCGCGTCTCATCGTCACCGTTCGGGGGATGGGCTACAAACTGGTCTCAGAAGGTCCGAGCTGAGCGGAACCACGACTCGATGGATTCGAGACCGGTGACACCGCGTCATGGTCATTCGTCACGCCCTGATCTCTGCGTCGGACGAGACATTCCGGGTTCGACGGGGACTGTTGCCGGTGCCTGCCCGCCGGTTTTCGGGAACGGATTGCGAAAACCCTCTGTTTTGTTGTACAGTACGCCGCCGGCGGTGTACGTGCCGCCTCTGGTGTGACCCCATCGTCTAGTTAGGTCTAGGACACCAGCCTTTCACGCTGGCGACGCGGGTTCAAATCCCGCTGGGGTCACCATTTGCAATTCGCCCCATGACTCGAGAACCGAGCCATGGGGCGAATTGCTACCCCACGAACTTGTAGCCCAGCCGATGCACGGTGACGATCAGGTGCGGATCCGCGGGGTTGTCCTCGATCTTCTTGCGGAGCTTGGCGATGTGGGTGTCGACCGTACGCGTGAAGGGGATGGTGTCGTAACCCCAGACGGTGTCGAGCAGGCCCTCGCGGGTCACTACCTCACCGCTGTGTTCGATGAAGTGGCCGAGAAGTCGAAACTCCCGCGGGGTGAGGTTGAGATCCACTCCGTCTTTGCTCGCAACATGGTGGTCGAGATCCACCACGAAGCTGCCAAATTCGTGCGTGCCTCCGTTGACGTGGCTGCTGGGGCCCGCCGAGCGCCGGAGTACCGCATCGACTCGGGCTCGCAATTCCATGAAGCTGAACGGTTTGGTTACATAGTCGTCGGCGCCGAGTTTGAGGCCGAGAACCTTGTCGATCTCCTGGCCCCGCGCCGTCAGCATGATGATGGGAAGGTTGGATCCTTCGTCGCGGAGAGCTTTGCAGATCTCGAGACCGGTCATCTTGGGTAGCATGATGTCGAGGATCATGAGATCGGGCCTCGCCTCGTGCGCGAGGCGCAGACCCTCTTCTCCGTCGGTTGCGACCTCGACCTGAAATCCCTCGTAGGCGAATCCGTCGCTGAGGGCGACGGCCATCGCTCGGTCGTCCTCTACTATCAGGACTGTGGCCATGGTGCCCCCTTTCTGCTTTTTTTCGGTTTCCAGCCGATCGGAAGATGGATGGAAAAAGTGCTACCTCTGCCGACCTCGCTGATCACGGATACCCGCCCCCCGTGAGCGCGGGCAATGTGTTGCACCAACGAGAGGCCGAGACCGGTTCCCTTGACGTCGTGGACGAGATTGGTCCCGACGCGATGAAAGCGGTCGAAGATCCGTTTGTGTTCGTCGGACGGGATCCCGATCCCTCGATCGGTCACCGACAGAACAACCTCGTCGTCGCGCTGGCTCAGTCGAGTTGTGATGAGAGCGCCGTCTTTGGAGTACTTGACCGCATTGTCGAGGAGGTTGGCAACGGCCCGGTCCATTGCGTTGGTGTCCATGTAGAGATCCGGGAGCGGTTCCTCCGGTCCCTGGTACTCGATCTCGAGACCGTGCTCGCGGAGGCGGACCCGGAAGGTCGCGAGGGTGCCGGTGAGCAACTCCTCGAGGTCTCCGGGTTCGAAGGAGTAGATTTTTTCTCCGGACTCGATGCGGGAGAAGTCGAGAATATTGTTGATCAGCTGGGACAGCCGCCGGCTCTCGGTCTCGATATATGAACCGTACTCGGTGACCTTGGACGGGTCACCCACTCGTCCGCGGCGCATGAGTTCCCCGAAGACCCGGATGGATGCCAGAGGAGTCCTGAGCTCGTGCGAGACGTTGGAGACAAATTCGTTCTTCATGGCCGATAGTTTCATCTCCCTCAGGGCGGTGCGGACGGTGAAAGCCATCCCTCCCAGGAGAACTACGGCCAAAGCAGCCGAAAGGGTTACGTTTATGAAGAAATTGGTCTTCGCCCAGCTCTGGGGATCAGCCAGCGTCCCCTGGAGGCTCATGGTCCAGTCGGCGAACATGAGAGTGAAGGATCGGCTGACCCGGCCGGGTTCGGCGGTGGAACGCGGGTTGGTCGGGAGGACGCATCGACCGAGGCTGTCGCGGACACAGACCCAAAGGGCGTCATCGTCGTCGAATTTCGGCAATGACTCGGCGACGGCTTCGGGAAGCACGTGATCGGCGAAATACCGTTGGTCGATGATCAGTCCGGCGATGGCCACGAGCAGGTTGTCATCGTCGGTGATGGGATTGAAGATGATCCGGTAGTTCGGGTCGTGCTCGTTGACGGTGAAATCAGTGGAGTCGACCTCCGCGAGGACCTTGTAGAGGGCGGTCCACGGGGACACGGCAACGTCAACGGCCTGAGTTTCGGGAGAGGTTTCAGGCTCCACCATCGAGTGGGTCGAAGGTTCGAAGAAGAAGAGCCTTGGGATCGGCTGATAGGTGACGATGAAGAGACGATCGATTCCCACGAGGTCTCTGGACTCGAAGAAATGCACCGCTTTTGAAATGGTCTCCTCGGTGTAGGCCGGGGGAGGCAGGTTGAGAGTCCGTTCCGCGGTCGTGATGATGAAATAGTCGGCTGCCTTGGAAATGGCCTGGAGGTAGTTCTGCAGCGCGGCCCGCCGAGCAATGATGGTGTTGTCTTCGAGATCGGACAGCCAGCTGAACTGGAGCACCAGGAGTACGAACAGCGGCGCCAAGACCGCGATGACCCCCAGCCACAAGAGCCGGTTCTTGCCGAAGATGATCCGTTCGATCCTCGCGAACTCCGACCGGGAACGGTCTCGTATCGGGTCCGACGGAGGGGTATTTTTGGGAGTCATGGCGGTTTTTTAAAGCGGTGGCGTTTTCTTATCGTCCAAAATATAGCGCACGAGGGGGAACCCGGCGCTGAATTTTGCAGTTTGGTCACATCTGTTGCCGGTTTTTTCGTGATCTTGAGGACTTTGACACCGCGGGAGCCGATTATTGGTGGACAACCGTTTCCCCCGGGGTCCGCGGGAGCCATGGCGGTGGTATCGCGGACTGACAGGTGGGCCGGGCGCGTATTCCCGGTCCACCTGTTTTGTCTCGCTACCGGGGTCGGCACCAGAGAACGCTCGGTGGGAGAACCACTCGATTCAGTTCAGGGTCTCAGAAGGACCGATGATTGGATCGGAAATGCTGTCCAGGTGGCGGTAGAGATCCTCATAGAGGAGCATGAAACGGTCCGTCTGATTGTCGGCTTCGAGGAGCTGGCGTTTGCGCTGAGAAGGCAGTTCGAGGATCTGGCAGGCGAGGGCAATGAGCTGGGAATCGCTGATTTCAACCAGTTGCTCTTCGAGGGCGCCTCGATCGGGCTCGTCGAGATGCACCAACCGCGGGAGAAACCGCCGGAGCTCGTGCCTGACGGGCTGGAGACCGGCGAGGGCTTCGGCGCTTTCCTGGATCGGCGTATAGGTGACGTGAAACTGCCGATAGAGGCTGTCGACCGGGACTTCCTCGTCGATGGTGAAACGCTCGAGACCGAAGAGCCAGATAAGAGAGCGGCCGTCGGGGAGTTCCTTGTGGTCGGCGATAAAACCGACACAGCCGATATCGCGCACCGGTTGCGGCTCCTGAGTCGAACTCCCGTGCTGCGCGGCATACTCGATCATGCCGATGACCCGGTGGCCTTTGAGCGCGTCGCGCACCATGGCCCGATACCGCGGCTCGAAGATATGCAGCGGGAGAATCTCGCCGGGGAGCAGGACCACCTTGCGCAGCGGGAAAACGGGAATCTGGTCCGGGATGTTGATCATCCCGGCGGGATGCCGGGTGAAATCATCGGTGGGTGTCGAACCGTGCATGGCGGTCTCCTTCGCCAGATACAACATCGATGTATCCCCATTGTGTTCCAGTCCCGCGCGCCGGCGGAGCCGGGCAAGGTAGGATATCGGGCAGTGGAGGCCTGGATGAAGCAACTCAAAACCGCCGTCCTCGTGCTGGCGGCTGCGATTCTCGCGGTGAGCGTGGGCGCCGAGGAGGCCGACGAAACGGACCGGGAGACGGTCGGCGGTCTTGCGTTTGCCGATGAGGTCCAGGTCACGGTCGTCAATGTGGATGTCTATGTGCGCGACAAGAAGGGAATGCCGGTCAACGGTCTCGGGCCCGATGACTTCATCGTGACCCAGGATGGGGTCGAAATGCCGGTCAGCAATTTCGCCGAGTTCGATGCTGAATTGATCCGTCGCCGGATGGAGGAGAAGGCAATGACGGGTCCGGTCGAGTCGGAGGAGCCGACTGAGCAGGCTCAGGCGCCCGAGATCAAGCCGATGTGGGTGGTGCTCTATATCGACCACGAGAACCTGAAAACGCTGGACCGCAACAGGGTGCTCCGGCGAGTTCGTGAGTTTGTCACTGAGAATCTCGAAGAGCCGGTTGAGATGATGGTCGTGAGCTTCCAGCGGTCACTCAAGGTGGTGGTGCCCTTCACGTCGGAGTCGCGTGAGGTGTCTGCGGCGCTCCGTGCGATGGCTAAAACCAGCACCGGTCGTGAAGAGAGCGAGTCCACACGGCAAGAACTTCTGCGGGCAATGGCTGACGCGAAACACCAGGATTACGGTACACAGAACAACACACAGGCGGGCGCGGAGCTCGATCTTCGCCAGCGGGTCGCGGCCTTTGCCGCCGAAGAGGCGTACAACCTCAGACTGGCGATCGATGGTCTTCGTCAGGTGATCGCGATGATGTCGGGGATCGACGGCCGCAAGACCATGGTCTATGTGTCGAGCGGGCTGCCCATGGTGCCCGGGATCGGGCTCATGCACGATCACGCCATGACCTTTCGTGACCAGACGATTCTGTCCATGCGCGGCCGTTATGATCAGACCCGGCTCTTCCACGAACTCACTTCGATGGCCAACGCCCAGGAAGTGAGCCTCTACTCCATCGATGCGTCCGGTCTCAACCCGCTCGAGGGCATGGGTGCCGATACAAGCTACTCCCGTGATCCCACAGCCTCATCCATCGGTTCGAAAAACTACAAGGACTCACTGGTCTACATGGCAGAGGCCACCGGTGGCATCGCTGTCGTCAACACCAATGATGTCACTGGTGGCTTGGAACGGGTCAGCAGCGACCTCTACAACTACTACTCGCTCGGCTACACGGTGCACTCGAACAATGAAGATCGAGTCCACCGCATCAAAGTCGAGATCAAGGGAGATCAGAACTACGATCTTCGTTATCGTCGTCGGTTTGTCGAGAAGTCCGCCCAAAGCAGGATCCAAGACCGGGTCTTCACTTCGCTCGTCGTCGACTTTGACGATAATCCGATGGGGTTGGAGTTGTCGGGCGCGACGCCGGTCGCCGGTTCCCAAACCCAGTGGATGGTTCCCATGCATCTGTCCATCGACCTCAGCAAGGTGGCTCTTCTGACCCTTGGTGATGATCTCGTCGGGCGGGTGGTGGTTTTTATCGGCGCTCGCGATGAGGAGGGACGAAACACCGAGGTACAGCGGCAGGAGCACGAGATCTCCGTGCCCAGGCAGGAGTATCTGGCCGCCGGTCGCGA
>CBESWV010000131.1:0-10595 GCA_965533305.1 uncultured bacterium | reverse complement strand
GTCCAGAGCGCAAGAGGTTGGTGCGGATCGCCGCCGAGAATCGCTCATCTTAGGTATCAGGTAACCTGGCGTTCTGGCGCACAGGTCGGTAGTTTCCGGGCACGGGATGGCGTTGAAGCGAATGAGCCGGCGTTTCAGTGTTCCACCGTCGGAGGACTCGTGGCCGACCGGCCCCTCCGCCCGCGCACAAACGGTCCCGATACCTGAGGGTGTACCATCACCGTCGGATGCTGGAGTACATGCTCATTGGTGGTGGATTCGCCTTTGCGGCCGCGGCTCAACCCGGCCCGCTTCAGGCGTTCCTGCTCGCGCGAGTGGCCGCCGACGGCTGGAAACGCACCCTACCGGCAGCGCTGGCTCCATTGATCAGCGACGGCCCTATCGCGCTGCTCATCCTGGTTTTTCTGCACAATATCGCACGGGGTTTCGAGAGCGTGTTGAAAGCCGTCGGCGGGTGTGTGTTTCTCTATTTCGCCGCAAGGGCCTTCCTCGAATGGCAGACCGCACAGGAGGGGCGGGAACCGGAGCCGCAGTCGGCGCCTCGTACGCTGCTCCAGGCGGTCACGGTCAACATCGTCAATCCGGGCCCGTATCTCGGATGGAGCCTCATCCTCGGCCCGCTGGCACTCGAAGCCTGGACTCGGTCACCCGCCCACGCTGTCGCCCTCATCACCTCGTTCTACGTCGTCCTCGTCGCAAGCCTCGGACTGTTTATCCTGCTCCTCGGCACCACTACCTTTCTCGGTCCGCGGGGTCGACAGAGTTTGTTGCTGATCTCGTCGTTCGCGCTCGCAGGAATCGCGGTTTACTCACTGTGGTCGGCACTCGGCTGAGGGCGCGAGCGCCCCGCCTCGTTGATCAGCGCCTTGGTCTCGAGGCGGTGGAGACAGGTTGTGACCCGGCACGAGTTTGTGGAGATCTCGTGCAGAAGGTGGTCGAGAATCCGGTCGCGATCACCGACTTTGAGGGCCGCGAATATCTCACCGCAGAGCTCGTGCATGGCCCGGTGCGGCGCTTCGAGGGCGTCGAAATCCGGATCGCCGGCAAGGTGCTTCCGATAGCCGAAGTACCACCTCCCGAGTTCGCACTCGGTCTCGTCGAGATGGAAGTCGAGGGGGATGTCGCCCGCCGGGTCATCGCTCCGAAGCGCGGCGAAGACGAGGTCGATGAGCAGCCTCTCCTGCCAGTGATGGGCGAGCTGGGCCATCCGGAAAAGACCGATGGGCGACGCCGGCAGCACCGGGGGCGCGTCGAGGAAGTCGAGATACCGGTCGAGCGGCAGCGGCGGCGAAACCCAGAAGCCCTGGGCCGCCGAGCAGCCGGAGTGCAGGAGAGAATCGTAGATCGCTTTCGACTCCACTCCCTCGACCACCGTTCTGATGCCGAGCATCTGCGCCATGGCGATGCTGAGCTTGACCAACACCGCGCTCTTGGCCGAGTCGAGCACCCGCAGAACAAAGCTCTGGTCGAGTTTGATGGATGAGAACGGCAGCCGGTGGAGGGTGTCCAGTGACGAGAAACCCATGCCGTAGTCATCCATGGCGAGTTCGACGCCTTCGGTGACGAGGCGCTGCAGACTGCCGAGCACCGAGGCCTTGCTCGAAACCACCGCCCCCTCGGTCACCTCGATTTCGAGGTGTTCGACCTCGATCTCACCCCCGTCGATGGCGTCGCGCAGCATGGCGATGAAGCGTGGGGCATCGAGGTCATAGGCCGACACGTTGAAGGCGATCCGCTGGTCCGGGTGGCGGTCGGTGATGGTTGAAACATCAGTGAGAAAGCGCGGAAACATCGCCCCGGTGAGATCGCTGAGAACACCAAAGGTTTCGGCGAGCGGGATAAAACTCTCGGGTAGGAGTTCCGAACCATCGTCGCGCCGCCACCGCAGGAGAGCTTCGGCGCCGCAGATCTTTCCCGTCAGGAACGACACCTTCGGCTGGTAGTCGAACCGCATCTCTCCGCCAAGGGCTGCCTGCTCAATGAGGCCTGGAGTGATCTCCATAACTAGCGCCTCCGACAATTCCGCCCGATTCTCGAACGTCCAGATTCAATGTGCCAGATTCAATGTGATCGTCTCTTTAAGAGTATAGGCTCCACTTCCTCGATTGCCCACGTTCCTTGGGCAACTCCCTGGAACGCGGCTCCGCTCATCGTTCACGACCCGCTCGAGCTTCTCCACTTTCACACAAGAGTGACATTCGGAACATTGATGCTCTTCGTTCCTCAAAATAGAATGTTTGATGAAAAGCGCTTCCTCAATACTTATTGAGTTTCCGAAAAACGAGGGGCGCATCCAGCGTAGGGAGTGCTCATGTCGGGACCGCACAGATCGCTGAGTGTGTCGATCGCCTGCCTGGTCTGTGGTTTTGTGGTGATCGTCCAAACCGTGGGCTACTCGGGTCCGCCCGCTGTCGGACGCGACGAGAGCGGGGATCCGCAACAATCGGTCAAGGCCTCCCAGCAGGCCTTTACAACCATTAACTTCAAAACCGTCGGTGACATGGACCCTGTTGGGGTGCAAGGATTGGCGAGCTTTGCCTGGTTGTGGCACGGGGCGGTGGATTCGGACGCGGGCGGCTGCTGCGAATTCGCCAATGAGCCCTCCCAAGACACCGTCGCGATGCTGTGGGATGATCCCGTCTCTCCCTATCACACCCGAATCAGCTTTTTGAATCCGGTTGCGGCTGTCATTTTTGAATACGCCCTGGACACGGCGTTCGGCGCCCTCACAGTGGTTGCATATGATGAGTTCGGTGTTCAGATCAGCAGTTCACCGCTGGATGTGTGCGGCGCGATCACGTGCGGGAACAGCTGTTCAGGAGATCCAACCGGCGACCTCTGTGACTTTGAAGCCTTCGAACTCATCGCCCAGCCAAGTCGAGGAATTTCGCACATCGAGTTTGAAGGTTCCTCTGAAGCCCTCGCACGGTTCGCCCTGGATGATTTCACCTACTTCGAAATCCATCCGATCTTCGTCGATGGGTTCGAAACAGGCGACACGACCGGGTGGATCGCTGCGGTCGGCCTCCCGCCACCGTGCGCCGACATCGAGGTCGGGCCTCTGACATGGTTGAGCAGCAATCAGGTCAGAATCGAAACGGTGGAAAACAGAAGTTCTACTCACCCTGTCGTACACACTCGAACCAAGATCGATTGGGACAAGTATTGCCCCCATCTGATTCTGGATTTCATCACCTTTGATGAAATCGGAGTCATCACGCAGGAAGCCGACTCCACACCACCAACAGATGTGGAGATCGAGATTGTGTTCGGCCCCAATCAATCGTCGCGCTTCACCGCCGGTTGGAGGGACTCGGGCTGGTACTATCCCAACTGCCCGCTGGGCGGCGAAATCGAGGTCACTCTTTTCTTCAGGCCTTCCGGTCAACAAGGCCTGTGCACAGAGACCCGTTCCGTCTACCTGCCTCCAGCTCGGTGCCTTCTGTGCACTCCCACACCGACGCCCACTCCCACACGGACCGCAACGCCGACCTCAACCGCGACGGTGGCACGGCTCACACCGACACCGACCCCAACCCCAGCCATGCCGTAGAACCGTCCGAATCACTCCGGGGGCGGCTCCGGCCCGGCCGGCTCGCGAGTGATGAGCTTGAAGAACGCGTCGCCTTCGACCTCGGGGTCCTCGCGGATGATCGTGCAGTAGTGGCAATCCCTGCCTGGCTCTTTCTCGGTGAACTCCTCGCGCATCGCCCGCGCCGCGGCGCCGTTCCAGATTTCGTCGAAACTCTGATGGGCAAGATTGCCCAGCGGTGGCCGGCTCCAGGCGGTACACGGCACGACATCCCCGTTGAAGAGGATGGCGAGGTTTTCGAACGCAGCGTTACAGGGCACCGGTTCACCCCGCTCATCGTAGAGGTCGATCTTGTCGGGGGTGGTGCGGAGATATCCGAGGTCCTGTACTCCGGTCCGATCGAGCCACTCGGCGAGCCTCTCCCTGCACCCCTTGATCTTGTCCCAGAAGACGACCTCGTCCGACCCGCGATCATCGGCATTGACGAATGGCTGGATCGTTCTCACATCAACGCTCTCCACCGAGAGCTCTTCGGCCATCTCGAGAAACCCGTCGAAATGATCCACGTTGAGTTCGGAGATCACGTGCAGGAAGCGAAGCGCTGGGAAGCGGCTACCGGATGCAGCTTTCATCTCATTGAGCATTCTGATGTTCCCGATCACCCGGTCAAAGCTGGCACCGATGCGAATACTCTCGTAGACATCGCGGCTTGCGCCATCGATGGAGATCCCGATCCGCGAGATCCGGTTCTCGATCATGCTGCTGATCCTCTCGGGGGTCAGCAGCGTGCCGTTGCTGATGATCTCGATCTCGAGACCGGCCTGGTCACTCAGCATGTCGAAGCGTTGGGTGATGTCACGCGTCATGAAGGGCTCGCTCAGACACGACAGCGCTACATAGTGTGCGTGCGGAAACACCTCGTCGACAACCCTCCGGAACAGCCACATCGGCATGTCGTGGCCTCGAAGACCGGCCACCCTGGGGTCTGAGAACCCACACATCCTGCATTTCAGATTGCAGCGGTTGTTCTGATCCATGAAAACTTTCAAAAACCGCATTGGTGATTCCTTCAGCGTGCAACGATATCAGGTGAGTCTCCCGCTCGAACCCCGATTCTCGGATAATCGCGGCCGGTCGTTCTTGACCTCGGAAGTTCGCGGGGATAGGCTGCTCGGAGACTATTGAGATTGAATCTAAGATCGACCCCTGAACCGGGAACCCGTCAGACTGGTTGGAGGTGAGAATGCGCCGAAGAAGTTTTGAACGTTCCTTTTCGTTGACGATGATCGTGATCGCCTGCGGCATCTTGATCTCGTTTGCGGGCGGTTCCGCAGCCGGCAATGACTCACGCGAGGTGACTCTGACTGCGGTGGCCGACGGATCCGGCGGCTGCACGATCACCGTCAGCCCGGAAAATGCGATCATCTCGCGCGGAAAACACGCCAAAATCAAGAAAGTCTACTGGAGGGCCGAGGCCAACTCGGAACTCGGTGAACTCTACTGGGAGATCCGCTATGACCCCGGCAAGGGCGGAGGGAGCGAGAACTATTTCGGCGATGTCAATCTCGCGTGCGGTGCGCCCTCGATCAAGGTGCAACCCAAACCGAAACCCAAGATCCCCAACGCCGAGTGGCCCTACATGGTGACGGTCTACCGCTGCGAAAACGGCGCCAAGGGCCCCTATCTGTGCACGGTGGACCCACGGATCAAGTGGAACGACTGACCACTCTCAGCCTCTAGTAAGAATCAAGAATCGGACACTGAGGTCTTCCAACCCTCCTCACCATCAAGCCGGCGAGACGCCGGCTCTACAATGGTCCTCAGCCCTTTGTAGTGCTGGCGTCTCGCCGGCACCAAGACCACGAACCATCGGGAAAGAGGGTTATTGCAAGAGGCTCTACTCTAAAAGCGCGATGAACTCGGGACGGGAACGCAACGCCCGAAACTCGTCCTCCTGGCGGATCATTTCGGCCGTCTCACCCAACTCGAGAGCGCGGCGGATGGCAGCCATCGCCTCTTCGTCCTCGCCGCACATGGCGAAGATATAGGCCATTTGGTGGGCGCTCGGACCGGTGTCAGGCAGCGTGCTGCGAAGTTTCTCGGTCAGCGAGAGCGCCGTCTCGCAGTCGCCCCCCTTGGCCGAATAGTCGGCAAACTCGGTGAGCAGGGCGGGATTACCAGGGTCGTCCTCGATCCGTTCTTCGATGAGCGATCGAGCCAAGAGATATCGTTCCTGTGCTTTCTCGCGACGATCAATCGCGGCGTAGAGATCACCGAGGTTGGCCTGGTACATGGCGTCCCTCGGATTCAGCCGAACCGCTGTCAGATAGTTCTTCTCGGCTTTTTCCCACTTGTCCGGACGACTGGAAAAGAAATAGGCGGTGCCGAGGTTCGAAGCCAGACCGGGCCCCCGACTCGTCTCCGGGATGCGCTCGTAGGCATCGATGGCCTCGTCGAAACGTCCCATGTTGAGTTGGTAGGTCGCGAGTTGCTGTTTGGGTCGAACGATCTCCGGCGGCGCCAGTTCCGCCGCCCGCTCGAAGGCTGGGAGGGCATCCTCGTAGCGACCCTGAACCATGAGGTAGGTGCCGAGGGAGTTCCAGTTGGACCAGCCGTCCGCGCGGAGGGCGGTAGCCGCGCGGAAGGCGCTCTCGGCTTCGTCGAAGTTCCCCACCCGTTGGTAGCTTCGCGCCAGCTCCCGATAGGCCTCGTCGGGTCTCGGGTGACGAGCCAGAACATCTTCCAATTCTTCGATGGCGGAATCGTGCCGGCCGGTCGTTCGGTGGATGCGCGCCAACGCCACCTGGGCGGTGGGCATCTCCGGATCGATCCGGCAGCCGGTCTCGGCTTCGCGCTCGGCTTCGGCCAGCGCTTCCCCGTTGCCGTCCCGATGGTAGATCTGCCACAACGCTTCGCTCAGACCGACATGGGCGAGGGCGAAATCGGGCGCGACCCGGAGGGCCTGTCTGAAATTCTCGGCCGCGGAATCGGGGCCGCGGGATTCGTCGGGAGCATCGAGAAAACGAGTTCCGGTCACGAAGTAGTCGTAGGCCAGATGCGACTCATCGGCATCCTGCGCCATTCGGCGCCGGTCCTTCAAGCTGAGGGGGATCGAAAGATACGTCGCGAGATCGCGGGCCATCGCCTGTTGCGTCCGGTACGCCTGGTCGGCGGCGGCGGAGTAGGTGTGAGACCAAAGAACGAACCCCGTATCGGTGTCGGTCAGGCTGACGGCCATGCGAAGACCGATGCCGTCCTGGCGGATCTCACCATCGACCACCGAACCGACCCCCAGATCGCGCTGCAACCGGCCGGGGCTCTTGCCACGGTGGCTCAAAGACTCAGATCGGCCGATGATCTGCAGACCCTTATACTCACGCAGCGTCGTGATGAGTCCGGAGCTGACGGCCTCGCTCAACCGGTCGAGCCCCGGGTCGCCGGTCAGGTTGGCGAAGGGAAGCACCGCGAGCGATCTGAGCGCGGGCACCGAAGCTCCACGTGCTTTCCAGACCGCCAGTGCGCCCGCCACCACCAGAACCGCGATGGTGGAGGCGACCACGAGTCGGACCGGGAAGCGTTGCCGTCTCTCACGGAGATGGGTCTCGTCTGGAACCGCCGAGCTCGTCTGCTCGTCGGCAACCCTCCCCTGCTGCAGGTTCTCCAGGGCGAGCCGGAGATCGAGCACGCTTTGGTACCGAAGCGCAGGATCCTTCTCGAGACAGCGGTGGATGATCGCACCCAAACCGGGCCTCAGCGTGGAGTTGAGCATCCGCACCCGGGGTGGTGAGTGGCTCAGGATCGACGAGATGGTCTCCGCCGAACTGGCGGAGTGGAACGGGTGTTTCCCTGTCGCCATGACATAGAGAACCGTCCCGAGGGCGAAGATGTCCGACCGGTTGTCGGCCGGTTGGCCCTTGAGTTGTTCCGGCGACATATAGGGAGTGGTGCCCAGAATCTCTCCGTGACCGGTCAGAAACTCCGTCTCGACCAAAGAGTCACTCGTGGGTTTCTGAGGGTCGGCGATCCTGACCTTGGCGAGCCCGAAGTCAAGGACCTTGAGGTGGCCGTCGCGGTTGACCATGATGTTGCCGGGTTTGAGATCCCGGTGGGTCACGCCCCCTGCGTGGGCCGCATTCAGGGCATCGACGAGAGGAATCGCGTACTTCTGAAAGTCGGCCATGGGAAGGCCGTCTTCCGGCACCAGATCGGAGAGAATGCGGCCGTCGACATGCTCCATGGTGAAGAAATTGAGACCATCGGCCTCTTCCACCGAATGGATGGTCACGATGTTGGGGTGATTGAGAGCAGCGACGATGGAGGCTTCTCTCCGGAATCGTTCGAGCCGATCGGGATCCGCGCTCAGCTGTGGAGGCAGGATCTTGATCGCGACGTCACGCCCGAGCTTGGTGTCCCGAGCGAGGTAGACCTCTCCCATGCCTCCGGCGCCGAGCGCCGCGGAAATGCGATAGTGGAGGAGGGTTTCACCGAGCACGAAATTCTCTTCAATCACCTTGTGAAAACGAGTCCCCGGCCGGCCTATTCCCGCCAACGCCGAGCGTGCTTCTCCCCGGCGCGCAGCGACCGCGGGAAAACCGCGGTTCCCACCTGACAGGGCCGATGTCCGGCGTCGCTTGGTTCCCATCTCAAAGAGGCGGGATCACGCGGCGACCGGCATCGGGAATCTGAAACGAATCTTGAACAACCATGACAGATCCATGCATGCCTGATACCCTCGCCCGTAGAGGGTCGCGAGAGTGGCCGGATCGCTAGGGTGATCGGCAGCTCATCACGCGGATGGGTCGAATCCATGAACTATGACCTCGAGATGATTGAAAAAGACGGCTTTGTCGCTGCCGTTCTCACGGGGACCCGGACACCCGAAACGCTGGTCGCAGCCGCAGTCCAGGCCAGCGCCTACTGCACTGAGCGACAGATCCCACACCTTTTGATCGACCTCAGGGGCATGAGGGGAGGACTGGACACCCTCGAGACCTTTGAGGTTGCCGGTCACGAACTCCCAGGACGGGAGGCCGTCCGCCGAATTCTGCGTTCGGTCATTCTCGATCACCCGGAGAACATCGAACGCATCCGGTTCTTCGAGACCGTGGCGGTCAACCGAGGACTCAACGTCAAGATCTTCGCTGACGAGGACCAGGCCATCGAGTGGCTCCTTGCCGACGGCAGCGGCGCCGCTGCAACCCAAGAACGCGGCTGAACACCCACGACGGACCGGTCCTCGGCGGTCATCAAACCGCCGCGTCTTCCATCACAAAAGCTTGTCGAGCCAGTCGCACCGTGAGACGCGATCCTGAATCCTCGCCACCGCGGCCGAGTAGCCTCGGCTGGAGACACCCGGGTGCCAGGTCGACGGCCGGGTCAGACCGGCCGCGAGCTGGGCGGCCTGGTCGGCGTTCAGAACACCGGCCGGAATGCCGAAGTAGCGACCCGCGGCCGCTCCGACACCATAGGTTTCGGGTCCGAACTCGGCGACGTTGAGGTAGAGCTCGAGAATCCTGGTTTTGGAGAGTTTTCTTTCCAGCTGCCAGGTCAGGACCGCCTCCCTCACCTTGCGAAACGGCGACCGCGACGGCGACAGCCATAGGTTCTTGGCCAACTGCTGGGTGAGAGTCGACGCACCGCGCACCCGCTTGCCCTGCACCGCGTCTCGCGCCGCGATCTTGAGTTCATGGGTGTCGAAACCGTTGTGCGAGAAAAAACTCATGTCCTCGGCCGCCACGACCGCCTTCTTGACTTCGATGGAGATCCGGTCGTACGGCACCCAACTCCACTCCACATCGTCGCCTCGCGCCTTTGCTGCCGAGATGAACGCGGTGGTCTTCGGGTTCTTGACCGAAAGCGCCGAAACATCGAGCCCCGTCAGAAAGACCCAAGCCGCAATGCCAGCGACCGGCGTCAGCACTACGGCCGCGAGGTACCCTATTCTCCGCAGACAGCCTTTCTTCTTTCCCACCGATCCAGTGTAGCGGCGCGGTGGGGTGGAAGACGCGAGATCCGATGTACGAGATCATCACGGAAACGGGATCGGGATCGGGATCGGGAACGGGATCGGGAACGGGATCGGGAACGGGATCGGAAACGGAAACGGAAATGGAAACGGAAACGGAAACAGCAGATGATCGCCGACACGGTCATTCCTGCTGCGCAGGGCCGCAATCAGAATGAAGAATCGGACACTGAGTTCTTCCGAACCTCCTCACCATCAAGCCGGCGTCTCGCCGGCACCCAGGCCACAAACCATTGCAACAGAGGGTCTTTACCAGAGGCTCACGTATTGGCCTACCTCACCCGGCCTTCCTTCCATGCCTCGAGCAGCTGGTCGTAGGGCACGGTCTCGCCCTTTGGTTTTTCGTTGGCCAGTTTTGGTTTGGGTGAGCCGGGTCGCTTGAGCCAATCTTCCGCGCTGGTCGCCGGATTGAGCTTGGGGCCGCATTCACCCTGAACCTTGGCGCGTTCGAGCCGCTGGAGCATCCTATCCTGCTGCGCGGCGAGGCTGTCCATGGCTTCCTGCGGGGTCTTCTCACCGCTCGCCGCCTCGGCCACGTTCTGCCACCAGAGTTGGGCCAGCTTGGGGTAGTCGGGGACATTGGTCCCGGTGGGGGTCCAGGCGACCCGCGCCGGGCTGCGGTAGAACTCGACCAGACCGCCGAGCCGAGGCGCGGCTTCGGTCATGGCCTTGGACTGGAGGTCGGACTCGCGGATGGGGGTGAGCCC
This sequence comes from uncultured bacterium, assembly GCA_965533305.1. Classification (GTDB taxonomy): domain Bacteria; phylum Acidobacteriota; class Thermoanaerobaculia; order Thermoanaerobaculales; family Sulfomarinibacteraceae; genus JAHECW01. The sequence goes on along the minus strand of CBESWV010000131.1, from coordinate 331 downwards.
CTCGAGAGTCTTTTTGAGCGAGACCGTTTTCGAAACGGTGAACTGGGCGTAGAGCCAGGCCGCCTTGCGGCGCTCCACCGGGGTACTCTTGAGCAATGTCCAGGAGCCGGCGTCCTGGTAGCCGAGCTTCATCCCCTCCTCCCAGTAGGGACCATGGGGCGAAGGCGCCATCCGCCACTTGGGAGTGCCGTCGGCGTTGACCACCGGGAGACCGGGTTTGGTCATGGCCGCCGTGAACGCGGTGTACCAGAAAACCTGTTGAGCGATTTTGCCCTGACCGGGGACGGGGCCGGCTTCAGAGAAGGTCATCCCGGCGGCTTCGGGCGGTGCG
>CBESWV010000130.1:0-10603 GCA_965533305.1 uncultured bacterium | reverse complement strand
TCCTGCGAGCGGGAGTTTTTGCAGAAGACTCAACAGAAATCGCTCATCCTAGGTTTAACCTAAGATGAGCGATTCTCGGCGGCGATCCGCACCAACCTCTTGCGCTCTGGACGTTTGCGAAAATACTCGACATACCAACGGGTATGCCTCCGTTTTTCGCAAACGTCAGAGCATCAAGATCTTGGCGCATCTCATCCACCAGAATCGCTCAACTTAGGTTAAAATCAATAGGTGGTGAACGTTAACAACGCGGAGTCGGCCAGCCCCGCTGTCTTTGGAGAGCAGTTGCGCGGAACCCGAGAGGATTCCGGTCTACGGCTCGAGGACATCGTCGCAGAGACAAAGGTATCCAAGGCGATCCTCGACGCCCTGGAAAACGGCAACTTCAGTTTTCTTCCCGAACGCGTCTTCAGCAGGAGTTTTGTCGCCCAGTACGCCCGGGTCGTCGGTGCCGACGAGGGTGAGCTGTTGGAAGCCTTTGACTCGGCATGGGAACAGTACTCCATCTCATCCGGGATCCATTTGAACCTCGAGGTGATTCCCGACGATCTCGGACCTGCGATCCGATGGAGGTTCTGGATTCCCATCGCCGCCTGTGTCGTGATTATTCTTGTCGCGGCGGCAGTGATCCTTCGGAGTTCCACCTCGATCGGCGAAGGCCTCTCCCCTGATCCTCGTCGATCCGGTGCAAGGCAGGTCAACGAGACCCGCGCTGCGAGACCGGCGATCCGCCCGACACCGCCCTTGAATCCGGCCGGATCCCCGAAGGACGAGGTGGACGAGCCGATGGTGAAATTGACGGCACAGGTGGATTCAGGGGAAGAATGTTGGATCCACTACCGGGATCGTAACGGGATGACCGGTCAGCAACTCCTGAGCAACGGGCAAAAGCTCGATCTCGAGCTTGCCGGCCCGATCAAGGTCACGGTGGGGAATGCCGGGGCCGTCGAATTGACCGTTGATGGTCTTCTTTACCGGGATCTCGGTCTGCCGGGGCAGGTGATTCACACGGAAGTGACTCATGGGCGAATCACTCCGCTCGGTTCCGAGGAGAACGAGACTCCGTGACACGGTTTGAAACCACCGACCAGCTTCTCAACGGCATCCTCGATGGTCAGGTGCCGCGGCAGGTCCGGCTTTTTGCCGCCCAGGGCTTGTTGCCGGTTCCCCGCGAAGATCTGCTCCGTCTGCAGTTCATGTTGTCGACCGACCCGGACGAAGAACTCTCCGAGATCTCAACGGCCTCCATCGCCGAAGTGACCCCTGAGGCCATCGTCGAATGGCTTTCTTCCTACGAACTCGAGTCCATGGTCCTCGATCTGGTCATCCGGCTCCGCGAAGAAGAGACCGTTTGGATCGAGGTGGCGAGACACTCAAAAACGTCGAACGAAACGCTTCGAGTTCTTGCCAAGAACGGTCCGCCGGTGGTCCAGGACATCGTCATGACCAACCAGGTGCGGATCTTCGGGTGTCTGGAAATCCTCGATGATCTGCGCGACAACACGCGGGTGACGGATACGGTGCTCCGACGAGTTGCCGAGTTCGAACACGAGTTCATCGAGAAGGCCATCGCCGCCGAGGAATCCGTCGCCAGCGGCGAGACCCCGACCATCGAAGAGGCATTGACGTCCTTGCGGCAGATCGGCGCCCACATTCCCGAACTCGTACGGCTGCCGTATCAGGGTTCGGATGACGAAGGTCTTCGGGACGAGCTTGCAAGAAGCGAAAGCCAGCAATCGACCTTTTCGCGCCTGGTCAAAATGAGCATCAAGGAAAAGGTGATGTGTGCGCTCAAGGGGACTCGGGAGGAGAGATCGATCCTCATCAACTCCCGCAACCGCCTTGTGGTGCGTGGGGTCTTGGGGAGCCCGAAGCTGAGTGATGCGGAAGTGGAGAAGTTCGCAGGGATGCGAACCGTGGACACCGAAGTTCTTCGTGTGATCTACCGCAATTCGCGCTGGATGAGGCGCTACCAAGTGGTCTGGCAGTTGGTATCCAATCCCAAGACTCCGGTGGATCTCGGGATCAGAGTGGTCAATCGGCTCAATGTTCGAGATTTAAAGCGGCTCTCGGACAGTCGAAACGTCAACCCTGTGATTCGCCGCACGGCCGTGAACTTCGCGAGTAGGAGGCGGTGATTTTTTTATCGAGTCCGGAATCCCAATGTGACCAAAAGCGTTGTTGGACGTTGTATCATTGCTTTGATTCAATGAATATGGTAGTTAATCCCAAGCGGCATGACCGCACAATCACCGTGAGAAGGTAATGGCAAGCGCATTCACCCTATATGACATCCTCGGGGTCGAGCGAGACGCAACCGAGGCGCAGATTCGTTCCGCGTTTCGCAAGTTGACGTTCAAGCATCATCCAGATCGGTTCTCCGGTGAAGAGCGGGCTCAGGCGGAAAAGCGTTTTCAGGAAATCACTGAAGCGTTCAATGTCCTCAGCCACCCGGACAGTCGAAAGAAATTCGATGACGAGCTCGCCCAGGGACAGCCCGGTGGAGCCGGCGCTACGATGGATCGCAAGGAAATTGCCCGCAAGCTCGCCGCGAAGGCGTCGCAGACGATGCGCGAAGGCAAGCTGAAGGAAGCCCTGTCTGAACTCAAGACGGCTCTGGACCACGACGATTCGTGCTCACGCGCGCACTATTTCATGGGAATCGGCCTCGGTAAGGTCAGTGGCCGCGAGAAGGATGGTCTGAGGCACTTGGAGAAGGCCGTTTCACTCGAACCCGGGAATGCGGTGATGTTGTCCGAAGCGGCGGATCTCGCCTTTACCGTCGGAATGCGAGCCCGGGCCGAGAGGCTGGCCGAAGAGGCTCTGAGTTTGGATCCGACGAACAAAAAAGCCTCTTCGGTGCTGGCTCAGGTTCAGAGCGAAGGTGCTTCACAGTCGGGCGAGGGTCTGCTTGGCCGCCTCCGGCGGAGGGGCTGATCGATCGTGGCCATCAATCCAAATCGTGTAATCGGCTACCGACTCGAGGTCTTCGGCGCGACCGATGTCGGCCGGAAGCGACAACTCAACGAGGATGTGTTCCTCGTCGATGACGAGATCGGTGTTTTCCTCGTAGCCGATGGAATGGGCGGACACGCCGCAGGCGAAGTCGCATCGAGGTTGGCTGCTGACGAGATCTTCCGGGGATTCAGCGGGCGGTCGGCCCTGAACCAGGAATCCTGGCCGGAACACTGGGACATGAAGCGAAGCGCGGCGGCCAATCTGCTGGTCGATGCCGTCCTCTCGGGGCACGAACGAGTGACCAATGCCGTGACCCATGATCAGAACCTCAAAGGCATGGGAACGACCGTGGTCGTGGCCGTTCATCCGGCGGCGAGTCGCAATCTGGTGGTGTGCCACGTCGGCGACAGCCGAGCGTATCGTCTGCGGCACAACCGTCTCGAAATCCTCACTGCGGATCACTCTTGGGTTCACGAACAGGTGGCGGCTGGTTTTCTCACCGAGGAAGCCGCCCGGACCCACCCGTTGAAAAACGTCGTGACTCAAGCGCTCGGCGGAAGCGCCGCGCCGAAGGTCGATCTTCTCGAGACCGAGCTCATGAACACTGATCTCTATCTTCTGTGCTCGGATGGCCTCAACTCGATGCTGACCGACGAAGAAATCCAGACGCTGCTCGCGAGCGCTGGTTCGCTAGAAGAGAGGGCCATGAAGCTCATCGAAGCGGCCAATGACCACGGCGGTAACGACAACGTCACGGTGGTCCTGCTCGAGGCGTCCCAGATCACCGCCGATGGGTGAGTTCGGCGACTGACGGCCGAGCGTCCGCCAGATCAAGAGCGCCAACAGCAGAAACAGGTGTGGGTCCGTCACGATCCCGGTTTTCACACTCCGGCAACGGCCGATATCCGAGAGGTTTGAAGATGGACGATTTCATTCTCCCGCCGAATCCCGATTTCTCCGGTGTGTCCGGTCCGTTGCTGTTGGTGATCATGGATGGGGTGGGTCTCTACCGCGGACGGGCGGAAGGCTATCCGGCCAATGCGGTCGATCTGGCGTCGACCCCGAACCTCGATCGACTGCTCGAACACGCGGAAGTTCGGATGGAACTCGCGGCGCACGGTTCGGCGGTGGGTCTTCCGGACGAAGGCGATATGGGGAACTCTGAGGTCGGACATAACGCCATGGGAGCGGGGAGAATCTTTGCGCAGGGCGCGAAACTCGTCGCCGACGCCATCGCGAGCGGGGCGATCTTCGAGGGACCGGTCTGGCGCCGCCTGATCGATGATCTCAGGGCGAACGACGGGACTCTTCACCTCATGGGTCTGGTTTCCGATGGCAATGTTCACAGTCACATCGACCACATCGAGGCCCTCGTGAAGCGGGCGGCCGAGGAAGGGATCAGACGGATTCGACTTCACGCGCTGGCCGATGGTCGTGATGTTGAGCCGGTGAGTTTCCACCGTTATGTCGAGCGACTCGAGGACCTTTTCAAAGTGCTCGAAACCAGCGGCTGTGACGCGGCGATTGCATCGGGTGGCGGGCGGATGAGCATAACCATGGATCGATACAACGCCAACTGGGAGATGGTGCGTCTGGGTTGGGAGACTCACGTGCACGGTCGTGGGCGGTCCTTTGCCAGCGCCATGGAGGCAATTACGACCTTGAGGGAAGAGAACCCGGGGGTCATCGATCAGGATTTGCCGCCGTTTGTGATTCACGACGGAATGGGGCGCCCTTCCGGAGAAATCAACGACGGGGACGCGGTGGTGTTCTTCAATTTTCGTGGTGACCGCGGCATCGAGATTTCGAGGGCCTTCACCGACGTGGATTTCAATCGCTTCGATCGCGGAAGGCTGCCCGCTGTCACCTATGCCGGGATGATGGAATACGACGGTGATCTTGGGATTCCGCCGCTCTACCTGGTCCAGCCACCGGCCATCGCTCGGACCGTTTCCGAGTACCTCGTGCACAACGGCGTCGCCCAACTCGCCACTGCCGAGACCCAGAAGTTCGGTCACGTGACCTATTTCTGGAATGGCAACAACTCGGCGAAGTTCGATCCCGAACTCGAAGAGTGGGTGGAGGTCCCCAGTGATGTCATCCCTTTCGAGAACGCGCCGGCCATGAAGGCGAACGAGGTCTGTCAGGTGGTCATCGATGCTCTCGACAGCAACCGCTTTGGATTTCTCCGAGTCAATTTCGCCAACGGCGACATGGTTGGACACACCGGTGTTCTCGAGGCCGCAATCGAGGCGATGGAGACCGTGGACGGCTGTATCGGACGCTTGGAGGAGGAGATCCGCAGAGTTGGCGGAACCATGATCGTGACCGCGGATCACGGCAACCTCGACATGATGCTTGAAGTCGATAAGAAGACCGGTGAGATCAAACGCGGACCGGATGGGATACCCGTGGTCAAGACCAGCCATTCGCTCTCACCGGTGCCCTGGCTGTTGACCGGGAAAGACACCGATCGCTTCGAGCCGAATCCCGAGGTCGAGCGACCCGGTCTTGGAAACCTCGCCGCCACCTTGCTCCTCCTGCTCGGTTTCGATCCGCCGGCGGACTACCTGCCACCCTTGATCGTGACGCGCTCGTGACGGGTCAACTCCGCGGTGTGTCCATGAGGGCGCGATTGACCCCCTCTTCGCCACTCTGCTAGAGTCCGGCAATGGCGTCTCCTACCTTACCTTTCCTCGAGCCCATCGAGAGTCTTCGAGCGCAGATCCGCGATCTCGAGCTTGCTTCCGCAGGCTCGAAGCCGAGTGCCGCACTGGTCAAGACCCGGCGGGCGCTCGCGTCCACAATCGACAGCGTCTTTTCATCGCTGACGCCGTATCAGCGCTGCCAGGTAGCCCGACACCCGGATCGGCCATATACCCTGGACTATATTTCGTCGATGTTCAGCGAATTCACCGAACTCCACGGAGATCGTCGATTTTCCGATGATCCCGCGGTGATCGCCGGATTCGCAGTCTTCGAAGGCGATCCGGTGGCGGTGGTGGGACACCAGAAAGGCCGTGACACACCGGCCAAGCTCTACCGCAACTTCGGAATGCCCCGGCCTGAAGGCTACCGCAAGGCGTTGCGGGTGATGGAAATGGCGGGTCGCTACCGTCGGCCGGTGATCTCATTCATCGATACGCCGGGGGCCTATCCCGGGATCGATGCCGAAGAGCGCGGCCAGGCCGAGGCGATTGCCTTCAATCTGATGGAGATGGCTCGTCTCCCGGTGCCGATCGTTGTTGTGGTGACCGGCGAAGGCGGTTCCGGCGGCGCCCTGGGTCTCGGGGTGGGGGATCGGATTCTGATGCTCGAAAACGCCGTGTATTCGGTGATCTCCCCCGAGGGGTGCGCGGCGATCCTCTGGAAGGATCAGGCCCGAGCGGATGACGCGGCACGTGCACTGCGGCTGACCGCCAAGGACCTCAAAGAGCTCGGGGTCATCGACGAGATTCTCCCCGAACCGTCGGGTGGAGCACACATGGATCCCCAGGCCATGGCGAAGACCGTGGAAGTGGCGGTGAGGCGCAACCTCAAGCAGCTTCGGAGAGTCAAACCGGACGCCTTGGTCACCCGACGCTATAAGAAGTATCGGGCTATGGGGATGGTCACCGTTCGCTGAGACGGGCTCGCATAATGGCCTTGCCCATCCCCGACCCAACCGCATCGCCGGCCTTTCCCTTCATCCGGCTCCGTTCCTCGACATGAGTGCGAGCGGTCGAACCTGGATCCGCCGCGGATCGGCGTTGCTGATCGCGGCATTCCTCATCGGCGTTGCCGCGGTCGGATACCAACGGACCCGCAGGAGCGGAGATGGTCTAGGTTCGGTTGATCCCTCCGAGGTCGGTTTTGATGTGACGGATGTTGCGATCGGGCTCTACAAGGGATTCCAGCACACCGAGACGATGAAGGGTCAGCCGATCTTCATCCTCAACTCGCTGCGAACGCTGAGCCTGGCCTCGGGATGGCAGGAGATCGAGGGTGTCCGGCTGCAGTTCTTTCGTGAGGGAGAGCAGGGGCCGATCCTGACCGCCGAGAAGGCCAGCTTCAACATCGACACCCGGGATGCGAGGATCGAGGGAGGCATCCACGTCGTTTTTCCCAATGGCGCATTCCTCAACACCGAGGCGGGTCGGTTCCTGTCAAAGCAGCAGGTCTTTGTCTCCGAGGCGCCGGTAATGTATGTTGACGGGCCCACCTTCGGGCAGGCGGAGAGGGCAAGCTACAGCCTCAAGGATGATTGGGTCAAACTCGAAGGCAATGCGGCCCTGAGGGCCGAGGACGGCGCCATGCTGGTGGCGCCGAAGCTTGTGTACCGCCGGGATGAAGGACTGATCATCTTTTCCGACGGCGTCGATCTCACCCAACATCTGTCTCGACTCAGGGCTCCGAGAGCCACGGTCACCCTTGCCTCGAACGACGGCCAGCCGGAGAAGATCGAAATGTCGGGCGGGGTCGAGATTACGACAACTGTGGAGTCGACAAGCGCGCTTGTTGAGATGTGGGGCGAGAAAGTCGTGTCCAAACGCGACGCCAGCGGGCTGTGGCACGTCAGGGTGCGCTCCAAGGGGCCGTGGGTCAAGGTGCGTTTCACCGGCGGACCGGACTATTTCGAGCGGACGCTTCAAACCATGGTTCTCATCGGGGTGATGGGAGCCGAGGGAATCATCAGCATGAAGGCGGAGAACGGAGTCTGTCTCTCAGAGATTCCAATGGAAGGGCCGCCTCGATCGGCTTCTGCGGACAGTGGCCGTGCCTGGTTCAACAAGGGCCAGTTGACCGATGTCGAGTTTAACGGGCAGGTTGAAATCACCACCGACGACATGGTCGCGCGAGGACAGCGGGCGCGGCTTGTCCAGGCCTCCGGGTTGGCCATGCTCCAAGGTGATCCGACCGGTCGAATCCGGGTCGGATTGGATTCTGATCGTGGAAAGATGTCCTGCGATGAGGCGACTCTCTTTGATCGCGAGGGCAGAATCGAAGCCAGGGGTCAGGTCCATGGTGAGCTTCAAAATGCCCGCCTGCTCGGAGCAGAAACCCCGCAGGGCAGTGACGAGCCCGTCCGTTTCGCCGGTGAGCTCATCGAGGTCGAGGAGGGGGGCGAGGTGTACTCGCTCCGTGAAAACGCTCGAATCTGGCAGGGCCATCGTCTACTCCTCGCCGATGACGTGGTCTATCGACACGAGACTGAATCGGTTGCCGCCCGTGGCCATGTCCGGGTGACCTTTCCGGCCAACCAGATGGACGAAACAACCTCCGAGAACGAGGATGTCGTGGTCGACGCGCGTTCATTGGACTACGACTCACTTGGGGGGAGTGCGGTGTTTCGCGGATCGGTTCGCTACTCGGATCCGAAGTTCTCTCTCGCGGCCAATCGACTGTCGATCGCCTTTGATGAGAACGACGAGGTTTCCGATGTTGAGGCCGAAGGTGCAGTGGAAATCAACGATCTCGAGATGGGAAGGCGGCTGACCGGCCAACACGCACGGCGCGAGGTCAAGAGCCAGGTCATCACCGTGACCGGATCTCCCGCACAACTCGCCGACCCGCGCGGAAATGTCGCCTCGGGCGAGTCGTTGACCTGGAATCAGGCCGATGGTACGGTCTCGATCGGTGGCGGCACCGAACTGATCTACTATCCGGAGGAAACCCCTGAGCCCCAAAGCGCTCGACCTCGTCGCCGGTGACCTGAGGAAGTCCTATCGCGGGCGTTCGGTGGTCGACGGGGTCTCGTTGACCATCGCACCCGGCGAGATCGTCGGACTTCTCGGGCCGAACGGCGCGGGGAAGACCACGACGTTCTACATGATGGTGGGTTTGATCGAGCCCGATCAGGGGCGGGTCATCCTCGGCGAGCGGGACATCACTGAATTTCCCATGTTCCGGCGAGCTCGGATGGGGGTTGCCTATCTCGCACAGGAACCGAGCGCCTTCAAACACCTTTCGGTGGAGGACAACATCTGGTTGATTCTCGAAGCGCTCGGAGTGGACTCCAAGACCGCGCACAAAAGAATCGGAAAACTCATCCGTGATTTCGGGCTCGATTCCCTCAAGGGCCAACGGGCCGAGACCCTCTCGGGCGGCGAACGTCGTCGGCTCGAAATCGCTCGTGCGTTGGCGACGGAACCGATGTTCATTCTCCTCGACGAACCATTCGCCGGCATCGATCCTATCGCGGTACTTGATCTGCAGAGAATCATCGCTCATCTCAAGTCATTGGGAATAGGTGTTTTAATCACAGACCACAACGTTCGAGAAACATTGAAGATCACCGACCGAGCCTATATAATCAAAGACGGCAAGATTTTTGCAACAGGGCACCCGATTGATCTTGCCGGCAATGAGGATGTACGCAGGATTTATCTTGGCGAGGACTTTCAACTCTAGATCCGCAGCACACGATCGCTCGATACGAGGGCGATCGATCACGAGTTCGCGAGCCCAAACACCGGAGGTTTCCGGTCGGGCGAACCAAAAACCCCGAGAACCGTCCCTGCGGGCCCTGCAGCGCAGGGTGAAATAGCGAGATTCATGGCGCTCGAGCAGAAGCTCCGTTTAAAGTTGGCCCAGCGGTTGGTGATGACGCCATCGCTGCAACAGGCCATCAAATTGCTCCAGTTGTCTCGGCTGGACCTCGAGGAGACGTTGGCTCAGGAGATCCTCGAGAACCCGGTCCTCGATGTCGAGGAAGCGATTGAGGAGACAGACGAGGCGTCGGCCGCCGAAGTGGAAGCTTCCGATAAAGATGTGACTGCCTCCGCTGCCGAGGTGGAGTTCGGGGATGAAGTGGCCCCCGGCACCCCGGCCGACGGCACCGACGGCGAAGATGTTCTCCCAACGGCTGAAGAGGCCTACGGAGATATCGACGTCGAGGCGTTTTTCTCCGATTACCTTGCCGATCACCGACCGGAGGGGCCTTCTATGGCCGCTTCCGATCCCGGCGAAGGGATTCCGCTGGAGAACGTGGTTTCGTCCGCAGGGGGGCTCGCCGATCACTTGATCTGGCAACTCCGCATGATGGACTGCAACGAGCGAATCGTGAGGATCGCCGAGTACATCATCGGAAATCTCGACGAGGACGGGTTCCTCCACGTTTCCGATGGCGAGATCGCCGCGGTAACAGGGGCCCGGCCGGAAGAGGTGATCCAAGCGCTTGAAACGGTTCGTTCTCTCGATCCACCCGGAGTCGCGGCGCGGAGTCTCCAAGAGTGTTTTCGAATGCAGATCGATCTCCTTGTCGCTGTCGCTGGCGATGGTGATGAGGCAGAACTGCTCAAGCGCGCCCAGATGGTGATTACTGAACATTGGGACGACCTGCTGCACCAGCGGTGGGAAAAGCTCGCGAGCGCGTGCGGCTGCGAGGTGGTCTCGTTCAAGGATCTCGTTGAGATGATTCATCGGCTCGAGGCCAAACCGGGCCGGATCTATCATCAGGAACGAAATCAATACATCGAACCCGACGTTCATATTCGTAAGGTCGATAACGAATACACGATTCACCTCAACGATGACGGTCTGCCCCGACTCCGGATCAACTCAAGGTACGCCCGGATGCTCGAAGGGGCTCCGGTCGACCCCCAGGTCGCCGGTTACCTGCGCGAGAAGATGCGGAGCGCGGTCTGGTTGATGAAGAGCATCGACC
>CBESWV010000129.1:0-10615 GCA_965533305.1 uncultured bacterium | reverse complement strand
TTGTAGGAACATGCTTCCAACTTGCTCTTTCAGGTCTACCTGTTTCCTCATGGGACATCGTTCGAAACACGAAGGGCACTAAGAACCACAAGGCGGCCACAAAGACATCGCTCGATGGACCCGGACCCCTTCCTACCCAGAATCGATCAATTGGCGCTGCGCTGAGGTAGACCAAAACTTCGTGGTTTCTTTGTGGATCTTGGTGATCTTTGTGTTTCAAGAAGCGGCTTTGAAGAGTAGGAAGAAACTCTGGCCGATTCCGATTGTGGAGCGGGCTTCCAGCCTGCTCATGGTGCGATGGAACCCATCACCTCGAGGTGCCGCGAAGAACCTCCAAAAGACCCTGTATGTCATCGGGCGGCCCCACTTCAAAGCTCATGGGCTCCTCGGTTACCGGATGGACAAAGCCCAGACACATGGCGTGCAAGGCCTGGCGAGGGAACTTGTGGCAGAAGGCCGCCGCCTGCGGATCGGGGATACTGCGCCACTGTCGGCCGGCGTAGAGTGAGTCGCCCACAAGCGCATGTCCGATGTGGGCCATGTGAACCCGAATCTGGTGGGTCCTGCCGGTGATCAACCGACAGTGGACCAGCGATGCCTGCGGCCATCGTTCGACGACGGTGAAAAGCGTCCGCGCCGGGCGGCCGTCTTTCACCACCGCCATCCGCTGCCGGTGCTGCGGGTGGCGATCGATGGGAGCATCGACAACCCCTTCATCATCGGCGATTTCGCCAAAGCACACCGCGAGATAGGTCTTGTCGATTTTGCGCCAACGAAATGCCAGGCTCAGAGCCTGATGCGCCCGATCGTTCTTGGCCACCACCATCAGACCGGTGGTGTCCTTGTCGAGACGGTGGACGATGCCCGGGCGGGCGACACCGCCGATTCCCGAGAGATCCTTGCAGTGGTGGAGAAGGGCGTTGACGAGGGTCCCTGATGGATTTCCGGCGGCCGGGTGGATCACGAGATCCGCAGGCTTGTTGATCACCAGAAGGTCGCGGTCCTCGAATACGATCTCGAGGGGAATCTCCTCGGCAACCATATCGAGGGTCTCCGGCTCGGGCTCGTCGACCGTGAGTCGGTCGCCCGGGGAGACGATGGTGGCCGGTTTTGCCGGATGATCGTTGCAGGTGACCCTGCCGCTATCAATGAGACGCCTGGTGTGGGATCTGGACCAGCTCTCGTTGAGCGCGGCAAGACAACGATCGAGACGAATCCCGGCGAGCTCGTCGGGCACGGTGAACCGATGGAGCAGGCTCACCGGCGCTGACGCCGCCCGATCCACCAGTGCACGGCGATTCCGCTGGCGACGAGCGCCGCCGAGATGAGCTGGCTCGTGGAAACCAGCCCACCGAAGTAAAGCCCTCTGATTTCATCGCCGCGGGTGAACTCGAGGAGGGAACGACCGATCCCGTAGAGGATCAGGTAGGTGGCGAAGACTCGACCCGGGGCCAACTTTTTCTGATACAACCAGCCCAGGATCAAAAAAACTGTGAAGTTGAAGGCTGCGGCATAGGCTGGGAAAGGGTGGACCGCCACGTGGAGTGGCGTGCCGACGTTGGCTGCGGCAGCGGGGTCGGTGTAGGTGATGGCCCAGGGAAGATCGCATGCACGGCCCCAGCAACAGCCCGCGAGAAGACAACCCAGTCGCCCGATCGCCTGCCCTAGGGCGAGGGACGGGGCGAGGACATCAAAGGTCGGGAGTGCCTTGAGGTTGTAACGCCGGAGCATGATTGCCGCCGCGATGATGGCCGCGATGAAGCCGCCGAGAAAGACCCCGCCGGCCTGGGCGAGACCGATGAGCTGCGAGGGATCACCGAGATAGCGTTTCCACTCGACGATGACAAGGAGGATCTTCGCGCCCAGGAGGGCCCAGATCACCAACCAGAGTCCGAAGTCGACGACCTTTGTGCCGTCCATCCCGGCGCCTTCGGCCCGGACCCGAGCCGACCACAACGCCATCAGAACCGCAGTGGCGAGGAGAACACCGTAGGCGGGCAGCGCGAAGAAGCCCAGGTCAATCAGGATCGGGTGCATCGTCGGTTCTTTCGGGTCTGAAGAGTTCGGTGAGAATGAGTATGACCGCACCAACCGAGATGGCGCTGTCGGCTATGTTGAAGTCCGGCCAGGACCAGGTGCGGTCCCCGAACCGAATCCAGACGTGGATGAAGTCGAGGACCCATCCATAGAGGACTCGGTCCACGAGGTTGCCGACCGCACCACCTAGGATGAGGCCGAAGGCGATCCCGGAGAGAACCCGTTGCCGCCCGTGGCGCACCACCATCCACGCGATGATCACCACCGCCGTTAGGATCACGAGATGGAGTAGGACTCGGGTCAGCGGCCCGCCATCGGCGAAGAGGCTGAAAGCGATCCCGGGATTGCGAACGTGAGTGATGGTGAACCCGGGAAAAACGTGGTGCCAGCTCCCGTTGTCGAGATTGTCGATCACCGCCATCTTGGTGAGCCGGTCGGCCACCACGATGACGAGAGCGGTCAGCCAGGGGATCCAGCTTCGCATCAAGACACCTGGTTTTCGGTCAATGCGTTCGGTGTTCTCACGTCTTTTCTCCGGCGCAGAGCCTACGTGGCACAACAGCGGAGGTCAACTGCCGAGAATCGCCCGGACCCTGCTGACCACTTCATCGGTGGAGAAGGGTTTGGTGATGTAACCGGCCGCGCCGATCTCGTGCCCCCTGAGCACATCCGAAGCGAATCCGCGAGCGGTGAGGAGAATGATGGGCAGTTGTTCGGTGTTTGTGTTGCGTCGCAGACGGGCGGCAAGGTCGAACCCGTTCGTCGGCGTGGCAAGCCCGACATCGAGGAGCATGAGATCGATCTCCTGGCCCTCGAGCACAGTCTCCGCCGCCTCCGCTGACGGCGCCTCGAAGGTTGCAAAACCCGCGCGCTCGAGTTTGAAGCAGAGAATCCGACGAATATAGGCCTCGTCGTCGACGATGAGAACCCGCCCATCCATGTATCGAGTCTACCTCCACGAAAATCTGCGGGCAAGGGCAAGTGGTGTGATCGAGATCGCGTCAGGTCGGCGGTCGCACCCACCGACCCGGAAGGAAGAGCTCACCGACCAGCAACGCCAGATGGAGAAAGCCGAAGGCGCTGACGACGCCGCGAACCGCGGGATTGTCGAGAAAGGCCATCATTTGAGGCGAGAGCAGCAGGATAAAACGCGACCACCCATCCGACCAGGGCAGCAGCATGAGCAGCAGGCCGACATTGGTCAGATATGAGGCATAGATCACCATCAGGAGCATGCGAAGGGCGGACACCTTGATGATCATACCCTGCCCGTGACCCGGATCCGCACCCCGGCAACCGAGAGAAGAGTAGAATTCGGAGGTGGATCCGCAGAACACACCCGCGCAGATTCTCTGGGGCTCGCCGCTTCCTCCGATACGGTCAGGGGTTTCGGACTACGCTATGGACATCCTTCCAATCCTCGCGAGCTCGGCGTCGGTTCGGGTTCTGAGCCCGCCGGACTGGTCCCCGCCGGCCGATTGGCCGGAGCGACTCGATCTCGTGGCGACCCAGGCCGATGGACTCCCTGGCGAGATCGCCGTGATCCATCTGGGAAACAATCCCCACCACCTTTGGCTGCTCAGCCGCCTGCGGCGCAAAGACCCCACCGTTGTCGTGCTCCACGACGCCGTACTCCATCATCTTCTGGTGGCATCAACCGTCGCCCTCGGAGATCAAGCGGAGTACTCCAGGGCGTTGGAAGTCGCGCACGGCGGCGCTGGGACGGCGCTCGCGGCTGCGAGGGCGGTGGGCGTTCAGGGGCATCTCGATCCGTTTCTCTTTCCCGCTCGAAGGGTTTTTCTTGATTCGGTGGACGGAATCCTCGTTCATTCGGAATGGGCAGAGAAGCTGGTTCGCCGGGAATTGCCGGGAATCGCCGTGGGCCGTATCGGTCTGACGGTTGCCGATCCTCAGACGACGGATCGGGAAGGCGCCCGGGCGGTCCTTGGGCTGCGACCCGAAGATGTGGTCCTCATGCACCTCGGCTTTCTGACCCCTGAAAAGGGCCTCATCGAGATCCTCACCGGAGTCGCCGCAGCCTCGAGGTCCGGCGTCGCGATACGCCTCGTCGTGGTCGGAGAGGGGCAGGGGTTGGAGCCGCTCCGCCGGGCGGCGGTCAACGCCGGCGTGGAAGAGGCTCTTGTCTTCAGCGGATGGGTCGAGGCCGCGGATCTGCCCGGCCTCCCGGCCGCTGCCGATCTCGGTGTCGTCTATCGCACGCCGTCGGCCGGTGAGACCTCCGCCGCAGCCCTCCGTTTTCTCGCATGCGGTGTTCCCGTGGCCGTGGGTGGAGTTCGTCAGTTCCTCGAGTTACCCGAACCGGTCGCTCCTCGACTGACCCCCGGACCGTCGGCCGCCGCTGATCTGGCGAGACTGTTGGCCGTGGTGGGCGAGGAAGGCTGGAGTCAAAGGGGAGTCGCGGCCCGTGAGTTTTATGAGACTTCCCACCGACCCGAGCACACAGCTGCCGAGATGCTCGAGTTCCTCGGAACGCTCCACATTTCCTAGGGCAGCGGTCACCGAGGCAACGTCATCTCGCTCTTGGTTTTTCTCAGGGCTCCAAAAGGCTCAATTGCTCACTTCTGCGGCGCCGCCTTGACCGTGGACGCATTTGCGGCGAGCAACTCCGCGGCGCGGGCAGCTCTGGCCACCGAGAGATTCTCGACAATGTCGATGTTGGATCGGTCGATCTCTTCAGCACCTTCGAGATAGGTCACGGATTCGGCATACCGCTCCTGGTTGTAGAGCGCTGCCGCGAAGATGTTGAGGACTCCGGGTTCGTTGGCTCGAGCCTCGGCGACCGGGCGGAGAATTTCCTCCGCGGCAGCGTAGCTCGATTTTTGCAGCATCAGCAGTCCTCGGATGATCTCGGTGTCCAGATTCTCGGCAATACCAGCCTCGGAGAGAACCCGTTCGCTCTCGGCGTTCTTGCCGTTGAGCGCGAGAGCCAGAGCCAGGGCGCGCTCGACATCGTCCGGCCCGAACCCGCTCGCGACGGCGGTCCGGAGGTGCTCGAGGGCTTCCTCGTTTCGACCGATGGCTAGGAGAGCCTGTCCGAGACGCGCCTCGAGCTGCGGGTCATCGTGGAGAAGATTCGCGGCAGACTCGAGAGCCTTGTAGGCCGACTCGGCGGCACCGATGACGAGGAGCAGTTCGCCTCTGGCCAGTTGCACCTCGGGCAACAGCGGGTTTTCCTCGATGGCGCGATCGAGATGGGAGAGAGCACGGTCGCGGTTTCCGAGACGGGCCTCGAGCAGACCGAGCGCCGCCCATCCGCGATCGGAATGGGGAGAACGGTCGGTGATCTGACGAAAGACATCACGCGCCGCGGAGAGTTCCGACTCGGCAATGTAGACCTCACCGAGCCGAAGCTGGAGACCGACGTTGTCGGGCTGCATGCCAAGCGCGGATTTGAGAGCGAATTCGGCCTCATCCCAGTTACCCCCACGCTGGGCCGCTTCGGCCATGAGTTCGAGGGCTGCGACGTTGTTCGGCTGACGGGCGACCGCCTGCCGAAGCAACTCGAGGCTGGTTCCGCTGTCGCCCTCTTCGAGGAGGCGGTTGGCGCGGAGAATCAGATCCGGTATCGACATCCGATCTCCGTAGGTTCCCGGGGTGAAGTCGCCACCATAGGTGCGCAGCAGATCGTCGGCTTCCTGTTCGAGCCCGAGATCCCTGAGAATCTCCGCCCGCAGCGGAATGAGCCGCCCATCCTCGGGATAGCTGTCGAGCAGCCGATCGACATCGGCCAATGCGCCTTCGAGATCCTCCCGCTCCAGCATTCGAGCTTCAACGGCGGCGATGGTGACCTCGAGATCGGGGGGCGGGGTGGACGGATCGCCGGAAATCCCGCGCATCCGCGCCTGGTCGAAAAGGTCGATGAACTCCTGGGTGTAGTAGTCCGGCAACAGCGTCAGATTCGGGTCTTCGACCAACGCGGCCCTGAGATGAGTCTGAACCTCGGACTCGCGGCCGAGGGCGAACAGTGTCCACGCAATATTGATGTGGAGTCGCGCCCGGTGGCCGGAATCATCGGTCTCCTGCAGACCCTGTCGGTAGAGTTCTACCGCTTTTGAAAATGATCCCTGGCGAAAGGCCTGAATCGCGGCCTCCTCGCTCGGGGTCGTCGAGTTCTCCTGAGCCAAGGTGGGCAAGGAAGCTCCCACACAGGCGAAAAGGCAAAAAATGAGCACAGCTTTCCTGATCATCGGACAACTCTACCTGTGATGTGTGCTTTGCTGCAAGCCGGAGGAAGAATCGTGATTCGCCGCCGGGCCCTCAGACCCCTCCTGGAGCAACGGTCATCCTGAATTCCGCCGGCGCCTGCGGAATCTCGACGTTTCGCCGGAAGGTCTTGTCCGACCCCGGCCACCGCACGACCAATTCGTGCTTACCGGCAGAGACCTTTTTGCGAATGAGCGGCAGCGGCCCGATCTTGTCGCCGTCGATGAAGACCTCACCTCCCGGCAACCGAATGGCCGGGTCCCCCATGACGGTCAACCACCCGAGATCCAGGTTGAGGGCGACGGTTCCGGTCGAGGTGGTGATCTCCCGGGTGATGATCCGGGCGGGAAAATCGGGTACCGAAATGATGAATGTGTGGGTGCCCGGCGGCAGCGCCACCTGGCCGCCGCTGGTCTTTTTGCCGCCGCCGAACGGCTGGCCGTCGATCTCCACCGAAGCCGGTGGATCAACGTGGAGACGAATCGTGACAGGCGCCGGTGTCGGGGTCGCTTCCGGAACCGGGGTTTCGGTCGGAGCGAGAGTTGGAGTCGAGGTCAGAGTCGGTGTCGGGGTTGGCGTCGCGGTCGGAGTCGGAGTCGGTGTCGGAATCCACGGTGGTCCCTCGGCTCCGAAGACGAGGTTCTGAACGTCCTTCGAAAGATAGAGCGCAGCGCCAGACCCGATTACCAGTAACAGGAGCAGGAGAAAGATCACAAAGACCGGGCTCCGACGTTCGGACTCCTCCTCTTCGATCTCGGGGAGCCGGCTCAATTCGGTGACGCCGCTACCGGTCGGCACCTTCTCGGTGGCCTCGTCTTCGATTCCCCTGGCGGAAAGATCTCGCGTCGGTGGCTCTTCACCGCCGGCGGCCGGAACCATGCGGGAAACCGCCACCCGAAGAACGCCCGTTGTGATCTCGACCATGGACTCGCCATCGCTGCCGACGGCGCCTGGAACCGACCGCAACGCGTCGAGGACCTCCCGGACCGTCTGATAGCGATCCTCCGGATTCTTGGCCATGCACTTGAGAACGACCCGCTGCAGTTCCTCGGAGACATCCTCCGAGATATCCGTCGGCTCGGTCGGATCGTCATTGAGGATCTGATAGAGGACATTGGAGAGCGAGGCGCCCTCGAAAGGACGTCGGCCGGTCACAAGTTCGTAGGCCACGACGCCGAACGAAAAAATATCCGTACGCGGGTCGACTGATCCACCCTGAATCTGCTCGGGAGCGAGGTATCCCGCAGTCCCCAGCGCGATCCCGGTCTGGGTCAGCTTGGAACCGCCCTCGAGGGACTTGGCGATCCCGAAGTCCATGATCTTGACGGTGCCGTCCTCGAGCACTCTGATATTCGACGGTTTGATGTCCCGATGGATGATCCCGCGATTGTGGGCGAAATCGAGTCCTTCGCAGACCTGGAGGAGAATCGACACAGCGGTCCGGGTATCCTTGACCACCCCGGCGTGAACCAGTGGGTCGAGGTCGTAACCGGAGAGAAACTCCTGGACGATATATGGGATGTCGTTTTCGACACCGAAGTCGAAGACCAGGGTGATGTTCCGGTGAACGAGATTACCGACGAATTGGGCTTCCTGGTGGAATCGTTGACGCACCTCTTCATCTGGAGAGGCGCACATCTTGATCGCGACGGGACGTTTGATGAAGGGATCCCAAGCCTTGTAGATGATCCCGAATCCACCGGCCGCTATCTGGGCCGAAACCTCATATTTGCCGATCCGTTTCGGGGTCTCCATTGCCTCACTCTAGCTGGTTTTGACGCCGGCGACAATCGGTGGGCTTCCCCGGTCGAAACACCGAGGTCATGTCACACGTGGGTGAGATGAAAACTCAGCTCTTCGAGGTGAACACCAAGGTCCACGGTCTTGACCAGGCCGCCCTCATCTCCTCGGACCCTGATCGGGGCAAAGTTGAGGATCGCCTTGAGCCCGGCCTCGGCCATCTGATCGCTCACCGCCTGAGCCGCCGACGCCGGTGTGGTGATCACACCGATCTCAACCTGCCTCTGAGTCACGATTTCGCCCAGTCGGGCCGCGTCTTCGACAAGAAGGCCGTCGGGGGTCGGGTCACCGATCCGACTCGGGTCGGAATCAAGGATCCCGACCACCAGGAAGTTGCCACCGGAAAACCCGGAGTAGTGGCACAACGCCGTTCCGAGGTTTCCAGCGCCGACGATGACCAACCGCCGTTCCCGATCGAGACCCAGAATCTCGATCACGTACTGCCGCAGTTCACGGACGTTGTAACCGACGCCGCGCACACCGAACTCGCCGAAGTAGGCGAGGTCTTTTCTGATCTGTGCAGAATTGAGGTTGAATCGATCGGCCAACGCCTGGCTCGAAATGGTGTCGATCCCGAGTTCCAGGAGACGGTCCATGCACCTGAGGTAAATCGAAAGGCGTGCCACGGTGAGATCGGAGATTGCTGAATTGTCGATGTGTCGTTTATAGGCGGTCATGTCTTCCTCGGGTCCCAGTTCTGGTTGCAGTTTGATTGTGCAGGCCATGTGTGCAATTTCACAAGCTCGATTCTAGCCCCAAAATCGAGACGGTGCAACCGAATCTCCCCATTGCGGCCTCGCGCCTCTGCTATCCTCCGCTGCATCACATTGCGGCCTGCCGCCGTTGGAGAGTCCATGCGCCACGAGGTCATCCTCATCCTGGATTTCGGTTCCCAATACACCCAGCTCATCGCTCGACGTCTGCGTGAACTCGGGGTCAAAACCATGATCGAACGTGGCGACATCCCCGCCGAGGAGATCCGCGGCCTCGATCCCATCGCCATCGTCCTCTCCGGCGGCCCGGCGAGCGTCTTCGAAGACGGGGCACTTCAGATCGACCGGGACATATTCTTCCTCGGGGTTCCGGTACTCGGAATCTGCTACGGGATGCAGCTCATGGCTCGCGACCTCGGCGGCTGCGTCGAGTCGTCGGATCACCGCGAGTACGGCCTCGCCGAGCTTGAGGTCACCACCAACGCCTCAATCCTCGAGGGCACCCCGGTTTCGCAGACCGTCTGGATGAGCCACGGCGATCACGTCACCCGGGTCCCTGATGGTTTCGAGGTCCTTGCCTGCACCAGCAATTCTCCCATCGCCGCCATGGTCAACCCCGAACGCCGGTTGGTCGCGCTCCAGTTCCACCCCGAAGTCCGCCACACCCCAAACGGTACCGTCATGCTCGAGCAGTTCATCAAGCTCGCCGGCGCCCGTCGCGATTGGGACCCGGTGGCCATCCGGAACGAACTCGTCGACCAACTCCGCGAGTCTTTGCCCAAGGGCCGCGTAATCTGTGGTGTTTCGGGCGGCGTCGACTCCTCGGTGACCACCGTTCTGCTCCGCGAGGCGATCGGCGACCGGGTGGTGCCGATCTTTGTCGACACCGGTCTCCTGCGAAAAGACGAGGGCGACATGGTCATGCAGAGTTTTGCCGAATTCGGCATCGAACTCGACCGGGTCGACGCGAGCGAACGGTTCTTCGGCGCCCTGGCAGGGGTCACCGATCCGGAGGAGAAACGCCGGATCATCGGTCGCGAGTTCATCGAGGTCTTCGAAGCCGAGGCGCAGCGGTTCCCGGACGCAGCCTACCTCGCCCAGGGCACGCTCTACCCGGATGTGATTGAATCTTCGGGGATCCGCGGCACAGCGGCGGTGATCAAAACTCACCACAACGTCGGCGGGCTTCCCGAGCGTCTAGGCCTCGATCTCGTGGAGCCTCTTCGCGATCTGTTCAAAGACGAGGTCCGCAGGGTGGGCGAGGAGCTCGGTCTGCCGCGCGATTTTGTCTGGCGTCATCCTTTCCCGGGACCGGGTCTCGCGGTGCGGATCCTGGGAGAGATCACCCCAGAGGGGGTCCTTACGCTGCAGGAGGCCGACGCCATCGTCATCGATGAGATCCGCGCCGCTGGTCTCTACGACGAGATCTCTCAGGCGCTGTGCGTTCTGCTTCCCGTTCGGTCGGTTGGCGTCATGGGCGACGCCCGGACATACGAGCAGGTTCTCGCCATCCGCGCCGTGACCACCACCGACTTCATGACGGCGGATTGGTACCGGTTCCCGCCCGAGACCCTCGACCGGATCGCCCGAAGGGTCGTCAATGAGGTCGGAGGGATCAACCGGGTCGTCTACGATGTGACGTCTAAACCCCCGGGGACGATTGAGTGGGAGTGACCCGAACAAATTATGAGTTATGAATTATGAATTATGAATTTCATCGCAGGGTTCCGGCCGGTCTTGACGATGAACTCCACTATGAATGGTGAATCTTGAATCCGCATTGCTAGGAGCGTGTAGGGAATAGAATAGGCGGCGCCTTTCGGGTGTCGTTTGGCCCGATT
>CBESWV010000128.1:0-10649 GCA_965533305.1 uncultured bacterium | reverse complement strand
ACGGACGCAGAAAAGGACCCGAAATTCGGTTGATGTAGGATGTAGGTTCGATGAGCACCAACCCTTCCGACATGGTCCGATCCGGCGCGCCGATGGTCGAGCGTCTTCCCTATGAACCGGAGGCCGAACGGGCTGTTCTCGGCGCCGTCCTGCTCGACCCCAACGCGCTGCTCATGGTCATGGACAAGGTCCGCGAGGAAGAGTTCTACATCGAGGCCCACCGCCTCATCTACTCCACCTGTCTCGCGCTCCACGAAAACGGCCAGGCGGCGGATCTGCTCACGGTCACCAACCACCTCCGCGAGCAGGGCCAACTCGAACGCGTCGGTGGCCCGGCCTACCTCTCATCCATGGTCGATGCCCTGCCCGATGTCGCCAATGCGAGCCACTACGGCGAAATCGTCCATGACAAATCGGTCAAGCGCCGGCTCATCGTTGCCGCCCAGAAGATCCTCACGACCTGCTCGATGGATCACGGGGAGGCCCGCGAAGCCGTGGAGGCGGCCCAGCGCGATGTCTACCATATCGCCGAGGACACCCTCGCCGGCGGTCTGCTGCATATCCGCGGCCTCGCCGAGACCGAGCTCCAGAACATCGAAGACAGCCGGTCGTCGGGTTCAGCCCTCACCGGTCTCGACACCGGATTCGTCCGACTCAACGAGTTCACTTCCGGTTTCCAGAGGAAGGACCTCGTCATCCTCGCCGCCCGTCCCTCCATGGGGAAGACGGCACTCGGGGTCAATATCTCCACCCACGCCGCGCTCCGCGCCGGCAAGAAAGTCGCGATCTTCTCGCTCGAGATGTCTTCGGAACAGCTCGTCCGCCGCATGCTGTCGGCCGAGGGTCGAGTGGACCAGAAACGACTCTCCGGCGGCTATCTCGCCAAATCGGATTGGCCCAAACTCGAGATGGCGGCGCAGGCGCTCCAGGAAGCCAACATCTGGGTCGATGACTCCCCAGGCATCACCGTTCTCGAGCTCTCGGCCAAGGCCCGACGGCTGAAACAGGAGTCCGGCCTCGATCTGGTGATGGTGGACTACCTCCAGCTCATGTCGGGCGGTTCACGTTTTTCCAGCCGCAACGAAGAAGTCTCGGCAATTTCCCGCGGTCTCAAGGCCATCGCCAAGGATCTCGATGTGCCGATGCTCGTCCTCTCCCAGCTCAGCCGTCAGCCTGAACGCCGCGGTGGCGATCACCGGCCGCAACTGTCGGATCTCCGGGAGTCGGGATCCATTGAGCAGGATGCGGATGTGGTGATGTTCATCATCCGGCCGTCGGTCTACGATCGTGAAGCCGAGGATCCCCGCAAGGCCGAGATCATCATCGCCAAACAGCGCAACGGCCCCATCGGTGACATCGACCTCGTCTTCCAGCACGAGTTCACCCGGTTCGAGAATGCGGACATGTCCCGAGACGAGGGTGACGCTCCGTGGTAGCACGCTCCGGCAAAGACATCATTTTCTTCTGCACCGACTGTGGCCATGAGTCGAGCAAATGGCTCGGCCAGTGTCCCGGATGCGGCGCGTGGAACAGCTTCGCAGAGGAACCCAAAGCCCCCAAACGCAGCCGCAAACGAGGCTCGGTGACGAGCACCCCGGCCCGGCGCGGCGCCACCGCGGTGCCCGTCACTGAAGCCGCCGCAGTCGCAACCGACCGCACACCCACCGGACTCGACGGCGTCGACCGTGTCCTCGGCGGAGGTCTCGTCCCGGGATCGCTGGTTCTGGTGGCGGGCGAGCCCGGGGTCGGCAAGTCGACCCTTCTGCTCCAGGTCGCGGCGGCCACGGCGGCTAAACGCGGCCGGGTCCTCTACGTCACCGGCGAGGAATCGTCCGAACAGGTTGCCTTGCGCGCGCGTCGTATCGGTGGTCTCGAGCCCGACCTCCTGCTCCTTCCCGAAACCTCGTGCGACGCCGTGATGGAGCAACTCGAGGACAGCTCTGCACAACTCATCGTCGTGGACTCGATCCAGACAATGACCAGCGACGACATTGACGCCGTCGCCGGCTCGGTGAGCCAGGTCCGCCAGGTGGCCGCTCGCTTCCAGCACCTCGCCAAGACCCGCGCGATTCCGGTCGTCCTCGTCGGCCATGTGACAAAGGAGGGCCATATCGCGGGTCCCAAGCTGCTCGAGCACCTCGTCGATGTGGTGCTCTCCCTCGAAGGCGAACCCGGCCACGATCTCCGCGTGCTGCGTGCGGGGAAGAACCGCTTCGGGACCGTGGCCGAGCTTGCCCTCTACTCCATGACCGGAAACGGGCTCGAAGGCGTCCAGAATCCATCTGCGTGGCTGCTCGAGGACCGTCGAAAGGGAGTGCCGGGATCCGTTGTCGCGGCTGCGCTCGAAGGCACCGCACCGCTCCTCGTCGAGGTCCAGGCACTGGCATCGCCATCCGCCCTGGGCACTCCCCGGAGGGTGGCGCAGGGTTTCGACGGTTCACGCCTCGCCCTCCTCGTTGCGGTCATCGAGCGACACGCCGGGATCCGCCTCGCCGACCGTGACATCTTTCTCAATCTCGTCGGTGGATTGTCGCTCAGGGAACCGGCACTCGACCTCGCCGTCGCGGCCGCGTTGATCTCATCGGCCGCAGACCGACCGCTTCCCGCCGATCTCGCAATCTTCGGTGAGATCGGGCTCCTCGGCGAGGTCCGGGCCGTGAGTCGAACCGCCGAAAGGGTCCGAGAAGCCGCCGCTCTTGGTTTTGGCAGGGTCGCGCTGCCGGCGCGGGCGCCAGATGCGAAACTCCCGTTGCCGACGGTTCCCATCGCATCTGTTTCGGACCTGGTGGGGCTGTTGCAGTAGCCGGATGCTGGATCATCGCATTCATCCCGTTGCAACCCACAGATCACACAGATAAACACAGATTCCATCGCACATCACAGTCTCGCCGCAAAGACCGCCATGGCATCTGCGGTCTCGACAACATCCGCGCACAAGTTTGAAACACGAAGAACACGAAGATCCACAAAGACAGCACAAAGGACGGTTTTTGACTCATCGCAAGGCCCTGTGTGCCTTCAAGGTCGGAGGGAGCCCGGGTCAAGAAATGAGATGCTCCGTGGACTCTTCGTGGTCCTTTGTGTCCTTTGTGTTTCAAAAATCCGACCGCCCCGGCTGACCCGTCGCCACCGCAGGTTGGGTGTCGCACAGGGCCCCATCGCGTTGCGAGCGAAGCCTTCGATTTGATCCTTGCGTTTCAACCAGTGTGCTGAATCCACCACCACCGAGGCACGTAGTGGTCGACCGTCACACGGACAGGACACGATCCAAGACCAATGACCTACACCCTACGAATTGTGATCGGCGGTCGCGGCCTGATAGATCTCGGTGAACATGGCGTAGAAAGCCATGGCTGGTTGGAGCTGGGCGAGGGCGATCTGGTCGTTGACCGTATGCGAATGGATCTCGTCGGCAGGTCCGAAACCGATTGTCGGGATACCGAAGAGCCCGGCCGTGGCGCACCCGCTGGAGGAGAACTTCGACCGGCACATCCGCGGTTCTCGGCCGAGAACCTGACGGGCGGTCGAGACGGCGGCCGTCACCGCCGGGCTGTCAATGGGTGTCTCCCACGCCGGAAAGACCTTGTCGGTGGGGTAGGCAAAGCCGCGCCATGACGGCTGGTTGTAGTCGAGGAGCCTGACCTCGGCGCCGCTTTCCTTGACTGCGGCCAACTCTTTGATCTCGGCAATAGCGTCCTCGGGGTTCTCACCAATGGTGAGCCGGCGGTCGATGTGAACCCGACACTCATCGGGGATCGCGGTCAAGGACGGGGATTGTGAGCGGAACTCGGTCACCGCGATGGAGCCGCGCCCGAGGTTCGGATGATCGGTCACGAGGTTTCCGTGGAGTTCGGCGAGAGATTCGACGATGGGATTCATCAGATAGATGGCGTTGGTGCCGCGATCGGGTTGCGACCCGTGGGTGGACACCCCTCGGGTGACGACCTCGATCTCCATCCGGCCGCGCTGTCCTGAGCAGACACCGAGGTGGGAGGGCATGGTCACCACCACCGCCTCCGGTCTGAGATCGGTTTCGTTGATGAGGTACTGCCAGGCCAAACTCACACAGTCTTCGCCGTTGACCGTCGCCGTGACCCAGATCGAAAAATCGTCGGGCAGACCGATTCTGGCCGCCAGGGCGACACCGTGGATGACCGACGCCAGGCCACCCTTCTGATCCGAGGCGCCACGCCCGAAAAGAATCCCACCCGAAACGACACCCCGAAACGGGTCGTATTTCCAATGGGTCGGATTGCTGATCCCAACCGTGTCGACATGGCCGTCAAATGCCAGCACCCGGGGGCCGCTGCCAAAGCGACCAAGCACATTGCCCATCTCATCGAGGTGGACATCGCGATAGCCCAGTTTCTCCATCTCCCGCATGACCCGCTCGCAGACGAGTCGCTCACCGCGACTCGGCGAAGGGAGGGTGACGAGGTCCCTGAGAAACTCGATGCATTCCGGTGCTGTTTCTTCGGCCAACCGATAGGTATGCGCCGCTTGTTCCGGCGGAATCACGTTGTCGATATCCATGGTGTTCTCCACGATTTTCGCTGATGAGAATTTTTTCACAACGTTCGGCGGCGAGCAAGGAGAATCTCAACCCGCGCCGATCATATTCGCTCCCTGATCCCTCGGCCCGTGGTCAGCCGCCACGCGGCCCGAAGATCGCAGTGCCGACCCGAACCAGAGTCGCCCCTTCGGCCACCGCGACCTCGAAGTCGTGGCTCATCCCCATGGACAGCTCCGGAAGTGCGTGGCCCGTCTCGTCCTGCAGCCGATCACGCAGTTCCCTCAGCCCGCGATAGTACGGCCGCGAGGCCTCGGGATCGGCCTCGAAGGGTGGGATTGCCATGATTCCGGTCACCGCCAACCGATCATGACGGCAGACGGCCTCCAGGAGTTCTCGCGCATCGGGGGGAATCACGCCCGCCTTCTGCGGTTCGCTACCGACATTGATCTCGAGCAGGACATCCATCACCCGTCCGGGCCAGTGTTCCTCGAGAAGGAATTGGAGGCGATCACCGATCTCCGGACGATCCACCGTGTGAATCACATCAAAGACGTCGAGGGCGGCCCGGGCTTTGTTCCGCTGCAGCGGGCCGATGAGGTGCCACCTGGCCGCACGAACCTCCGGCTTTTTCCCCTTCGCCTCCTGGACGCGGTTTTCTCCGAGATCTCGAGCGCCGGCGATCACGATCTCATCGACAACCTCGGCCGGATGCGTCTTGGATACCGAAATCAGGGTCACTTCGTTGGGATCGCGACCAGCGATCTCGGCGGCCGCAATGATCCGGCCGCGCACCGCCGCCAAGCGTCCCGCAAGATCGCCAACCGCCATAATTGTCGGCTCAGGCGCTTTCGGTGGCCGAACTCACCCCGTCGAGGACCTCTTCGATGAAGAGGATCCGGTGGCAGGTTTCACAGGTAATGATCTCCTCACAACGACGAACCCGTTGCTGGAGATGGGGTCGCAGTGCGAAATGGCAGAGCGAACAGGAACCATCGAAAACGGCCGCCACCGCGGTACCCTTCTTCGATGCGAGCAGACGCAGGAACCGCGCGCGGTTCTTGGGAGCGACATCGGCTTCGATGGCCTTGGTCTCCTTCACGAGTTTATGGACCTGCGCCATGAGCTTTTTCTTTCGCTTCTCCCATGCCTGAACCACGTCTTTGTGCGCCGCCTCTTCTTCAGGCCGGGCGTTCCGCCTCTCCTCGATTTCCGCGGCGAGAGCAATGTTGGCATCTTCGAGTTCACGCCGACGAGCCGCCGCCTCTTCAAGGGCCTTGGAGGCATAATCGATCTCTGAAATCACCGCGGTGAACTCCCGCTCGTTGGTGACCATCCCCTTTTGCCGCTGAAAATGCTCGAGCTCGAGCTTGCTCTCGTCTTCCTTCTTACGGACCGTCTTGAGCTCCTCATCGTGCCCTTGCACTTGCTCTTCGATCTTTTCGAGCTCGGCCTGGCGGTCGAGATTGGCTTGATGAAGTTCCCGAACCTCAAGCGGAGGGGATTGGCGCTCTCGAATCGCCTCGGCGATGCGATCGTACAGTTCTTGGAGTCGGACCATCAGAACGAGATCTTGACGTACGTTGTTCACCGCTACCCCTTGTTGCAAAGTTCAAAAGAACCAATTCGATACCGCTGCCATCAGCCGCTACAACAGGCCATGGGCCCACCAGGATTCGAACCTGGGACCGACCGGTTATGAGCCGGCGGCTCTAACCGCTGAGCTATAGGCCCAGCGCATTCTAGCTCCGACGGGGTCGAAGAACAAGCAGGGAGTTGGACGCTGTGGGAATGCCATGATGCGAGAACATAGTGCAATCCGTCAAGACGACCCGAAAAAAACTGCAGGTCGTGAGTCGTAGATCGCGGGACAAATGCCCCTCGCGACCCACGACTCACGACTCACGGTCGAGCCGGCCACAGGCCGGCAAGGATCAGTTGTTCCCCTCGGAAAACGGCTTGAGGAGGTGCGCCCGCGTGGGGTGGCGGAGCTTTCTCAGCGCCTTGTATTCGATCTGGCGGATCCGCTCGCGGGTGACGTTGAAGGTTCGTCCGACCTCCTCGAGGGTGTGCTCGGTGCCGTCACCGATGCCGAAGCGCAGTTTGAGAACCTGCTCCTCGCGCGGCGTCAACGACTTGAGCACCGACTCGGTGTGGTCCTTGAGGGTCCGCATGATCACCGCGTCGATGGGCGAGACCGAGTTAGTGTCCTCGATGAAGTCGCCGAGGTGAGAGTCCTCTTCCTCGCCGATGGGGGTCTCCAGGGAAATCGGCTCCTGGGAAATCTTGTGGATTTTGCGGATCTTAGAGACCGGCATTTCCATCCGGCCCGCGATCTCCTCGACGGTGGGCTCACGGCCGAGCTCCTGGACCAGCATTCTCGTTGTCCGGGTGAGTTTGTTGATGGTCTCTATCATGTGGACCGGAATCCGGATGGTCCTCGCCTGATCGGCGATGGCGCGGGTGATCGCCTGTCTGATCCACCACGTGGCATAAGTCGAGAATTTATATCCGCGGCGGTATTCGAACTTGTCCACCGCTTTCATCAGACCGATGTTGCCCTCTTGAATGAGATCGAGGAACTGGAGCCCACGGTTGGTGTACTTCTTGGCGATGGAGACCACCAGGCGAAGGTTGGCGACGATGAGCTCCTGTTTGGCCTGATCAGTGTTGCCCTCGCCCCGCCGGACTTCGGCCAGGAGAATCTTGAGATCGTCGTAGGGCGTCTCGAACCGCTCTTCGAGCTTTTCGAGTTCGTCCTCGTAGCGGCCGATCCGGGCCTGGTAGAACTGGCGCCGCTCCTTGTTGCGTTCCTGCAGAAGTTTCTTTCGGTCCCGGTTGATGGTCTGGATGGGAATGGAGAACTGGCGCTCGACCTCACCGAGGAAGGTGAGCAGTCGATTCCTGGTCGTCGTCGTGAAATCCGCCCGACGAACCAACAGCGCGATATCGGCGGTGTTGTCCTCGATCTTCTCGGACAACTCGGTGTGCCGTTTTCCGGTCTTCTTGCACCGCCGCAGACGACGCTTGAGTTCCTTCGACTCGTCATCGAGACGGTTGATGGTCCTGAAGATGCCCAGGTTTTCAAGAACTCGATCCTCGGCCTTTTCCTCGAGTTCAATGGCGTGGCCCTGAAGCAACTCGCGGACGCCGCGGCGCTCGCGCCGGGCCCGCTCGTTGGTCCTCAAAAAGAGCTCGAGCAATTTCGGCTCCTTGGACAGGGCGATGAAAACCCGGGCCTCGCCGCTCTCGATCCGCTGGGCGATCTCGACCTCACCTTCACGATCGAGGAGCTTGACCGTCCCCATCTCGCGCAGGTACATGCGAACCGGGTCGTTGGTCTTCTCCAGCTGATCGGTCGCCGGACGAGCCTGAGGCTTGGGAGGGGCACCCTCCTTCTTGCCCTTGGCGTCGGCAGGCTTCTCCCCGTCCTTGGCCTCCGGCTCGACGCTGTCGGCCTCGACCACGTCGATCTCGAGTTCGCCGAGGCGAATATAGATGTCATCGAGCTTCTCGGCGATGCCCGTGACCTCTTCGGGAAGCTGTTCGAAGAGCTCCTCGTACATGATGAACCCGCGATCCTTGCCGGTCTGGATCAGCTTATTGAGTTCGGGGTACTTTTCCTCAGCCAGTACACGCGGCTGCTCCATGAAGTGTCACCTCGAATCGTATTCGTATTGTCGTTGTGCCCTCGGTCCCCATTTTCGCGAGCGGACAACCCCGCACGCGGTAAAACAACACGTTCTGACCGCATTCACTTCCCACACAGAAGCATTCACAGAGATACGTCCATCGGGTACGAGAGCGTGGCGGGCACTTCGCGATCGAAACAAACCTTTGTTTGAGGTCCAATCGCCATCTGAGGAAATATGGGTTCTAAACCCGGTTTTGGCAACCCCTGAGACCAAAATCGACAAAAAAACTCCTGATTTGGCCGGATCTATGCCGATTCGACCGTCAATAACCGAGTCAGAAATCAGGCTTCCGTGATTTCACCTCTACCAGTTTCTGCTGCAGTTCGGTCACCGCCCCAAGGTCATCGCGATCCGCCGCCCGCCGAACCGCGGCGGTGATCTCACGGGCCTCGGCCTTCCACTGTTCGAGCATCACCCGCTGAAGCTGGATCCGGATCGAATCCTCGGTCAATTCCGGTCCCGCCCCCGTGCTGACCTCGGCGACCAGCATCATGAGTTCTTCGTCCTCACTCGAGTCCTGTAGCCATCGGACGAAGTCGCCGTCATCGTTCGCATCGTCCCCACTGAAAATCTTCAGATTCTCGATGAGACGACTCAGCCGCTCGTCACCGCGATGCGCCGGGTCGACCTGATCGGCCACCAGGCGTCGCCAACGAGCGTCCCCATCGAGGATGATGCGGGCAAGAAAAAACTCACCACTGCCGAGGCTCGGATGTGCCCTTGGCGCCGCAACGGGTCCCCGCCGCCCACCCATTTGCCGCGCGAGGTCGCGGAGCACAGCCTCGGAAAAACCCATCCGTTGGGTCAACTCCATAAAAAGTTCGTCACGGATGTGGGGATCCCTCGCGGAACCGATCAGCGTCGCCAGTTCTGCGGCTCCGCGCTGCCGTGCGGCCCGTTCTTCGGGCAGATCCTGGACCAGGAAATCAACCAGGGACGACGGGTTGACGAGGATCTCACGCATGGCGTCGCCGCCTTGGGAGCGGACGACATCATCGGGGTCGGTTCCCGGTGGCAGACCGACCACGGCGACCGCGACTCCGGCTTCAAGAAGGACCTTGGCCCCGGTCGCCGCCGCCCGCCTCCCGGCTGAGTCCGCGTCGTAGCACAACACCACCCTGCCATCGGCGCCGAGGCGCCGCCGCAACAGCCGCGCGTGGTCTGACGTGAGCGCGGTTCCCAGGGTGGCCACAACGTTGATGATTCCCACCAGGTGGAGTGAGAAACAGTCAAAGTAGCCCTCCACCACGACCGCCTCGACATCGTCGGCGATGGCGCGGCGGGCGCGGTCGAGACAAAAGAGGGTCGAGCGCTTGTGAAAGAGCACGCTCTCCGGGCTGTTGAGGTATTTCGGTTCGCCATCACCCAGGATGCGGCCGCCAAACGCGATGAGCCGACCTTCGCTGTCGCGGACGGGGAAGGTCAGACGGCCGCGAAACCGATCGTAGGGGTTCTTCCCGGAATCGGGCTGGACGGCAAGCCCCGCCTCGATGATCACACCCTGGGGGTGGCGGCGTTCCAGGTGCTCGAGGAGTTGACGCCAGTCATCGGGCGCGTACCCGAAACCGAAATCTCGCCAGGTCTCCTTGCCGTAGCCGCGGCGCTCGAGCTCGGACCGAGCACCGGCGCCGGCCGGAGAATCAAGCTGTTCGGTGAACCAGTGTTGCGCCTCTTCGAGCACTGTCCGGAGCCGATCCGATGTCTGACGCCGGCGCCGGGCATCGGGACTCGCCGGCGGCAAGTGAACCCCAAACTGGCGGGCGAGTCGATCGACGGCCTCGGGAAAACTCAACCGATCGAGCTCCATGACGAACTTGATGGCGTCGCCCCCCGCATGACAACCAAAGCAATAGAAGAGCCCTTTTTCGGGATCGATAGAAAAGGACGGTGTTTTCTCTTCGTGGAAGGGACAGAGCCCCTCGTACTTTCGGCCGCGCTTCTTGAGCTT
Organism: uncultured bacterium; assembly: GCA_965533305.1. Taxonomy (GTDB): domain Bacteria; phylum Acidobacteriota; class Thermoanaerobaculia; order Thermoanaerobaculales; family Sulfomarinibacteraceae; genus JAHECW01. The sequence goes on along the minus strand of CBESWV010000128.1, from coordinate 496 downwards.
GACGTGATCGCCCGCCACCTCCACCAGATCCGTCGCGTCACGGACCTGGGCGATCACCTGCGGGTTGAGATCGGCGTCAATCATCGTTGGAGCATTCTCGCATGCTCATTGCCGTGGCCGTGGCAGCTCCCGTCCCCGCGTCCGTTCCCGATCCCGATCCCGATCCCGATCCCGTGGCCGTTTCCGTTTCCGTTTCCGTTTCCGTTCCCGATCCCGATCCGGTGACCGTGACCGTGGCCGTTTCCGTGTCCGCGTCCGTTCCCGGGGCAGTGACCGGGGAAGTGGCAGGAACAGCGGCCGATCCTGGAGCGCACGTGACGAGTCCTCCGGTGCCACCCGTAGCATTGATCGGCACCGACGTTTAACCTTCGCCTGAGACACTCACAGCCGAACAATGCAACAAATGGCACCACGCCAGGCGCACCGGATGGAAAACCGCGTTCCACCGGGACGTGCCGGGCTCGGCATTGTGCAGGTAAGACGTCCCGGAGCCGCG
>CBESWV010000127.1:0-10676 GCA_965533305.1 uncultured bacterium | reverse complement strand
AGGTCACCGGAGCGCGGTTGGTCTGCACCTCGTGCCATGTGGAGATGACGGAGTAGCGGTCGCGTTTTCGCTATCGAGAGTGGGCCACACGGAACCTGAAGGTCGTCCGACTTCGTGGTGGCGACTTCTCGACCGGAAGGTGTCTGAAGGGCAGGCAGGATGCCCGCCCCCAAAACCATCGCAAACCCGTTTCCTCTGCCGGTGATTTGGAGGGGCGAGCATCGAGGATCGGTCTACCGACCGAGCGCTCGCCCCAACCTCCGACACCCTTCGTCGATGGAATCTTCATCGGCAAAGGTGAAGCAGAGCCGCGCAAAGCGATCACCGGTGTGGACCTCGCCGATCTGTTCGTCGTCGCCGGGGTAGAAGGCTGCGCCGGGCACAAAAGCGACCTTTTCTTCAACCGCACGGTCGAAGAGCTCGCGACTCGATTCCGTTGCGAGCTCGAGCCAGAAGAAGAAACCGCCTTCGGGCTCGGTCCAGGTCGCCGATCCCGGCGCGAGGTGGGCTTTCAAAGCGAGCTGCATCCGTTCGCACTTGCTGGAGTAGACCTCGAGAATTCGGCCCATGTGGTTCTCGAGGTGGCCGCGCCGGCAGTATTCGGCGACCAGCGCCTGGGTGATGGTGGAGGTGCAGAGATCTTCGCCCTGCCGCATGAGCACCATCGCCCTGGTCAACTCGGGTTCAGCCACGCTCCAGGCGACGCGCACTCCCGGCGCGAGGACCTTGGAGAATGACGAAGCGTAGATCACCTGGGGCTCGGCGCCGGCGATTCGTTTGAGATTGGGCAGGGCCTCGCCGGAGTAGCGAAGCTTGCCGTAGGGGTCGTCTTCGAGGACCGGGATCCCGAGTTCGGCGGCGAGCGCCACGAGTCGATGCCGGCGCTCGAGGCTCATGCAGGCGCCGGATGGGTTGGAGAAATCGGGCACGGTATAGATCAGCTTGGGCCGGCGGCCGGTCTCAGCCTCGGTTCGATCAACGATCTCGGGCAGCAGCTCGACCTGCATCCCGTTGGCGTCGCTTGGAACGGTGGCGAAACGTGCGCCGGCGTTGCGCAGCGAGTGGATCGTGCCCGGGTAGGTCGGAGCCTCGACGATGACCACGTCGCCGGGATCGAGGAGGACCCGCGCGATGAGATTGGCCGCCTGTTGCGAACCGGAAGTGATGAGAAGTTGGTCGGGCATGACCTCGAAACCAAGACGATCGGCCATCATCGCGAGGAGCTTTTCGCGCAGCGGAGGGTACCCCTCGGACGCGCCGTATTGCAGGACCTCACGGCCATCGCGCGAGAGTACATCTGCGCAGTCGGCAAAGGGCCCCACGGGAAAGGCCGACGGGTCGGGGAGCCCGCCCGCGAAGGAGATCATCCCCGGTTGCCGGATCATCTGGAAGAGCTCGCGGATCGGCGAGGGCTGCATGCGCTCCGCCACCGCCGAGAATTGAAAGAGTGAGGACATTCGGGCCTCCTTCGGAGAATTATGAATTATGAATGATGAATTATGAATTAGGAACTGCGGATTTCCGGGTGTGGTTCGCTCCTGGTGCTCGTCGGCCATTGTGGAACCTCGTCCGTCTCGCGATGAAAACATGGATAATAGGAATTTGCAGAGGGTGGCCGGGTCGTTCCATCGGGAATGGGCACCGGCACGGAAACGGGGATCATGGCGACCTGGGCAATCGGAGACATCCACGGCTGTTGGCTGACCCTGCAGAGGCTGCTCGAGAAGATCGAGTGGAACGCGGGGAGGGACGAGCTGTGGTTGGTGGGTGATCTCGTCAACCGGGGCCCTTCCTCGCTCGAGGTGCTCCGGTGGGCTGTTGATCATGACGACAAGGTGACGGCGGTTCTGGGCAACCATGATCTGTACCTGCTCGCCCGCGCCTGTGGTATCACTCCGGGCAAGAAATCCGACACCCTCGACCAGATTCTCGAGGCGCCCGACCGTGAGGATCTGCTCGAGTGGTTGCGAAACCGGCCGCTGATGCACCAGTTCGGGCGGTTCGTCCTGGTCCACGCGGGACTCGCCCCCGAGTGGAACATCGAGTTGGCGCACGGGTATGTCGATGCCATCCGTGTCGATTGCAGGAGGGACGAGTCCCATTCCCTGCTGACCGAGATTCACACCAACCGAAAGAAACCCTGGCACGTCGATCTCCCTCGCGAAGATCAACTGGCCGCGGCAGCGGTGGCGATGACCCGGATCCGGATGGTGGGACCGGACGGATGTGCCGTCCTCGACTACACTGGTCCCCCGGGGTTGGCGCCCGATAGCTGTCAGTCCTGGTTCGTCTCCTCGGCCGTCCTGCGCCAGGGCTACAACGTCATCTTCGGACACTGGGCCATGCTCGGCCTGTACCGAACTCGCGGGGTGATCTGCCTCGATTCCGGCTGTGTCTACGGTGGTCGTTTGACCGCGCTCCGCCTCGATGACGGGCAGGTCGTGCAGCAGGATATTCTCGATGAGGTCGAGGCCCGAGACTGAAAGGACGGATCCATGCCCGAACTCCTGATCATGCGTCACGCCAAGTCCGACTGGGGGGTCGGGCTGGCCGATGATCGGGAACGACCGCTGGCTCCTCGCGGAGTCAAGGCCGCAAAACGGATGGGAAAGTTTCTCACCAAGGTGAACGCGGCGCCTGATCTCATCTTGAGCTCGCCGGCGGTGCGGGCCAGAACCACCGCCGAACTCGCCAACAAGGCGGGAAGGTGGGCCGCACCGATGGAGATCGTGCCGTCGTTTTATGGCGGCGGCTGGTCCGATGTGGTTGAAGGCGTTCTGGCCGCAGGCGAATCGGCCGAACGGATACTCGTCACCGGCCATGAACCCACGTGGTCCGCGCTGGTCTCAGTGCTCACGGGTGGAAGCCTGGTCGCCATGCCGACCGCCGCCATTGCGTGCATAGCCGTCATCGGCAACAGCTGGGTCAGGCTCGGTCCGAACTGCGCCGAACTCCAGTGGCACGTCACGCCGACAATGCTCAAGGCTCTCTTGTAGCGCCGACGTCCCGGCAGCGTCGTACGGGTTGGTGTTCGGCACCGACGCCCACGGGATGTGGCAAGATTGGAACCAATGACAGATCCCGGATCGAAAACCGACGCCGCACCTCGTGACACACCCATCGGGCTCGATATCGAGTTTCCGTTGCGGGTGGCCTGCGTCGACATGGGATCCAACGCGATCCGTTTCCTCGCCGCCGAATTCACCAGCGAGAGCGAGTACGTGACCCTCGACAGCGAACGTGCACCGGTGCGGCTCGGTCACGGGGTTTATCTGTCGGGGAGGCTCGAGGCCTCCGCCATGGACAGGGCAGTCGAGGCTCTGACTGGTTTTCGTCGGAAGATGGATGAACTCGGTATCGTGCACTACCGAGCCGTGGCGACCAGTGCGGTTCGCGAAAGCTCGAACCAGGATGAGTTCATCGCTCGGATCTTCGACGAGTCCGGTCTCCGGCTCGAGGCCATCGGTGGTTCGGAGGAGGCGCGACTGGTCCACCTTGCGGTGGCTCGGCGGATGCCTCTCGGTAACCGTACATGGCTGCTGGTTGATCTCGGTGGCGGCAGCGTCGAGGTCTCGCTGGTCGATCAGAACGGAACGTACTGGTCCGAGTCTCACACCATGGGATCGGTGCGGTTGCTCGAGGAACTCACCGAGGCCGGAGCTGATCCCGGCCGATTTCGCCGTCTGCTCGCCGAGTATATCTCGGTGCTCAAGGTCCCTTCCATGCCTGAAGGCAACACCCTGGCAGGCTATGTCGCAACCGGGGGCAACATCGAGACTCTGGCCAAGCTCGGCGGTTTCGCCGACGAGTTGAGCGTCAGTCATCTCCCAGTCGACACCCTTCGGGCCATTATCGAGCAGTTGGCCCGGCTCTCGTATCGGGAGAGGGTTGACGAGCTCGGTCTGCGTGAGGATCGCGCCGATGTCATCCTGCCGGCGGCCATGGTCTACGAGCGCCTGGCCGATCTTGCGGGGGCCGATGAGATTCAGGTGCCTCACGTCGGAATCAAGGAGGGCGTCCTCTACGATCTCGTGAGTCAGCTGGTCGGCCGCCGTGATCACGAGGATCGGCAGGAACGCGAGGTCGTGGCCAGCGCACTCACGGTTGGGCGCAAGTACCACTTCGACTGCGACCATGCCATGCAGGTGTCCAAACTCTCGCTCAGGCTCTTTGACCAATTGCGCTCGCTGCACGGGCTTGGGGCCGCCGATCGGCAGATCCTGCAGGCCGCGGCGCTGCTCCACGACATCGGTCAGTTCGTCAGTTTCAAGGGTCACCACAAGCACTCGCAATACCTCATTTCGAATACCGAACTGCCAAACTTCAGCGACCACCAAATGCAGCTCGTCGCCAACGTTGCGCGATATCACCGCAAGGCACTCCCGGCCGACCACCACCCGAGTTTCATGGCGCTCGACGAGAACGACCGGATCCGTGTGACGCGTTTGGCATCGCTGCTGCGAGTTGCGGATGCCCTCGATCGTGAGCACGTCCAACGAGTCACCGATCTCACCGCCAAGCTCAGCGACAACGAACTCACCCTGTGGCTCGACGGGACGGCGGGGCTTCTCATGCAGGGATGGTCGCTCAAGAAGAAGGCCAACTTGTTCCACAAGCTTTATGGACGCAAGGTGAAGCTCCGGTTCCTCGGCGAAGAACAGGGGGTGGAATGACGACAAAAGTGAAAGAACGTTGCGGCTGGTGCGGCACGGATGAGCTTTATGTCGCCTATCACGATGAGGAGTGGGGAGTACCGGTACGTGACGACCGAACGCTCTTTGAATTCCTCATTCTCGAGGGCGCCCAGGCGGGCTTGAGCTGGTCAACCATCCTCAACAAACGAGAGGGCTACCGACGGCTCTATGACGGTTTCGATCCGCAGATTGTGGCCCGTTACGACGAAGCCAAGAGATCAGAACTCCTCTCCGACCCGGCCGTCGTCCGCAACCGCGCCAAGGTCGCGGCCTCCATCGGCAACGCGCAGGCCTTTCTCGAGGTGCAGACGGAGTTCGGGAGCTTCTCGGACTACATCTGGCGCTTCACAGACGGCAGGCCGATCCAGAACTCATGGAAGACGCTGGCGGAGATTCCGGCAAAGACGGTCCTGGCCGAGGCCATTTCAAAGGACCTAAAAAAGCGGGGATTTAAATTTGTCGGGCCGACCATCATCTACGCCCACATGCAGGCGACAGGGATGGTCAACGACCATCTCGTGAGCTGTTTCCGGCACTCAGAAGTCGCAGCGATGTCTGAGGGCTGAGCCTCTTGCAAGATCCGAGAATCGGACACTGAGGCCTTCCGACCCTCCTCACCATCAAGCCGGCGTCTCGCCGGCACAGAGACCATTAACCATCGGGGAAGAGGGTTTTCGCAAGAGGCTCGGCTGACAGCGCGCGGGATGGGTGCCCGGCACCCTTGAGGTGCTGCCGGTCAGCGCAGATGCTCTGCCTCAGCCTGTCTGGCATCCTCGACGCCGCGACCAATCAGAACAACCGCACCTCTTCATCCGGTGGCAGATGGCCGAGCATGATCATCTTGCGCTTGTAGGCCTGCTCGCGGCGGATGGCGAGATCGGACCGTTGGGCGCGGAGCTCTGCGAGTTCCTTCTCGATCCGGCTGCGTTCGTCAACTGAGTCGGTCTTCTTCAACCTGCTGCGCAGCTCGACCGCACGATCGCGGAGCTGCCGCATTGTGTCGAGAAGCATCTTCTCCTCATTGCTGACATAGACCTTCGGCGAGCACGACGATTCGTCGTCATCGGTCGGGTCGTCAAAGATCGGCAGATGGGTTGAGACTTTTTCGTTCACGATTCGAGTTTACCGCGCCCGAGGCGACAATGGCACGGGTTTCCCGGTGAATTTCGATGGCCGGCTGGGATATCGCGGGTGCGATGAAACAGCGATCTGGATTTTCGGCTCCGATGACAGGTTGGGTCAGCGCTTTGCTAGGCTCGAAAGCGTGATATTCGGAGATCCCATCGCGGCCGGTGTGGAGTTCCGGCGCCACCAGGTCGAGGTGGACCACGGCGTCCGGTTGACGGTGGACGAGTGGCAGCCCGGCACGGGCGCTGAGCCCGTGGTTTTTGTTGCTGGATGGGTTTCCATCATCGAGGGCTGGCGGCCGTTGCTCGAGGTCCTGGCCCACGAGCGGCCGGTCTACTACATGGAGACCCGCGAGAAGCGTTCGGCCGTCTTTGACCGGGCGAAGCTGAGACCTGCGGATTTCGCGATCCCGCTTCTTGGTGACGATGTCGTGGCGGTCTGCGATCGGCTCGCCATCGATGAGGACAGGCGGGTGTTCTTTGCCAGTTCCATGGGGTCGAACGCCGTCCTGGAAGCGTTCAAGTATGGGCGGCTCAAAGGGAAAGCTGCGTTTCTGATCGGACCGAACGCCGAGTTCAGGTTCCCGGGCTGGGGGAAAGTACTGGTGCTTTTCCCAACCGCCCTCTATCGTCCGCTGCTTCCGTTGGTCCTCTGGTATTTGAAGCACTTTCGGGTCAACGCGCAGAAAGACCCCCAACAGATGGCTCGATATCGGCGGACTCTCAGAGCCGCGGATACACAGCGACTCAAGCTGTCCGCCAGGTCGGTGATCGGCTATTCGCTCTTGCCCGGATTGGAGACCGTTGAGGTGCCGGTGGCCGTCGCCCACGCCGCATCCGACACTCTCCATGAGGGCGGCGATGTCCGCCGTATCGTCGATGCCCTGCCCCGCGGCCGGGCCGTCGAGTGCCCATCTAACACCTACATGCACACCGCCTCGGTTGCCGCCGATCTTCAGAGATTCCTGACAACGCTGTAGAATCCGGCCATGGCCTCAACTTCCGTTCGCGTTGTCTTGACTCTCGGTCTCGTCCTCATTGCCGCGAATTCGTTCGCCGGCCGGAATTTCGCCCCGCCGTTCGGCGGCGACAGCGTTGCCGTCCTCGGAAGTCCTGACTGCGCGGACGGCGTGGTCAAAGACGACGGCACCATCGAGACGGGTTACGGCTGGGTTCCATCGGCGGTGGATGGACGCTATGTCCAGCAATTCGAGGCTGCCGAATTCAGATCGCGGAAGATGGAGGAGATCTGCATCTGTTGGACCCGGACCCGGCCCGATGACAGCGTGACCTTCTCAGTCGAACTCTATCGGGATCGAGGAGGACGACCGGCTCGATCGCCCGAGGCATCGGTGGAAGTCGTGGCGACCCTGGTACCTACATTCCCGGATGGCGCATTTTATTCGGTGGATGTCTCCGAGGCCGATTTTCATGCGCCGACCGAGACTTTCTATCTCGGCGTCCGGTGGAATCCGTCCGAAGACGAGTTCTTCTTTGTCTGCGTCGACAAGAGTGAAGAGACCCCGGTCGTCGGTGGCTTTTTCACCGATGACCGTGGCAGTGGATGGGCGAGCGTGCTCGACACCAACGATCCCACCTTTTTCGGACACCGGGCGATGATGATTCGCGCAAAGGCCCTCGAAGGCTATTTCCCGATGGTTCCGACCCTGAGCACTTGGGGTCTGTTGATTCTCATTGGGACGATCTGCGCCGTCGGCGCGCTGGCCCTCAGACGCGGGCCCCGAGACGGTTGATGAAGTTTCCATTCTGGCTCAAAGCGGTGCTGATGACGATTCCGGCGGTGCTCCTGATCGTGTTCTTCGTGCTCATCGCCGCAGGTTGGTATGTCAAAGGCCAGATGCTCGATTCCGGCGGCGCGCTACGGCCGCTCATGGCGGCCTACGATGTCCGCCACTACGATCTCGATCTTGCGGTGGACCCGGATGAGAAAAGTATTCGCGGGATCAACCGGGTGACGGTGGAGGCCGTCGCCGCCCTGGATCAGTTTGAAATCCACCTCGACGACCGGCTCGAGGTGGAGTCGGTCGACATCGACGGCGCTCGTGCCGTATTCGACCACGATGATGGTCTGATTCTCGTTGACCTGGTGAAGCCGTGGAGCGCCGGTGATCGCCATGTTCTGACCATCAGCTACAGCGGGCGGCCCAAGACGGCCATCAAACCGCCGTGGATCGATGGTTTCGTGTGGTCTGAAACACCATCGGGGGAGCACTGGGTCGGGGTCACGGGAGAGAGCGACGGCGGCGACAACTGGTGGCCTTGCAAGGACCACCCCTCCGACGAACCCGACGAGGGGATGGAGATTGCGCTCACTGTACCGGAGGGGTTGGTCGGTCTGACCAACGGCAGGCCCATGGGCCAGGTGGTCAATGGCGATGGCACTGTCACCTCGCGCTGGCGCGTCGGATTCCCCATCAACAACTACTGTGTGACTGTCAATATCGGTCCCTATGAGCCGGTGGAGATCGCCTACCACGGGGTCGACGGGAGCCTCGATGAGCGCCTCGTCTTCTGGGCCATCCCCGGAGCGGTCGAGGACGCCGAGCAGATGTGGCGGCAGATGCCGGAGATTCTCGAGGCTCTCGGCAACCGGTTTGGTGAGTATCCGTTCTTCGCGGACAAAATGTGGGTTGTCCAGGCCCCCTATCTCGGGATGGAGCATCAGACCATCGTCGCCTACGGCGCCGGGTTCCGGACCAACGCATTCGGTTTTGACGAACTGCTGCTGCACGAGGTCGCCCACGAGTGGTGGGGCAACAAGATCACTGCGCCCGATTGGGGTGACTTCTGGATCCACGAGGGGTTTTCGTCCTACGCCGAGGCCCTTTTTGTTCTCGACACCAAAGGTGAAGAGAGCTACCTGGAGTACATGCAGTTCCTGCGCACCCGGATGACAAACCGGGTGCCCGTCGTCAAGGGAGCGGACCTCACCGCCGCCGAAGCCTATTCACCCGACATCTATGGCAAGGGCGCGTGGGTGCTCCACATGCTGCGGTTTCTCATGGGCGACGAGCGTTTCGACGAGATCATCTGGCGCTTTTCTGGTGGTGACAACCCTAGCGCGTGCCGATTCGCCACCACCGAGGAGTTCATGACGCTGGTGGAAGAGGTCACGACCTGGGATCTGACCTGGTTCTGGCACCGCTATCTCTTCACCGCCGAGCTGCCGTCGTGGAAGATGAGTCGGGTCCAGGACGGCGGCGCCGAGCGGATCGAGCTCGAGTGGAATGATCCGGGCTTTGAGATGCCGCTTCCGGTCCGGATCGGCGACCGCAGAAGGCTCGTAGCCATGCCGGGAGGCAGAGCCGTCTTCCGAATCGATGCCGGGACCGAGGTTGTGGTCGATCCCGACAGCGAGGTTCTCTCGGCCGCGCGATGAATCGCGCGGCCTAATTTTGAATTATGAATTTTGAATTATGAATTGCGTCACACATCGCAACCATCGCGAGAGTCGTTCGGCTGTAGCGTCATTCATGACTCATCATTTGTATTTTAGTGCACAGCCTCTTGCAAAATTCGAGAATCGGACACTGAGGTCTTCCCACCCTCCTCGCCATCAGGCCGGCGAGACACCGGCCCTACAATGGATCTCGGCCCTTTGTCGCGCCGGCGTCCCCGCCGGCGATGAGACCACGGTCGTCGGTTCTCAGGAAGGCGGGGATTCTGATCGCCGATCGATCGCCGGCTCACAGTCCTTTGCTCTGCTCGTTCCCCTTGGGGACCTGTCGGCAGCATTGAACGAGGAGGCTATACTCCTTTGTATGTCAGTTGACTTTTGTGCTTTTCTGAAATCAGGTATCAGTTCTGCAATTGACAGAGACTGTGGAACCAGGGAGTGATCTCATGTCCAGTAGATTTCTGAGTCGATCGGCACGGTTTGCGTGGGTGTGGCTCTTGATTCTGATCTGCGGCCCGGGCATGGCTGCCGGGGCGGAGGATGCGCTCGCGGCTCGCCTCATCGAGTTCGGTCTCGAGATCGAGGCTACTATCGAAACCGCTCGACATAATGTCGACCGTGGCACCATCGACCGCGAAGTGCTGACCCGGCGGGCTGAGGCGGCCGATCGAACGCTCGAAGGCCTCGCGCGAAGGGTGAACGGTCTTCCCGGTGGCGCTTCCGAATCGCTCACCCGGAAGCTCGATGCCATCAGGTCGCAGGTGGCCAATCTGAAGAGAGCCGCGGAGCTAGGGTCGGCGCCGCCGCGCTCGATGACCACCGACGCACACATCAGGCACATCGGTCGGGGTGAGGGCGCACGGTCCGCGCCCGTCAACGACGATTGTGGGAACGCGATTCCGGTGGGTATGGGGACCTTCCTTGGCGATACCAGCGAGGCGACCAACGATGGCGAGGCTGTCTGCGGCGCGTCGTTGACGACGGCGGATGTGTGGTTCAGATTCGTGCCCCCCACATACGGCACCTACATGATCGATACCATCGGATCTTCATTCGACACGGTGGTGTCGGTGCACGCCGAGTGTCCGGGAACCATGTCCAACCAGATCGCCTGCAACGATGACTACTCGGGTCTCCAATCGATGGTGAGGTTCACCGCGTATACTTACAGCCAGTATCTCGTCAGAGTGAGCGGCTCCACCGGCGCCACCGGTTCATTTCAACTCACCATTTCCCAGGGTGGGGAATTGTCGGGGAGGGTCACGCAGATCGGGAGCGGCCTGCCGGTCAGCACCAAGGTCGAGATCTTCGATGCCGATTCCTATCGGGTGGGATACGACTACACCAACTCTCTCGGGGATTACGTTGTGGGCAGCATGGCGACGGGAATCTATTTCGCGGCCACCGATGGATCCCCCGATGGCGTCGATCAGATTT
>CBESWV010000126.1:0-10764 GCA_965533305.1 uncultured bacterium | reverse complement strand
TCAGTCATCCTGGCGCCTTCCATGATGATGTGGTCGGCGGCCATGGGTTCGGTCAACTCACGATCGTAGTCGATATCCGATTCCTGCGAAAAATGATAGTCACCATCGTTCCAACGGAAGATCCGGTACACGATCTGCAGGATCTGCTGTTGGAGCGCAGAACGCACCGTATCGATGGTTACGACGCCGTGATCGATGAGAATCCGGCCGAGACGCTGTAGGGTCTCCTCCTGTCGCTGCAGGGCCTCTTTGAGTTCGCCGTCCTCGACCTCGCCGCGCTTGAGAAGGATGAGTCCGATCAGATCTTCAGTGTGCTGATTGAGGGTGGACGCGCCAACGATACTGCCGTCGATGAACGAAACGGTGGTGACGTTTTCGTCGGCCTTGAGCGTCAGGACCCCGGTCTTCCTCTGCAACGAAATGAGTTGCAGGATATCGGCGAACGAGAAATCACGAAGCGTACCTTCTAAAGCCACGCTACCTCCGTTGCCAAGACGCGATCACGCTTCGCATCCAGGCCGCGAGGAAAATGACCGAAAGAACCACGACCACCGGCTGAACGGGCATCGTCGGCTCGATCACCTCGAGAAACCGCGGCACCCAGACGACCACACCCACGAGCGAAATCCAGGCCACGAGTCCAAGAACAAATCCGGATACAACCTGATCTCCAACTAGCTGGTACCCGCCCGGCGCTACCGCGGAAGTCAGCCGCCGAATCAAGGTCGACCAACGATCCCAACGTCGAACCTGGGTCAGTTTGGCAGTCTGCTGATCGATGGGGACGAGATCCCTCTGCAGAAACACCGAGACGCACTGCCTGCAGTAGACGGGGCTTTCACCGGGTTCGTCGTCGAGCCGGTAGACCTTGCCGCACTTGGTGCACTCCCGGGCGGGAGGGAACCACCGTGAGCGAATAAACAGAATTCCGAGGCCAAAGAGCCCACCAACCCAGAAGACCATGGACAGCGGATCCAGAAGCTGCCGCACCGAACGCCAGGAAGAGGCACTGAAACCGACGTGCAGCTTCTCCTCAGGCAGGAGTCCCGAAACGAACTCGTCGACGTCATCGGAGGTCACGAGAGGATAACGGACCCGCGGATCGCGACCACGAACACCAAGCGAAGCTGAACGACCTCCAGCCAGCTCCCGCGCCCGGGCCCGCGCGGCATCGCCCTGCTGGAATCTGCGATTGAGGTCATAGGCCGATGACAGATTGTGGAAGGCCAGCGCGGTCTGACCGTTGGTTTCGATGGCCGCGTCATAGTATTGGATGGCCAGTTGAACGTTTCCGTCCTCCAACGCCATGTTTCCGAGAAATACAAACGGCCGCGCATCACCGAGAGGTTCCGTCGCCGCGGCCTGAAATTCGATCTTGGCCGACTCGACGGCGGAGTGCATCCGAAAAAGCTCGCCCAGAATGAGGTGGTAGGTCGCGTCACCTTCGAAGTTGTCCTTCAAGCTGAGGAATTCTCTCAATGCCGAAGGGCCGAGTTGACGTTCGTCGAGCATCACCGCGACGCGATCGGTCACCGGGGGTTCCCTCAGCAGCGCGCGTTGCCAGGTGTCGGCGAGCATCGGCACCAGAGCCAACACGAGACAGATCGCCAGAGCGATGACGTGTTGGCTGCGATCCAGATACGCCCACCCGACGACAAACAGGTAAATGAGCAACCACATCGGTCCGAGTCCTGCGAACAGAGGCAGGAGAATGAGCACCAGCCCAAAAACCACGGCATTGCCACGCTCGAATACCATCGAGCCCACCGTCATTGCATCGAAATTCGATCGCCGCACGGTTCGAAGCATCATGACCAGCAGGGCCACTACGCACGCCATCGCCGTCCCGATGATCAGCCACGCTCCGAACGACATCAGGAGATGGCGCCGGGTGACCTCGTACTGAAAGCTCGCCCACCACCCCCTGAAAAAGAACCGAGCGCTCTCGAGATACGAATGTTGTTGCCAACTTCGACGTGACAGCAGAAAATAGCTTGCCGGTAGTTCCGGATCAATCGTGATGGCTGTTTCAAGAATCGACACATCCGAATCCGGATTTGCATGAGACCACGACACCAGAGCAGCGGCGTACGGCGTCATCCGGCGAAGATCGATCTCCTCAGCCTCCGAGATCAGGTCGTTGACGGGCTCCTGAATAGATCGGCCATCCGGCGCGGAGAGAACCTCCTGAACCTCGAGCCACGCCTCATCGACGGACGCCGATGCCGGCAGCGCCACCAAGAGGGCGCAGACGAGCACGGAGATCCATCGAATCGCAATCATCGATTCGTTTGCACAAACAACGACCGGAGTTGATAGATGACGTTGGAGAGAATCTGTTGTTCCTCGCCGGACAGATTCCCCACGGTCTTGCTTTCCAACATGGCGAGATACTCGATCACCCGTTGCGCCTCGGCCGGCTGAGCCGGCATTCCCTGGTCGCCTTTCATGAGCATCTCCGCCTGCTGGGCGAGACCGGCAACCAGATCAAGAAACAGCGGAGAGCTTTCTCCCGCAGACTGGGATCCCGGTGGCTGGCTTTCGGTCTCGGGTTTCGGGGGGACCGCCTCGGACTGAGCAGGTTCAACTGCTTTCTCGGGAGGCGGCGCAATCGGCTTTGGTTCCAGTTTCGGCATATCCGGGCGCAGATCGCCACGGTCGTCGAAACGCCTCCGGTCTACAACCTTGATCCTGCTGGATCCTTCATCAGGTTCGCTCAAGCAATCCTCCGTCAATGTTCAGATTCCAGCATACTACGAGGCCGCCGCCGATGGATCAAGGTCTGAACCCCCACTTCATCGATCGGCACCGGCACGGGCGTCGATTCAGTTCTTTTTGAAGTCGGGTCTGCGCTTTTCGAGAAACGCGGTTGTCCCCTCGCGCATTTGCTCACTTGCGGCCCCGACCCCAAAGAGCGTAGCTTCGAGGAGGCAACCGTCGTCCAGACCCATCTCCGATCCCGAGTTGACGGCCTCGATGCAGTGGCTGACCGCGAGCGGGCCGTTGCCCATCACGGCTTTGAGGATCCCGGCCACGACTCCATCGAGTTCAGCGGGCTCACAAACGGCGTTGACCAGACCGATTCGCAGGGCTTCTTCGGCGTTGACGTTCTTCCCGGTCAACAGGATCTCCAGAGCTCTCCCTCGACCGATCAGCCGCGGCAGTCGTTGAGTCCCGCCGTAACCCGGGATGAGACCGAGCTTGACCTCGGGCTGACCGAAGATCGCGTTCGAGGTGGCGACTCGGATGTGGCACGCCATGGCAAGCTCGCAGCCACCACCCAGCGCGTAGCCGTTGACCGCCGCGATGACCGGCTTGGTCAGTCGTTCCAATCCCCTGAACACCGCCTGACCTCTCAGAGCGAACTCCTTGGCCTCCACCGGTCCCAGGGACTGAAGCTCGGAAATATCAGCCCCGGCGACAAACGCCTTGTCGCCCGCTCCGGTGACGATCACGGCTGCAATGGCGTCATCGTTCGCGGTGTCGGCGATGGCGGCGCCCAACTCGGCGACGGTGGCCACATTGAGTGCGTTGAGTTTGTCGGGACGGTTGATGGTGACGGTGCGAATCCCGTCGGCATCGGCGATCTTGAGGTTTTCGAAGCTCATGGCTGTCCTCCAAAGGAGCGGGTCAAGCCTGATGAGAATGGGACCCGTTCGATGGCCAAAGTGTACCGTGGAAACCGCGAGAGTGAACGACAGAAAACGGCGGCCGAGGCCGCCGTGTTGAATCCTGGATCGAGGCGCTGCAGCTCAGTCGAAATCTGAAGGGCTCACCGCGCGATCGACACCCGAGTCGAGGACGTGGTTTGCCGAGAATCCGTGTCCGAGCCTCTTGGCGTTGTAGTCACGGAGCTTACCGACTTCCCTCCAGAGCATCGCCTGGACAAAGACACCCGATACGGCGGCATCTGGTTTGGCGGGAAGATACTCGATCCCCACATGAGCCAGAACCTGGGAAAGCTCGCCGTGAGTCAGGGGCGCATCGACCTCCCACGTGGCGGGGATGATCCCCCAGAGCTGGAGCTTCTCGAGAGCGGTGACGGGATCCGGGGTCGCCTCTTCGTACCCGAGCGCGATATCCATCACCATCTGGGCGAACTCACCGTGGGTGATGGCGTCTTTTGCACTCACTTTTTCAATGTCGGTCTGGGCGACCGCTACCGTGGCAACGAGCATAACCAACACACCGATCATCATCAGCCGCCGCATGAAGGCCTCCAAAAACGCACACTCATCGTACGTTCCGCTGAGTTTGTTGTCAAATCAATGGATCGAAGAATACTTAGAAGAAGCGCCGCCGAATGATGAGTACATCGCCGGCGTTGATGACGGGATCCGTTTCCTTCCCCTTGCGAATATGGGAAACATCAAAGGTCATGATCTCTTTGTCACCGTTACCGCCCCGATGGACCTCGACGGTCTGGGACGCGAACTTGCCCTGCCCACCGGCATGAGAAATCGCCTGCATCAAGGTCATCCCCGGTGTCAGATCATACTGGCCCGGCTTCGCCACCTCTCCGGTGATGAAAAACTGTTCTTTGGCGGAAACCGAGATCACATCGCCCTGCTGCAGGATGATGTCACGACCGGCTTCACCCTTGAGGATCGAAGCGGTTCCATAGGTTCTGACAAACGGCAATTCCGCCCCATCGACCTCCTGGACCCGGCGCAACTCGACAAACTGACCCGCTGAAGACTTGAGGCCACCGGCTTCAGCCAGAATCTTGTGCAGCGAGGTCTTCCCCTCGAGGTAATACGTCCCGGGGCGCGACACCTCGCCGAGCACGGTCACCGGCTTGGAGTGGTACGCCTCGACCTCGACCTGGAGCTGAACATCAACGTAGTAGTCCCGCTCGAGCAGCGCTTCGAGACGATTTGCGATTTCCGATGTCGTCTGCCCCGCCACCTCGACCCGGCCGAGCATGGGGAAGCTGATCTCGCCCGCAACCTCGACGGCGAAATTGCCGGAGATCTCGTCGTGGTTGTAGGCCTCGACTCGGAGGACATCACCGGCGCCGACCCTGTAACCCGAGGAAGCCACTTCGGCCTCTTCCTGGGCGGCGACGGGAACCACCAGCACTCCGACCAGAATCAACGTGAGACAAGCCAACCGCATGGGCAGAAGGTAGCACAATCTGCACCAAGGGATCTCACTTTGGGCCCATCCGTCGACGACCACTCCCAACGAGCACCGCAGGCAACCTGACTGCGCACCACCA
This sequence comes from uncultured bacterium, assembly GCA_965533305.1. Lineage (GTDB taxonomy): Bacteria > Acidobacteriota > Thermoanaerobaculia > Thermoanaerobaculales > Sulfomarinibacteraceae > JAHECW01. The sequence goes on along the minus strand of CBESWV010000126.1, from coordinate 5,543 downwards.
CCTTCGGTGCCCTGCACTTTCTGAGTTGGTGGATTCATCTTCGAATTGCGGTTTGCTGAATCTGATTCGTCGGGACCGCTCTGGAGATTCCTCAGTAGCCGATGATCAGACCGAGGGTGAAGACGTTGTAGTTGTATCCGTATCTCTCGAGTGTGGAATCCCGGTTCTCATACAGATATCCGCCCCACAGCGAGATATAGGGTCCGAAACGGTAGCCGAGACCAAGACCGATGGTCGAGATCGGATCCTTGCGATCCTCGCCGGTCAGAAGATCCCGCACGGCGTAGTCGTTGACCTGATAGCGCCCTCGAATCTGGGCGCTGAATCGGTTGTATTGATACTGGTACTGGAGGCTCGCCCCGGTCGCCACATAATTGGCATTGATCCCGAAGTTCGACGGGTAATCCGACCTCAGGAGATCGAGCCGGAGCGCCGAACCGTGGCCCAAATCCCAGTTGAAGTACCCCTTCATGATAAAGCCGGTGAAATCAGGAATGATCTCGGACGCCTCGCCGGGAACGTTGTAGCTGGTCTTCCGATAGCCCACCACGATCTCGGTCTTGATCACCGGGCTGACCATTCCCCGGAACCCGACCGTGATTTCGTCTGATTTCGACTGACGGAATTCGTTGTCGAAAAACAGGTTCTCCTGCGGCTGGAACTCGGAGTGCCGGTAGGCAAGATTCATGACCAGGATCTCGCTGAGCTGGTGGAGCCAGCCGGCGCCGGCCGTGAGACTCGTGTAGTCGTACCAGAGATCCGGGTCTTCGTGATTGAGATCGGTGTAATCGACTTCGATGTTGAAACCGTCTTTGGCGCTCGCCCAGTACGAAAGCTGGATGGCGGCGAAGTTCTTTTTGTACCACCGATCGCCCCAGTAGAGCTCACCCCCGGGATCGACTTCGCGGTTCTCCAGGTTGCCTTCCATGTACTTGTAGGTCATATCGAGGATGACCCCGTTGGAGAACTCAAAACCGGCGATGAAGTCGAAGAAATGACTCCATTTGTCATCGAGTTCGTAATCCTGATAGTCGCGATACTGTGGCGTATAGGAAAACAGCAGGTACGACTCGTTAATGGGCAGCTCGAACTGGAAACGCGCACGCGCCATCCAGACCTGGTCGGAGATGGGATCGGTGGGTGTGAAGAAGATATTGTCGCGGTACTGCCAGTTCAGCTGGAGAGCCGGAGTGAAGAGAAACGGGCCGACAGGGATTGCCTCATAAGTATTTGGTTTGCCCCGCTGTGAATCGATGCTCGGTGCCCCGCCCTCAGCGTCTTGAGCGGAAACGGTCACCGCAGACAGGAGGATCAGAACAAAGCCGACCGAAGCGCTCATCCTTCGACGCATCATTTACCGTTCCCTTCGCCGCTTTCGCTGCGCTACGCGATCTGGTCTCAACAATGATTCCGAATGTACGGGGATCATTCAACGCGTGTTAACGAGATTATCACTTTTTATTTCTATCCGCAATTGGCACAGACTATCAGAGAATCTTTAACCGCCGTTTGACGCTCAAATGGAGAAAAAAGTCGTCCAAAAAAGAAATCATGCCCCCCCGAGCATCCCGGACTTGAGTTCATCCGATGGCGGGTGGTCACCGAGCCAGACCCTGAGGAGCCCGGCGGCAAAGTCATCCCCGTCGATGACGCCCTTTGTTTCACTGTTCACCGAAGCGGTCGTCCCGCCACCGGAAACCATGGTCAATTCGATGACATCTCCGACCTTCATGTTTCCGAAAAGATCAGCGAACTGCTTGACGCGATCGGCCATCGAGGCGTAGGTGGAAGGTGAGTTTGCCTTAAAACCCTCGACCCATGCCGCATCCATCTTCTTCTTGCCGGCTTTATTAGTGAGAAAATGCATCACCACCCGTTTTGTCCCACCGACGTTGACGGCTTCGGCCGCGTCTTTGGCCGGCGATTCCAGGTAGAGTCCGGCCACATAGACCTTGACCCACATCTTCTTTCTCAAACCCATCCCGTTGAGTTGAAGGGTCGCATCCCCCACCGTGATTTCGTCCGCCATCTTCACATCCGCGAGTTCGCCGGCCCAAACCGCGGGAGCCACCAGAAAGAACACCACGAGCAACACAACCAATCGACGCATGGAAGACCTCCTCGAATTCGCTTCAGAACATGACCGACATTGTAGCGGAGATCGATAGGCGAAGCGGCCATCACTCCCGCCGGGAATCGCGTGAAGAGTTCTCCATCCAACTCCTGAGTTGGACACACAGAAAATCCGCCGCACCGGGACGTGTCAGGTACGCAATTGCGACGATACGGCCAACCGGAACCACCGTGCGTGGCGCACACATGCCGCACTGCGTCGCAAGCCCTGCGATCTCGACTCGAGACTCAACATACTTTCTTTCAACGAGATGCACTCAAAAGATTCAGATCGCAACAGAGTTGACCCGACGAATCAACCCTCCCCGCTTGCCAACTCGCGGCAGATGTTGGAGAATGAATGAGTGTTCATTCATCACATGCCCACCCTTCCCCGGCAGGGGTTCGGGAGGCGGCTTCAACCAATGACATCAGGAGGTTGATCCATGCGCAAAGAGATCCGACGAGCCGCGGTGCTCGGAGCCGGCGTCATGGGCTCCGGGATCGCAGCCCACCTCGCCAACGCCGGGATTCCGGTGTTGATGCTCGACATCGTTCCACCTGAGTTCACCGACGCGGACGCGAAAAAGGGTCTGACCGAAAGCGACCCTCGATTTCGAAACAAGTTCGCGTTGGCCGGACTCGACGGTTTAAAAAAGTCAAAACCCGCGGCCCTCTACTCCAAGCGGTTCCTGCCGCTGATCGAGGTCGGTAACTTCGAAGACGACTGGGAACGGTTGTCCGACTGTGACTGGATCGTCGAGGTCGTGGTCGAACGACTCGACATCAAGCAGAAGGTCTTCGCCCGCCTCGATGAAATCCGGAAACCGGGCGCCATCATTTCATCGAACACCTCGGGTCTGTCCATCGAGGGAATGACCGAGGGTCGCTCCGAGGACTTCAAGAAGCACTTCTTGGTCACCCACTTCTTCAACCCGGTTCGCTATATGAAGCTGCTGGAGTTGGTGGCGGGCGAGGAGACCTCTCCCGAAATCGTCGACTTCTTCACCGAATTCGGCCGTTTCCGGCTCGGCAAGGGCATCGTCTTCGGCAAGGACACCCCCAACTTCGTCGGCAACCGCATCGGTGTTTACGGCATCGTATCCACCCTCCACCACATGATGGAGATGGACTACCAGGTTGATGAGGTCGACGCCATCACAGGCCCCGCCATGGGCCACCCGGGCAGCGCGACCTTCGGGACTTCGGATCTCGTCGGCATCGACGTGATGGCCCACGTCATCAACACCATCGCCGAGGGCTGCCCCGACGATGAGGAGTTGGATCTTTTCACCGTCCCAGATTTCGTCAAGGCGATGATCGCCGACGGCGCACTCGGCCGAAAGACCAAGGCCAAGGGCGGCTTCACCGGCATTCAGAAGAACCCCGATGGATCAAAGACCAAGCTCGTCATCGATTGGAAGACCGGCGAACGCCGAGCAAAGACATCCTACAAGTATGCCTCTCTCGGCAAGGCCAGAAAAACCCACGATGTTCGAAAACGGATCAAAGATCTGGTTGAAGCGGACGACCGGGCAGGCGCGTTTGCCTGGGCGCTGCTGCGCGACACCCTCGCTTACACCTCGCGCCGCTTCGGTGAGATCTCGGACACCATCGTCGACATCGACAACTCCCTCAAGTGGGGCTTCAACTGGGCTCTCGGGCCGTTTGAAACCTGGGATGCTCTCGGCGTCGCAACCGCACTCGAACGGATGAAGACCGACGGCGTCGAACCCGCCCCATGGGTTGAAGAAATGCTGGCATCCGGCCATGAGAGCTTCTACATCGAGTCGGCCGATGGCCGGCAGGTCTACGATCCGTCCAGCAAGTCCTACGTCAAGGAGCCCAAGCCGGAAAGCTTCATGGTCTTGTCGCAGATCAAGCTCGACGAGAAGAAACTGGTCTTCGGCAACCAGGGCGCCTCGCTGATCGACATCGGCGACGGCATCGCCTGCGTCGAGTTCCACTCCACCCTGCAACCCAAGCTCAATCCGGTGGATGAGTACATCACCGAGGTCATGACCAAAGGCGTCGAGATCGCCGAACGCGATTTCCGAGGGCTGGTGGTTCACCACCAGGGCGAGAACTTCTCCGCGGGCGCCAATCTTCTGATGATCCTCGAGGCGGTCCAAGCCGATCAGTGGGCTCTCCTCGACGAGATGATCCAAGTATTCCAGGGGCTGACGACCGGGTTGCGCAAGGCCTCCATACCCGTGATCACCGCACCCTTCGGCTTCACCTTCGGCGGCGGTTGCGAGATCACCATGGGTGGCGACCGCGTCTGCGCCGCAGCCGAATCCTACATCGGACTCGTCGAAGTCGGCGTCGGGGTGATTCCCGCGGGCGGCGGATGTCTGTTCATGCTCGAACGGGTTCTCGAGGGCGTTGACGAGCCGATCCTCTCCCAGATTCCCTTCATCCGCACGGCATTCGAGAACATCGGCATGGCCAAGGTGGCGACATCGGGTGAGGAAGCACGCGACCGCAAGTTCCTGCGGCCCTTCGACAAGGTTGAGATCAATCGCGACCAGCAGTTGTGGACTGCAAAACGGATGGCTATGGCAATGGCCGACGAGGGCTATCATCCACCCCTGCCCAAGAGCTACAAGCTACCGGGCAAGGAGGGGCTCGCAACCCTAGAGATGATGCTCCACAACATGAAACTCACGCACTGGATTTCATCGCACGACGAGAAGATCGCGACCCACCTGGGACGCATCCTCACCGGTGGCGACACGACCATCAACGACCCGGTGAGCGAGCAGACCATCCTCGACTTGGAGCGTGAGGCATTCCTGTCGCTCTGCGGAGAACCAAAGACCCAGGACCGGATCAAATACATGCTCGTCAACAACAAACCACTGCGGAACTGAAGGGGGATCAAGACATGCGAGAAGCCGTCATCGTTTCCGTTGCCAGGACCCCCGTCGGGCGGGCGAAAAAGGGCAGCCTCAAAGATACCCGGCCCGAATATTTCGCATCAGAAATGCTCAAAGCCCTAGTGGAACGCACGCCGGGCCTCGACAAAGCCATGGTTGACGACATCGTCTTCGGCTGCGCCATGCCCGAAGGTGAACAGGGCATGAACATCGCTCGTCTCATCGGTTTTGCGGCCGGCTTCCCGGTGGATGTGCCGGCCATGACGGTCAACCGATTCTGTTCGTCCGGTTCGCAGACCATCGCCCTGGCCGCCGACACCATCCGGGCCGGCAATGCCGACATCGTCATTGCCGGCGGCGTGGAGTCCATGTCCATGGTCGCCATGGGTGGAAACAAGCCCATCGCCTACCCCGGACTCATGGACACGTTTCCCAACGCCTATGCCGCCATGGGAACCACCGCCGAAGTCGTGGCGCGCAACTACGGGATCACCCGCGAACAGCAGGACGAGTTCGCCTACCACTCGCACATGAAGGCGGTGGCGGCCCTCG